>SDOA01000001.1 GCA_004524595.1 Candidatus Thorarchaeota archaeon | reverse complement strand
GTTTCAATACGACCTTTGGGAAGAGCTAGTTCATGACGACTCTCAGGACAGAATTGATGAGCCTCTTCAAGCACAAGGAGGAACGGAGGTATTTCATTTCTTCTACGGAGATTAAGTAGCTCTCCTGCCAAATGAGATACTACTATCTGCTTTTTCTTCAAACTGATGAAGTCGCTAAGATCTACAAGTGTTATTTTTCCAGGTCTGACAATTTTCTTGACATCAGGAAGAGAACTCTTGCCGAATAGATTTGTATCATTGAGATTGATTAACCACCCAATTAGGGCTTCTTTTGTGTTTTTACTGATGGTTTCATCTTCTCTCACACGGTCAATAATATCATCGAGATTGTAACCTGATTTTATTGTTTCTTTCATCTCAGAGATGACACGACGTAAATCTCGTACCTGAATTGGGCTCATGTCAGAAACAAATGAGCTAATCGTTTCTGCGGCAAGGGCATGAACAGGGATTTGAATATGTGAAGCACGGATGTGTTCAATTTCAAAGTCATTTGAGGAGAGGTTAAGATCCTCAGCAGTGATGTCCTTTAGGTAACTATATTCACCATGAACATCTATTACAATCGCTGCCAATCTCCCTTGATTCTTGCTACGAGAGAGTAATTCTTCTAATAGTACTGAAACAAAATATGATTTGCCAGCACCACTCATTGCAAGTATAGCCAAGTGTTTTGATATAAGACGGTCCAAAGATGGAGTGAAGTCTAATTTTTGATATGCTAGACGACCAAGACGAAGTCCATTACTAATATCAAGTTTAAGAAATGAGGCTAAGGTGTCCTCATCAATTCCTCTTACAACAGCTCCGGGAGAAACTGCAAAATAAGGGCGAGCTGTGAATCCATCTAGCCATAACCCTAATACCTTTGCTTTTGCAATGGTATACTGCCAACGGTCAGTAGGAAAAATAGAGCGAAGTGGTTCGCCTCGAGATTGGTACTCTCTAACAGCTTCTGCGTGTTGATAATATCGATTGAACTGAATCATATCTTGTACTCTTGCAATTACAGTCCCATTTTCAGTAACTACTGAAATGAATTCCCCACGTTTTGCTATTACTTCATCAGAGCTACCTTCAACTACAAAAGAAAACTCCATCACATTTGGACCTGCATCTGTACTGACCACGGTACCGAGTCTGGCTGATGCTTGATATTCTGTCACTAATTATCCACCTCCGAAAGGGTTTCTAGACCTTCGTTTTTCAAGTGTTGTATATGTGAGCCCTGACAGGGCCATTAGTCGATCAATAATTAATTGTGTTTCATTCATTGTGATTTTTGCTCTTGTATCAGCTTCAAGAATAGGCGTAGGAATGCCATATTCAGGATGTTGCCAAGAGAGAGGAAGTATCACAGCTAAGGCTCTATCTATTTTCCAAATACTCTCTGTACTATCATCAGAAAGGAACTCTATTCGTAGAGGTAGGTCATTTATCGCAGTTTTAAGATAGGTCACCCATATTGATGATGCCCAAGGAGTCAGATTCTCGGATAATGAATTGGAATTAGTCTGTAGTTCGGATGAATATTTGAATATGAATGAGCGTTCCCCTTCTTCCAAAAAAGTGTCAAGAATATCACAGTCTCTTGAGATTTTTAGTAACCACCTGTAATCAACACCTTGCATCAATTCAAAGATAGCTGGATCACGAATGACATGGGGGAGAATATCTCCAAGAAAGCTAGTCAATCGGCCAGATCTACTATCTTTCACAATTCCGACGAGAGAAGTGTTTTTTTTCTTAGCTTTGTTGTAGAGTTGTCTGTATAACGATAGTACTTCTTGAAATTTCTCGTAGACTATTGATCCACTCTGAGGTCGGTCTCTTGGATGATAGAAAATAGAACCATCAACAAGAATGATATCTGTATAGAATTCATCCAAAACTGCAAGAATGACACGTAGCTCTGCAGCAACTCGCTCCAATGATGACAATTGATCCAATTCTGAGGCAGATAATGTTAGCATCATAGGCCGTACCTGCGGTTCTGGAAAAGGGTCGGGATAGAAATCAACGATAGGACCTTCTTCGGGACCAAATTGAAAGAGAACTGCAATACCCCTCGTAAGAACTAAATCCATAGATCGGAAGCGTCTCCGGACTAAGCCTCCATCCACTCCGGTTATTTTCAGACCTGAAAGACTAGTAGGTTCTATTTTTTTGGTAAACTCAGAATCAATTATGTTGGATGCTATTGCTGGAAACTTCGTGAGATTGATTTTTTCTTTTATGAGGGTCATGACCTTACCAAACTGATGCTTCGTTACTTCAACTCGTTCTATTTCTTCAACTAATTGTGATAGAAGTCTATCAAGATTCTTGTCCACCAGATTTCACTCTCTCTATCTTATATTCCAGAGCGGCCTTTATTAGTCCCAAGTAAAGTGGATGTGGGTTTCCAGGTCGAGATATAAACTCAGGGTGATATTGAACTCCAATCCAAAATGGATGGTTTGTGAGCTCAATGGCATTGATAATCCGATTGGTAGAATCGTATGCAGACACTATGAGACCTTTTTCTGACATCTTGCTCAAATATCTCTCAATTAAATGGAATCTATGACGAAATCTCTCACGAACTTGATGTTGGGTATAGAGTTCATACAAACGGGTACCTTCTTTAATTATCACTTCATGACCACCAAGTCTCATCGTACCTCCTTTGTCTTCAGTAAGCTTTTGTTCATCTAACAAGTCAACTACAGGATAGAGACTGTCAGGATCAACTTCCGTTGTGTTAGCACCTTTCCAACCCATAATCTCTCGAGCGAACGCAATGGTTGATAGCTGTGCACCATAACAGATTCCAAGAAGAGGAATTTTTAAATGAAGTGCCAAGGTTGCAGCACAAATCATGCCTTCAACTCCACGAGAACCAAATCCAGGTGTAAGAAGTATTCCATCAACATCTGCAAGGTCTTCTCTGAGGCATGTTTCTGTTGCACGCTCTTCGGTTTCAATCCACTTTATCTCAACTTGAGCATTATGTACAGCTGCTGCATGAAAAAGTGCCTCATTGATGCTCTTATATGAATCACCAAGTGTCGTATATTTGCCAGGCATTGCAATTACAATTTTACGTTCTGGCGTCGTAAATGATTCAACAATATTCTGCCAAGATTCAATATCTGGATTGCGGGGTTCAAGTGCAAAAAGATCAACAAGAATGTGGCCAAGACCTTCCTCTTCAAAGGAGAGAGGAAGTTGATATATTATAGATATATCAGGATTTGAAATAACGTGTTCTTCTGATACATTACAGAATAACGCAATTTTTGCTTTTGCGGATTTTGTCAAAGACTTTTCTGATCTGCAGACCATTATATCAGGTTGAAGCCCTAAACTCTGGAGGGTCCTTACGCTGTGTTGTGTTGGTTTCGTCTTGAATTCGCCAACTGATTTTACATAAGGAACGAGTGTGACATGAACAACGGCTACTTGATTCTTTCCTACTTCTCGTATAAGTTGCCGTGTTGCTTCAAGAAAGGGCATAGCCTCTATGTCACCAACTGTTCCACCAATTTCAACTAGTAGAATATCAGGTACCGGTTCTTTCTTTATAACATCCCAGATTCTTTGTTTTATTCGGTCAGTGATATGTGGAATTATTTGAACGGTTCTACCCAAGAATCCGCCCTTCCTCTCTTCGAGGATTACAGACATGTAAATCTGTCCTGATGTGATATTCTGTGATGGATGAACATTCATTCCTGTGAAACGTTCATATGTACCAAAATCGAGGTCTATTTCAGAGATGATAAAGTCTACGCCATCCACGGGGGTAAAGGTCCACGTTTGATCTGTGACAAAAACTTCTCCATGTTCAATTGGGTTGAGCGTACCGGGGTCAATATTGAGATATGGATCAATTTTGATTATCCGGATATTATAGCCACGGAACTGCAACAGCTTGGCGATTGCTGCAGTTGTCACACCTTTACCAATACCAGACAGGACTCCGCCAGTTACAAATACTATTTTCGTATTATTTTTCACAGAACTCAATTCAGCTAGCCTCAGATTGATAAAATCATAGATATAGAATTACAATAGACTAAGACTCAAGTCATTATAGTTCGTATAAATGGTTTGTTGAAATCAAGTTTGTAAGGGCATGGCAGTTTATTATGAAACAGGTCTTGCTAATACGCTGGCTCGCATTGCCGCTTGGAAAATATATTGGAAAGCCTCTAGGATATTATGACCTTCGCTAGCGATGCTTTTGAATACAGGTACAGATGATGGAAGCCTTAGGTGGAATCTCAGCTGTTCTTCATCAAGAATATTAGAGAGGTCTTGTTTATTTAGGCATATCACAACAGGTAACGGTCGCTCTTCTTCTGTAATCATCGACATAAGTTCTTTCCAACTGGCGAGATTTTCATCTAAAAGACTGTCCTGTGAGTCAGCCATAAATATCACACCATCGGCTCCAACAAGTACAACCTCTCTAGTAGAGCGATAGAAATCTTGTCCAGTAGCAGACCAGATATGAGCATTGATTGTCCAAGTTTCACTCAAGGGAAAAGGGATTGTACCAAAGTCGCAAAACATTGTTCGACCAACAGTATTTTCGATGGATGTCAATTTCTCATTATAATCTAAAGATGAAAAGAGCCAACGAATTGCTGTAGTCTTACCACTCATTGCAGGTCCAAAGAAGACTATCTTAAGTCCAACTGTTCTATTTCCATAATCAATAATCACTATCATAATCCCCCTACATCATGTGCCCCACATACTGTCAACCCAAGCTCCTAATCCTGATAATGTACCCATTTTTATACAGTCAGAGAAATCTTCTTGCCATTCTGCTCTAATGAATCTAATCAGGTCAGCCAAATCACCACCATCCCAACCTATTGCTTCATAGAGATTTCTTTCTGTAAGAGTGGTTGATGCGCCAAGTTCTCTAGCAAGTCGAATTCTTGATAAAAGAGTGACAGCTCTTCGAGCGGCATGAACATAATTGTTAATCTCTTCCTCGAATACATCTTGTGTGAGTTTTTCTGATTCGTCATCAAGCTTCAGTACTGCATTAATTATATGTTCAGAAACATTCATCCCTCTTAATGACTTTGTAAGAAGTCTTCTGATTCTTTCAAGTGATTGCTTTTTTCGTACCAAAATTTTACTCACAATTCTATTTTCAACATTCAAAGTACTATCTGTGTGTCGTACAAGAGAGAACGAAATTGATGATGGAGAAGAGATACGTAAGATACCACAATTACCCGAGTTACGTAAAATATGTGTTACTACATCGTCAAGGGTCCTTTCAGTCACTTCAACTCCTAGTACTGTTGATCCTAGTGGAACTGCCAACACCCATCCTGTAAATCGTGAAATCCGATCCAATGCAAGTCTCAGATTACCTGACAGACCGCATACTACTGTCCTATTTACTTCATAGTTATGTTTCTCCTCCTCCCAAACAGCTAATATTTCCGATTCCGAAGTAAAATCACGCCAGAATACGAGTTTATGACGATGGGAACATAATGTTGTTATGCTCTCAGTTATGTCATCAACTAGTTCTATGTCCTCACCTGCAATGATGACAGGCATTCTCTCTAATACCGCATTCAGCAGTAGTGGGAATTGGTCGTTCATCAGCTCAATCATTCTTAATATTGAATAGGTCATTTATCTCTCCTCGCTAAAAGAAGACCTCTATCAGAACCTCCTGTGAGAAGAAGTTCTTTCAAGTCATCAGGTACTGCTGGCTTCACCATGTTAACAGAAGCAAGAATACGTCGAATTTCATCGATGTAATGCTTCAATAATAATCTCATTAATCCAAGTTTTTGACTATCTTTGTCCACCCAGAGACTAAATACGCCATTAGGAACTGCATAGATAAAATGTCTAGTTTCGCTAGTTTCACATAGTACTGTCTGAAGGGAACTATTTCTGAGTGTTCTTACAACTCGTTCTGATGCATCATGCAATGCAAAGGACATTGCAGCAAGTCTATCATTAGTGAACCCTTCTAATGATACACGAACACCTCCACTTAATGATAAAAAGACAGAGCCTATGTTTGGAATGCAATCATGTACTTGACGAAGAAGTGCTCTTAGACTAAGTGCTTGAGACCTATCGAGTGAGATAACAGAACGAGACATGCCATAGATTGTGTCTCGACCCTCTGCTACTGCAAATCCTTCTAAGACACGACTGGTTTCATCAGAACTATAAGATCGTAGAGGTGGGAGACGGCCATCAACATGTTGCTTTAATAAGAAGGATAGACGCGAGAGGTTGTCTTTCATCTCAATGAATAATGCTGCAAGATTCACTCGTGGGGCTGTAGTAATCGTTAGAAAATAATCAGGATCATTTGGTAAAGAAGCAAGAAACACTTTGGAGGTTTCGGATTCCATTAATAGATAATTGAAATCACCATGAATCAGTTTTGCTACTCCAAATATTGCACATGTTGAAGATGCTACAGCAAAGACTTCTTCTTTACTGAACCAAACTCCTGCGCTTGCTACAGGGAGACCGTCTTTCTGAATCAGAACGACATTCTCAACACCTGTTATCGTTTTAATATTCTGTAAGGTTTCGGTTAGTTCATCACTCAAATGTTCTCAGCCCCAGAGAACTTCTTTCATTCAATGTAAAATCTAATTCATGCTATATAATCTCCACACAGAAAATCCTAAGACCTGCTTATCGTGATGAGATGCGAATTATTCTTGATATCCGACTATAGATGGTCATTTTACATATGAATTAGTGCAGTATCTGGAACTTCTTGGAAGACTTCCCTCGCGGCTTTACCTACTTTGGATCTATGTTTGTCAAAGGTATATACACGAATTACATCCATGTACCCTTTCATCATTTCTGCTATATTCGAATAGTCTGAGAGATTATGAGGTACTTTCTGTCCGTCGATGATTTCAAAGATAGCTATCTCCATTGGATCTATTTGATGGGGGTTATAGGGAACTGAGGGTAATGTGGGAACATCAACAATAACTTCATAGTTCTCAATTCCAGCTATCGATGCTATCTCTTCTTCTATGCTTTGTCGTACTTTTGGTTTTGTTAGAACCTTTGAAACAAATTTGTCTTGAGTATGAAGCACTTTTTCAAAAGCAGATTTGTAAAGTATACGAGAGTCTAAGAGATTCATCATTGTTGATGCCTCTTTTGCCTCATCGGATTCACTAGGGTCTATCTCACGAACCATTGAAACTAGGGACATATCATCAAGTCTTAAGAATTCTTCAGGGGTCTGAAAACTTGTCAGTGCGAGAACACTATCAGCTGCAGTTATGAGTTTGACCAGCATTACTTCAACACTACGTACGGTCTTATGGTAATAGACATTAAGGAACATCTCATAACGGGCAACAAGGAAAGATTCTAGGGCACCCCTTGCAGCTATGTCAAAATGTAGAGAATAATCACTTGAAACTTCGAGGCTGTCAATCAAACGTTGAATATCCACAAGCCCATAATTTACGCCGCAATAAAAAGAATCTCGAATCAAGTAGTCCATTTTGTCAGCATCAACCTGTCCTGCAACAATACTGCTTACTACAGCATCTTTCTTGGCCTTTCTACGCCCTCGAACTAGGTCTGCTATTCGCTTCTTTGAAATTCCTTCAGTTTCAAGGATGTCACCAATTTCACTCTTCATGACTAGCCACTCGGTGACATCTTCGTGATTCCACCCTTTTTTCTCGATTAATGCCTCTTCAAAGACGTGACTGAATGGGCCATGACCAAGATCATGTAAGAGTCCAGCAACTCTGACCTCTTGAAGTACATCATCACCAAGCTTCAATTCACTCAAAAGTCTTCGACCAATACGGCCTGCAAGATGCATTACACCAATACAATGAGCAAAGCGTGTATGTTCAGCAGTTGGATAGACAAAATGACCTCCCGAGAGTTGTTTAATTCTTCGGAGTCTCTGGTAAGGACCAGAATTAATAATCTTAGATTCAATATTTGTTATTCCGATGAAGTCATGGATTGGATCATTGATTTCCATCACAAAGTCCATTTCAATCACCTATTATTTCATCTGAGGGTCAAAGGCTCGAACCTCACGTATTAGGTCCTCTGCCGATTTAATCTCGGATACACAAAGCGGAAGATGGATACTATCTGCAATTTTAACCGCCAGAGGGTCAAGTTCCTTAACTCCCTGAAGAATTACGACGGCTGGTTTTACAGCAATAGATGTGCCAATCTGACTCGCCTTAATTGCTACCATTGGAGACCTCCCAGTTGATACATTCGTAAGAATAGCACCTCTTTGTGTGGTTCCTCCATAGAGTTTCAAGAGCTGTTGAGGGGTGAGACTCACTATGGCTTTGATACTGTCTAGTGCGGTATATCCATAGATATCTCGATCAAGGAGATTACGATGCGTCAAGATTTTACAATCAAGGTGTTCAACTAATAGTTTTGCAGGAACTGGAAATCCAAACTCGCGACTATCAAGAATAGCATCGGATGCAATCTCAGGAGCTATTAATTTCTCTAGAGCTACCGCAACTCTTCCGCCATCTTCTGCATCCATTTCAATGAGACCTTCAACAAACCGTTTTATTGTTTCTACCCGTGGCGATTTTCTTCTTCCGCTCTCATAATCACTAATTACTGAAGGTGAAACATTGAGATGTTTAGCAAGACTCTTTTGTGATATGTGGAAACGTTCGCGCCATCTTCTCATTACTGCGCCTGGATCATTCTCAGCAAGACATATCTCACCTGCCATCGCTTCTGCCAGCCGCTGTAGGGCTTCACTCGTTTCCATATCTTGTTTGATTTTCAAGATTATAGATAAGACTTGTGCAGAATGGGAACATTTGATAATTATGACCTACCGAAGAACTAAAAATATACACAAACTAAGAATAAAGTGGTCCTTTCAATGTTTTTCATATTTCTTGTTGGAACTGCAGGTTCAGGAAAATCACTGTTAACATCATCTCTTGAGAAATGGCTGGTTGGGTCAGATTTGAGTGTAGCCGTAGTCAATATTGATCCAGGTGTTGATAGTCCACCATATACCAGTGATGTTGACATTAGAGAATATGTTGATTATGGTGAAGTAATGAATACATTCGGATTGGGACCAAATGGTGCTTTAGTCGCTTCGCTTGACATGGCTGTAGGACATGTAGATGATTTAAGAGAGGAGATTGTAGAAACGGAGCGAGATTATGTGCTTGTGGATTGCCCAGGTCAAATGGAACTGTTTGCTTATCGCAATTCTGGACCGTTAATAGTATCGGAGCTTAAGGGAGATGATCCTACGATTTCATTGTATCTTCTTGATTCTAACATTGCTAGAACTGCACCGGGGTATCTTTCATCAATGCTTCTTGGGCTTTCAATTAATATCAGATTTGGATTACCACAACAGAATATTCTCAGTAAATCTGATATCCTCACAGATGATGAAATTGATGAAGTAGTACAATGGGGAACTGAAATTCACGTACTTGAAGATGCATTGGACAAATCATCCGAGGGGCTGGTTAGAGAATACTCAAAATCAGTTCTGGAAATGCTTGAAAATATTGGAACAGCTAGTGCAACAGTACCAGTTTCTGCTAAAGATATGACTGGTCTGGATATTCTCTATGGTGAAATGCAACGTGTGTTTTCTGGCGGCGACAATCTGTACGAGTAGTGATGAATATTTGACCAAATGGTTTGTATATGTATCAGGTGAGAACGTTGAACTCGCTAAGGCGGAAGTGTATAGTCTATTAAGGTCAGTATTATCAGATGTGAGAATTGATTGGATTGAACGTCTTGCAATAATTGAATCTGCTATCAGTATTTCAGAATTTATCCTAGATAGAGCAGCTCTTACTCAAAGAGCTGGTAGAATCATATATGAAGCAGACTCTGTTGAGAGTTTGAGGGCAAAAGAATCATCAAATATCTGGAGGTGTCTGATGACTTCAAGAGATACATTTAGTATTAAGATCCTCTGTGTAGGTACTAATATTGAATCAGAAAAAAGGAATCAATTAGAACGTGATTTAGGGGCACATATTAAGACCGCGGCTGGTGCAAATGTTGATTTAAGAAACGCGGCAAAACAGATTCTTGTTATTCTTACGGATGAAAACGTGTTGATATGTTTATCAAATGATTCCAAGCTTCGTATTGATCTTAAAGATAGAGAACCTGGTAAGAAACCATTCTTTCACCCGAGTATGATGAACAGTAAGCTTGCAAGAGTGATGTGTAATCTTGTTCAGGTCAAAAAAGGAGAAGTTATGTTGGATCCTTTTTGTGGAGGCGGCGGAATTCTTTGTGAGGCCTCCTACTTAGGAGCCTTTGTGATTGGATTGGATTTGAATTGGAAATTACTAACAGGCGCAAGAATGAATCTTAGGGAGATAGGTCATAAATATAGTATCATACAAGCAGATGCTCAACATATTCCAATCAGTTCTGTGGACTGTATAGTAACAGACCCACCATATGGAAGATCAAGTTCAACAAGAGGTGGCCAATCAATCAAACTTATAGAAACAATGCTAGAGAGGATAGATTCAATTATTGATTCAAGGGAAGAACGTGTTTGTATATGCGGAGATGCGGAAATGAATTTACCACGTCTGGTTGAAGACTGCGGTCTTCTGATTGGACTTGATTTCAAAATGCGTGTGCATAGTGGACTTGTACGTGAAATAGTAACCATCAAGGTCTAGACTATTATTTTGCCATTCTTTGTTGGGGGACTGAACCATTCCAAGAATTTTTCAAATTCTGGTTCTGTGGTAAAATCAATTCGGAGCTCTATATACCCCAAAGGAGGATCTTCATTATCATTATCAAGTAATCTTAGCTTTCCTACAAAGGCCGCTTGTTTATCTAAAAAGATAGCGGAACATAGTTTATCGCGATTTCGAAGGAAACGTACACGGACTGCATCAATTATTCTCTTATCGTGAACTATCTGTCGGATATTGGTAAGATTAGCCTGAGTAATCTCAGTCGTTATTATATCTGAATGATCATCCTTCTTGATTATTTCGACTGAAGTTACACCAAAAAAATTCTCTATTGCTTTTTGCACTCTGTGTACATCTTCAGTAAGATAGACTGAACAGCTGACTATTAATCGCATACTAGGTCAACTTCTTTGCAAGTTCTTGTGATGCAGTACGTAATTCATCGAGAGTTCCTTCATTGATTAGCACGATATCACTGAGTGCAATTACACCACCTAGTCCGACAGATATTTCTCTCAAGTCCCTTTCTTTGAAGACGTCCCAAGATTGTGGAGCGTCAGCTCTATTCCTATCGCGTAGTCTTTGGTATCTCTTCTTTGGAGACGAATGAACACAGACTGTTATTACTTCTTCAGCAAATTCAGTAAAGACATCAATTTCAGCAATACTTCTACAACCTTCAATGATGATGGTATCTGAAGATATTTTTTGTAGAGTGTCTAGACAGTGTGTGGCTACTGCACCTGGACCAGATAATTCTCGTAACTCTAAC
The DNA here is from genome assembly GCA_004524595.1 of Candidatus Thorarchaeota archaeon. The sequence goes on along the minus strand of SDOA01000001.1, from coordinate 71,089 downwards.
ATGACTTTCCTAGTATTTTCGGGATTTGGTTCGAGGCCTCTGTTTTTAGTTTCCTCACGAATGATATCACCCATGACGATAACTGGAGTCGTGGTTTTACGAAATGCATCAGCTAATTCACTCTTGCCAGCACCAGGCATACCTGTTATAATAACTATCTTCAAGATACATATCCCCCCAGTTTGTTATATAGTGTAATTTGGTTGACTCTTGGTCTTTATCTTATCAAGTATTTTACGTACATTTTCAGCAGTTATAGTATCAGAGCCTTCAGTGATGGCAAGATGTAATGCTTCTTTTAATACACGATTACGCAAATCTCGACCAGAAAGACCTTCAGTAGACTTGGCAATCTCACGGGGGTCCATTTCGAATGTAAGTGGTAGACGTTCGATATAGAGTTGAAGAATAGCATACCTCTCCTCTAGGGTTGGTATCTGAAATTCAAATACAGTATCAAAACGATTTTTGATAGCTGGATCTATAAGTGGCAAGGCATTTGTTGCACCAATTACAACGACCCCTGATTCTTCATTAGTTTGATCTAATTCTCCCAAAAGCGCGGTCACAACTTCTGAAACATCTCCGCGTATTGATTGGAAAGATCGAGCAAGTCCAATAGCATCTAGTTCATCAATGAAAATGATACTGGGTGCCTGTTTTCTTGCATCCTCGAATAGTGCACTTATTCTTCTTCCGCCATCCCCTACGTGAACTCCAATTAAATCAGAAGCTTTTGCGAAGAATATTTTTGCTTTAGCCTCATTAGCAACTGCTTGTGCAGTCATGGTTTTTCCAGTTCCTGGAGGTCCATGGAACAATACAGCGCGAGGAGCCCATTCTCCATACTTTGAAGGATTTTGAAGATATTCAAGGACGATCTTACATTTTTGTTTAACCTGTTCGTGACCTACTACCTCATCTAAAGTGACAGTTCGTGAATTAGGGATGTTTTTTGTTACAGGTTGCATTTGAATGTGAATTTTCGTTCTTTTCGAGATTATTGCCTCTTCAGGCTCAACTTCAACAACTTGGAATGCATAATCAGGCATGATATATCTGTCAAAAAGATAGACACCCTGCCGCACTACGGTACCCATCCATTGTTCCTTGGCATAGTCAGTAAAGAGTTCATAATTGTCAATCTCAAGTCCCATCGGTCGTGGATCGCCTCGAATTCTAAACGGATAGCCGATATCTTTGAGAATCAATACATTGGCAATTGGGACCTCAACACCTCTCTTTTTTGCTGTTTTGGTTGAGGGTTCCTTTATAGCTGTGGGTACTTCCACTCCAGACTCTTTGCGCTTCGTCAATTTAATGAGTGTCACCATGATTTTGTTTGGTAGATGTCCTTTAAGACTTGTCTTACAACCGTTTCATCGTTATGGTAATATTGACAAGTGAAGCCGATGTACCATTGTTGAGGTGATATTGTGAGTGAAGCTGTCAGAGCTTTTCTTAGTATCGATATTACAGATCAAGAGCTATTATCACGTATTGAAAAAGTACAAGAAAGATTGGACACAGATGCTGCAAGAATGAAACTTGTCGAGATTAAGAATATTCATTATACAATGAGATTTTTGGGGGATACTCAGTTAAACAGAATTCATGATATCAAGACTTGTTTAGAAGAGGTTCAATTCAATCCATTTGAAATCGAGGTATTTGGGGTAGGTGCGTTTCCAAATATACGCCGTCCAAGAGTTATCTGGGTCGGAGCAGGTCAAAATGAGAATCAAATTAGTCAACTGAAGAGAGAGATAGATAATTCATTGAAGAAACTTGGGTATCAGTTAGAAAAAAAGTATACACCTCATGCAACTATCGCTCGTGTTCGTTATATTAAAGATTCTCAACGTATCTCATTAAATCTTGAAGACCTTGCAAGAGAGTCTATTGGTATGATGACTGTATCACAGGTTACAATGAAAAAGAGTATACTCACGCCCTCAGGACCTATCTACGAAACTCTATGGAAGATACCAATAAAATGATGGTGGGCCGGGGGAGACTTGTTCCGAACGGGAAACCCCAATCCGATTGAACTCCCGGTCTCTTGCATTCTGTGACTTGAGGTATGACCTCCTTAGTCGCCCCAAGCAAGAATCATACCAAGCTAGACTACCGACCCAGGACCTATTGAAGCTGTTATTTGAGTTCTTGATAAAGATTACTTCAAGGTCGTATGAGAATAATTTCGAACACGTGTTCGAAAATAAATAATATCTTATCCTTCAAACTTATCAAGCTCTAAGCATCATTTTACGCAATGACAGTAATATAGAGGGTTTCTGATGGTCACAGATCTTGTATATCATGAGATATTTCTAAAACATGAGATGTCTACTGGACATCCTGAGAGTCCACATCGATTGAGAAGTGCAATGAAATATCTTGAAGATGCAGGACTCATTGACGATAATGAGTTGAATGTGTTAAGACCAAAGTTTGCAGATATTAATGAAATATATGAAGTTCATGGAAAATCCTATTTAGATGGGATTAATGATAAATCGCGGTGCGGCGGAGGGTTTTACACACTTGATACTTCTGTAAATTCATTTACTTACGATGCAGCATTATTGGCTGCAGGAGGAGGAATAGAAGCAGTTGATAAAATCATGGCAAGAAAGTCTGATAATTCTTTCATCTTATGCAGACCACCTGGACATCATGCTGAATATGAACGAGCCTTTGGGTTTTGTTTTATAAATAATATAGCAGTAGCAACAAATCATCTACTCAACAAGCACGGACTCACTCGTGTTATGATTGTAGATTATGATGCGCATCATGGAAATGGCACACAAAACGCGTTCTATTCATCGGATAGGGTACTTTATGTTGGGCTTCATCAAGACGGTAGAACGCTCTTTCCTGGTTCTGGATTTCCTGATGAAATGGGAAATGGAAAGGGTCTAGGCTATACAGTAAATTTAGCAATGTATCCAGGTGCAGGTGATGAATCATATGAGATGGCATTTAATGATGTGATTGATCCTCTTGCAGAAGTGTTCGATCCAGAATTTGTCCTTGTTTCAGTAGGATTTGATGCTCATCATAAGGATCCGTTGACTTCTTTGGGTCTTACAACAGCTGGATTTAACATGATTAATACGAAGATAAAAGAAATTGCATCAAAATATGCATCAGGTAGACTAGCATACTTTTTAGAGGGAGGCTACGATCTCGATGCTATGGGGATGGGAACGCTGAATCTAGTTGAACAACTAATTGGAAAACAGATTACTCAATTTAATGATGAGTATTTAGAGAGTGAGATGTGTAAAAATTATACGAAGACACTACTCCAACAACTCATCAAGACGGCCCCTCTCTTATGAGTTCTATGTAAAATCATCTAAAAGAGTTTGTATAGAATCTATATCTTCCTCCACTTCTGATGTTTCAATTGGGACATCAATAGATTTCGGATTAATTCCAAGTTGTTTCTTTATTGATATAGCAACAGCTGTACTAATAGTAGGAATTCTTGCGAGTTCCTCAAGGGATATGTAATAGAGGGAGGTGAGATTAGTGAGACCATGATTATGTAACATTCTTCCTCGAATTCTGCCTATTCCTTTTAGCCCAACCAATTCGAGTAAATCTGCTCTAACTCCATATTTAATTCTTGAATGTAGATTGTGCAAATATGGAACATGTTTAACACCATCAGTAATCCGAGCGATTTCTGAAGCAGAATATACTAACCATTCTGCAGATTGAACAAATCTATGAACATCACCCATACCTACATTATATCTATCAGTAATCTCCTTCTCAGTCACTTCAGAAACCCAATCTTGAAGTATGCGAGCTGTTTTGACTTCACCCAAAAAATCAGAATAGGTTTCATCCTCGTCGGTTAGTGGTTCTATCATGAATTCGTCAATATGATCTTCAATAAAGACTTCACAATCCTCAAGCTCTGTTCGTGTTACATAGGTAATTGGTTGGTCCGGACAATGACATATCAGTTGGAGTGCACCAAATTCAGAAGGTGTATTAGTGCTTGAAAACACATCACGGAAAATTATAGCTGTTTGTGGATCGATATAGAGTCGTGATGTACGTGTACCAAATCGGGTTGCGTTATATTGATTATCAGAAGTTTCTTTGATTAGCTGTCCTTCCTTTAAGAACTCCAAAGCAGATGTAACATGGTGGGTGATTTTTCGTTGATCGTCTTGACTAGCAAAGAATGTGTTCGATATCAAATTATCAATCTCTTCGCGGTTATTTGTCAATTCTGCAGCTATAGCCGCCAAAAGATGTGACCTTAATGCTTTCGAGGATACAAGTCTAGAGAAGATTTCTTCTGGCTCAGATAGTATATAGTGATCGACGAGAGCATCTTTCTCATGTTCTGATTTTGCAATGAGTATAGATTCTCCATATTTATCATATTTTGGTCTTCCTGCACGACCAGCCATCTGTTTGTATTCAAGTATTGGAATTGGATGATTCCCTTTATTCTGTTCAAAACGACGATAATCACGAATAATTACTCGTCTCGCAGGAAGATTTACTCCAGCGGCTAGTGTTGGAGTGGCAACTACAACTTTTAACAGATTTTCTTTAAATGCATCTTCTATAAATTCTCTCTCATGATTATTGAGACCAGCATGATGGAATGCAATACCACCAGTAATCAGCTTTCCTAACATCTTCGATACTTCTGGAGTAGTGGGAGAACCACCAATCTTCTTAGCAATCTGTAATAATGAAGTCATTGTCTGATGAGAGAGATATTTTTTCACGAATGGTACCAATCGTTTTGCTAATGATACCGTTGATTTACGACTTGATACGAAGAGGAGAACTTGACCATTTTCTTCAAGAGTGTCACAGACAATGTCAGCTAGTTCTTCTTTTCGCTTCCGTGGAATTAATCTGGTTGAGTGATGACCGGTTTCTATATTCTCAAAATCAATTATGCCATCGAGATATACTCCTTCACTCAATGGAACCGGTCGCCAAGTGCTCTTAACAAGTTCAGCCTGAAGCCAATCTGCAATATCGTTTGCATTTGAAATAGTAGCACTGAGTGCTATAACCTGAGCTCTTAGAATTTGTTTTAATTTAGCAAGAACCATCTCAAGAGTGGGACCTCTTGACGGATCATTTATGAGATGTATTTCATCAACTACTATTATTCCAATATCATTAATCCAGTCTAATTTATGCCTAACAAGAGAGTCTGCTCTCTCTGTCGTTAGTACTATGATATCAGAATCGCGAAGTTTTGTTCCGGGGGAGTCATAATCGCCAACAGACATTGCGGTAGTTATTCCTAATGGTTCATATTTTTTAAATTCTATATACTTTTCACGAGCAAGCGACTTCAATGGAACAAGATAGAGTGCTTTTCCACGGCCATCGAGAATGGTCTTTAACATGCATATTTCGGCAACCAAGGTTTTTCCAGAGCTGGTCGGAACAGCAAGAACGAGATTAGTCCCCTTCAATACATCTGTTTTAAAAGCATCTCTCTGGGGTGGAAACAGGGTTGTTACTCCTGAACTTTGCAAATGTTGTATTATTTTTTTGTTAATTTCGAGGTCTTCTAAATGTGTCATATAATTCCCCATGATTTTCCGATGTTTAGTATCTAAGGCTTAACTTTGGGACCGTTTTATCTTACCGTCTCTTGGACTGTAGAGTGTGCCATCGGCTAGTAACTTCTCAATTATTTCATCAGCCCGTTCTTTTGCCAAGCCCATGGAAACTGCTCGCTCAACAAGTGCATCTCTATTGACTGTAGGTATGCCATCAGTTTCCATATCCCTGATAGCTTTGAGGATGATGTCAGACGAGCTTCTTTGAGCTGCGCTCATCTTAGAAACAATCTGGTCAATGTCAATTTTTCCAGTAACACGATCAAGAGCCACCATTCTTAGGGAGTCTTCCATCAATCGAATAGCTGCTTGTGCATCATCTTTCGTAACTTTTGACCTTAAAGCCATTTTCGCACGAGCTTCAGATAGTCGTACGAGTGATTCAAGTTGGCGTGCAGTAATAGGAACGGCTGCACCACCCTCAGCACTCTTTCGCAAGTCAACATAAAAATTCTCAATTACCTCTGCAGCCTCAGGAGATAACTGCGGAACAACATAACGATTTGCATAGCCAATGTATTTTTTCAAAAATGTTGGTGTGACGGGGGGCGTTGTTTGCTCACTTTTTGTTTTCTTCATCTGATGCATATCTAAAATAAAGTGCGCAATTTCACGGTCTCGTGTTACCTCAATTGTATCAACAAGAATCCAAATCAAATCAAATCGGGACAGGATTGTAAATGGTAGGCGTATATTATCTTGAACAGATAACGAGGGCTCGTATCGACCTAAAGTTGGATTTGCAGCTGCAAGGATAGATGTTCTTGCATTGAGCGTAGCAACAATTCCTGCTTTTGCAATGCTGACAGTATGTTGTTCCATAGCCTCATGAATTGCTGTACGATCATTTGGATCCATCTTATCAAATTCATCAATACATGCAATACCTTGATCTGCTAATACCAGTGCACCAGCCTCTAAGGTCATTGCACCAGAGTCTGTATCATGTACTACTGCTGCGGTAAGTCCAGCAGCAGTGGTACCTTTTCCAGAGGTGTACAGACCACGAGCTGCAAGGCCTGAAACGAACTTGAGAATTTGGCTCTTACCGGTTCCCGGGTCACCAATCATTAGAATATTGGATTTTCCTCGGAGTCGAGTACCATCAGGTAATATCTTTGCTACACCACCAAAGAGGAGCAATGCAATGGATTCTTTGATGGTAACATGTCCTTGAATAGAAGGAGCAATTGATGCGATAATTCGTTCATGAACATACGGATCTTCAGCTAATGTCTTGATTTGCTTCTCATCTTCATCAGAGATTTCTAGCTGTTCATATTCTTTCTCAGCAACTTCTACCCCGTTGGCTTCTATAAATATGTTAAAGGTAGCCAATTTGCCACCCCTTCTGGAAAAATCTGGAGTTGTCTGAAGTAATCCGGTTACTTTGACCAAATCACCAGGACGTGAGATATCTACAATATCTCCTTCAAAGATTATATCGATTGATCGAGGCATAGAACCTGGAGGAAGTTCTTCGGGAGATTCCTGTATTCGGACTTTCTGCCAGTCCCTGAACTGTGATTCGTGTGGGAGTAATCTCATCGGAGTCTTCTTGTCACATAATGGACAACGTGCTGGTTCCGTATATCTCCCCTCCTCCTGTGTCTGTGGTATCTTCTCATCACATATTCTGCACTGGAACATTGCCTGAACTAAGAGTGGTTTTACTTCACTTGCTCGCATCATTATTCCACTTATGTGAACGAGTTTACCAATATGTCTTGACCGCATTGCCCGTAATGCCACATGCTCAGTATAGTTTGTGATTCTTGCTTTAATCAAAGCAGTATCAATCGAACTGACATAATCAGGATCCTCTAATCGTAGAACGGCAATAAGGGCGTTATTTGCAGTTTCAAGGAAATTTTGAGGACTTTCAGCGGCAATAGCCATGAAGACATTATCAAATGAGATTAAATCTTGGAAATCAATTGAGATTGAAAGCTCGTCATTTATTGACATTTGCTGAACGCGGGTCCAGTAAATCGAATTTCCTTGTTCATCCTTATAGGTTCGTAAAAACTCTTCAAACCTTTCCTGTGATTCGTCATAACTGGACATTATTTTCATCCTCTTAGTTCAGTACACGTATCATTAAGCATTTGACTCAGATTTTTAGTTCTTGAGCGTTTGTATTTAAGGGCACTATTCTGCACGTCCTATTCCATTATATTTTGGCGCCATCCAGCGAGCAGTTTAACGAGCTCTTCACATAGCCATCGTTCCTCATAGGCCATTTGGTTACGCTTTTCTTGATAAGCACCAGATTTGGCAACACGAATAATCTTTGATAATCTTGTTTCAACAAGAAATGGTATCATCTTTCGAAGCTTTTCCACTTCTTCATACGTGCGCGGATCCATTGATGTTTTGTCACTTTCTAATCGAAGTGTTTTCCTTGCTATTGCCGCATATAAAAACGGTTGAAATGTTTGTAATTTATGTGGTTGTTTTTCTTCTTCACGGTAGAGATTTTGTAGTCGACGAAGTGATTCGTATGCGTCCTCAGGAGCAATATCTACATAGTCATTTCTTAGTAGTCTTTCAATTACCCAATTTGGTAGAGTGATTTTGTCCCCTTTCTTAAAAGGCCCAAATTTTTGTCCTTTGATTATAATTTCAGGTACCGGTTTTTGAAAGATACAATCTCGATTCTCATTGAGAAACAACATCTCGAACCGTTTTAGTACTTCTTTTGATTCACTACTGATTCTCATATTAATACATCTACCTTTCTCCATAGTGAGATAAAGCCCTTGCTCTATAAGTTTGAGCTATAAGGATTAATTATGAGATTTTCTTAGTGTACGTCAGTCTGGAGAAGCTTTTAAGGTGTCAGGATGGACTCTTTGCAATAGCAGACACTGAAAATCAGTGACAAGAAAAATGGATGGGAACACCTATGAATCTAGATTTGTGGACTGAGAAGTATCGACCTCCAAAATTGAAAGGTATTATTGGTCAAGAGTCAATTATTGAGAGCTTGTCAAAATTCGTTGAAGGCAAGACAGTCCCACATTGTTTGTTCACTGGTCCACCTGGAACAAGTAAGACCACGGCTGCAATGGCAATGGCAAGAGACCTATTTGGAGATACTTTCGATCGTAATTTTATGGAACTAAATGCAAGTGATGAAAGAGGCATTGATGTGGTTAGAAATCAGATTAAGAATTTTGCACGTACGATGCCATCGGGAGATGCACCATTCAAAATTCTTGTTCTTGATGAAGCCGACCATCTAACTACAGATGCACAACATGCACTCAGAAGAACAATGGAGTCATACTCTCAATCCTGTAGAATGATTTTAATCTGCAATTATTCAAGTAGAATTATCCCGCCAATTCAATCAAGATGTGCAATTTTCAAGTTCTCTCGACTTCATGATGATGAAATAACAAAACGTTTGGAATTCATAGCAAAGCAAGAAAAAGTCAAGCTTGCATCTACTGGGGTTACTGCCATTCTTTATCTTACTGAGGGAGATATGCGGGCAGCCATTAATTTGTTGCAAGCAGCTTCCTCAACCGGACAAGAGATTACCGAGTCAATTGTTTTTGCAATTTCAGGAAGAGCGATTCCTGAAACAATAAAGAAAATGCTAACTGACGCATATGAAGGGAGATACATGGACTCTCAGGAAACCCTTAGAAAGTTAATACATAATGAGGGGGTATCACCAGTGGACCTTGTAAGTCAGGTACATAGAGAGCTGCAAACCCTAGACCTATCTAATCGACAGCAGATGAGTATATTGGAACGAATAGCAGAAATTGAATTTCGAATTGGAGAGGGAGCGCATGGAGAGATTCAATTGGCAGCTCTTCTGGCACATATTGGTATTGGTAGTGAGAGAGATGAAAAATGAGAACCTTCCTTGGCCTGAGAGATATCGTCCGAAAAAGCTGGAACATATAGTAGGTAATCCAGATGCTATTAGTCGAATTAAAGATTGGATATTCTTATGGAAAAGGGGTATTCCGGAGAAGCGAGCGATTTTATTGATAGGACCTCCAGGTACAGGAAAAACTGCTTCCGTAGGTGCGTTATCAAATGAATTAGATATGGAATTAGTAGAATTCAATTCAAGCGATAAAAGGAACAAAGATAGTATTGAAACCTTGGTCTGGCGCGCGGCATCACAACAGACCCTAGATGGTAGACCTCGTATAATACTTTTAGATGAGGTAGATGGTCTCTCTGGTACTAGTGATAGAGGTGGTGTCGGGGCTATTTCAAAAGTGGTCAAGGAAACTGTTCATCCAATAATAATGACTGCAAACGATCCTGATAGCCCACGTCTAAAAGACTTGTTCAAAATTTGTCAGGTATTAATATTTGAGCCAATTGAACACGACAGTATAGTCGATGTACTTCGAAATATCGCAGACCAAAATAAGATAGATATAACACAAGATGTAATTTCTGAGATTGCAGAAACTTCAGCAGGAGATCTTCGCGCAGCAATCTCTGACCTCGAAGCCTATGCAAAGAGAGGGGCAGCTGTAGTTTCAATAGGTTCAGGGACAAGAAACATTAGACGTGGAACAGAAGAAACAATTCAAAGATTGTTCATGACTCAAGATCCTAAAGTAGCGAGAAGAACATTATCTGAATCCGAACTTGATTATGATTCAATTCTTCTCTGGTTAGAAGAAAATATTCATCTTCATTTATTATCTCCAAACGAGTTGAACCTCGGGTTTGATGGACTATCACTTGCAGATTTATTCCTTGGAAGAATAATGAGAAACCAGAATTGGAAACTCCTTTCATATTTCTATGATTTCTTAGCTACTGGAGTTGCAGTATCGAGAACCATAACGCCATACAGAAAAGTGAATTATTCTAAATCTACCTGGCCTCTCTTGGTATGGCAAGGAAATCAATCAAGAGATAAAAAATCTGATGCATTATCAGCTCTCTCACGAGTGTCAGGAGTTTCTAAAAGTAGATCAAAACATACTCATTTTGATACTATTACAAATATTGTTACGATTAGACCTAGTCTTGTAGATGATTATTCAAACTGGTTAGGGATTGATAAGGCATCACTGAGGAGGAAAAAAAGTTAATGATTCCACGAAAGGCGTTCATGGAATGAAGGTGATAATTAAATCGGTCATTGAGAATCTTCTGGATTTTTCGTAACCCGTATTTGCTGGGAATAAATCGAACTGGCACGATTGTTTCTAAAAGCAACAGGTTTTCAGGAGCTGCTGGTTCTATCCCGCTTCGAATGGTTCTTTTAACTCCATGAGTGATTTCATTGATGACCCCGGAATCCAAAGTTCCAAGACCTATTTCCATCAATAACGTCACAACTTTTCTTACAAATTTCCAGAGAAAACTAGTACCAATTACGTCTAAAAAAGAAACTCCAGAAATATTTTCAATATACATATTCAAGACAGTAGTCACAGTATTTCTACGTTCATCAGGCTTAGATAACATTCCAAAATCTCTAGATCCAGCTAGTTTAGAAATCGCGTGTCTTACTCTACCTATATCAAGTTCTTTCCATTCATCTCCCAGAAAGTATCGGTAGTGACGAAGCAAAGGACTTGAACGAGGACGAAATCCTTCGGGTGCTTTTGCTCGTGCCCATAATATGATATCATCAGGAAGAAATTTGTTAATTCCATCGACAGTCAAAGGTTTTTCAGAGGTGATCATTACTACCTGTCCTAGAGCATGAACACCACGATCTGTTCTACCTGACATTTGAATAGTTCGAGAAGAGTGGTTCTCATTGCTCCACGTTTCTATTGCATCAATCAACTCACCCTGAACGGTTTTAAATCCTGGTTGTTTTTGAGAACCATAATAATTGTCCCCGAGATAGAATAAACGTGCAAGATAGTTGGTCATAATAATAGGTCTCCTATGAGGAATCCCATAAATCAAAGAGACTTTTTAGCGATCGCGCTCTCAAGTCTTCAATCTTGTAGCGGTATATTTTGATTCTGCCAAATTTTTTCTCTTCGATTATGCCTGACCTTGTTAGGACATCAAGATGTGATTTAGTAGAGCTATGATTAAGATCAACTCTTCTACACAATTCTGATATATTCAACTCGGTTGCTTTTGCAAGTTCTATTAGAATTCTTATTCTTCCTCTGGATGAAAGAAGGTCTTCAATAGTAACTTTAGATGGACTTTCATTCAAGACAAGTTCACAACTCCTGTGAGTCTAGAATAGTTGCAATAAAATGTTCGAGCATTTCTGCAGGAACATCAGAAAGACCAATTAGAGTGGTTTGTCCCCGTTGACCACTTCCAGAACGTTTTGTATCAATTATTCCATGAGCTGTAAGGTCTTGAATCCATTCCCAAATTTGAGTGTGTGCTCTTGGTTCATCGTTGTACTCTTCGCATACAGATTGATACATATCCTCGACTTCGCCCATTGTGACATAGGCGCTACGTGTTTCTTTCAGTTGTCGTGCTGCAGCCAGTAAGAGAAGTCTATGTTGAGAAGTAAGAGTGGTGAAAACTTCCTTTCTTAGTTCTGGATGAGTATCAGCCTTAGCCTGACGAGCGTAATCAGGAACGACAACATTTGTTTGGTCACTGTCAGCTTGCTTTCCGGCACGCCATAAAAGTTCGATAGCATATCTGGCATCACCATGTTCAGAAGCAATATCGGCAATGACTTGGAGTGTTTCATCCATAACAGTATTCTTTTCAAATGCCATCTCTGCACGATTATGAAGTATATCATACAACGCGTTTTGATTATATTTTGAGAAATGTATAATGTTCCGTTGAAGTGTACTAAGTGTGCTGGAATCTAATATCGTTCTATCAAGTGGGATTTCACGACCGATACCTATGATTGATACCCGTTGTCTTGCGTTTAATTGATCATCAGTTAGTCTTGTCAGATCATATAGGATATCAGAACCACGTTGTTTAATGAAATAGTCTAACTCATCAAGAATGAGCAATAAGTATCTGTCTTCGTCTTCCAAGATTTCAACTAATAATTGTAGAAGTTCTTCTGGTGAATGACCTCTTCGTGGAAATTCTGGTTTAAACTCACGAAGTGCGCGTAGAAAAATGAGATATGACGTTTTGTTGACACGACAATTGATATGAGTGTTATGAAGTCGAATATTTCTTCTTTCTGCTGCCTGAACTATTTGTTCTGAGAACCGTTTTGCTACTGCGGTCTTTCCGGTACCAACTGGGCCTTCTATAAGGAATTTATGACTCGTGCGTCCAGGAGAACTTATGAGAGTCTTGAAATTTTGTGCGAGCATTCGGAGTTCGGACTGTCTATGAGGAAGACTCTCAGGTACGTATTCGATAGATAAGAACTGTTCAGACTTGAATACACTTTGTCTACTTAGTTCATCTTCGATATAATCGTGAGCCATATTAGAACGATTTAAGTTTTGCAATTTCGTACTTAAAAGCATTTGCGGACTGTACGATTAAACGGATATTATGAGGGGAGATTGCCGAAAGTATTGGCGAGTTCCTAACTCAAGATCCATATCATCGTCATTACTGACTCATCGGGGTCATAGCAATCATCACTCGCCAGTAAGACAATGATATTTTGTCAGCAATAAATATGACGAAAAGCAAATGGTGCGATCGCCGGGATTTGAACCCGGGTCGCAGGCTTGGGAAGCCTACATCATAACCCCTAGACAACGATCGCAATTATAAAACATGATAGTCTGTGGTCTTGATTTAAGATTATTGATGTTGTGAATAGTTCATCATTAGTTAAACAATTTTGAACGTTAGAAAATTTGAGTGCCAATAAAGTACAAAATCACATTGAGATTTAATTATCGGTGTGAGGTCGTAAGAATATGCTTATCTTATACCGACAGATTATCTGACTTGTGAGAATTGATTATGACCTCAGATATCATCAATTTTTGGCAAGGCAATCAAGCCTGTGCAGAGGCTGCTATTATTGCGGGTTGTAATTTTTTTGCAGGTTATCCAATAACACCAGCTTCAGAGATAGCTGAGATTATGTCTCAAAGACTTCCTAAAATTGGTGGGGTCTATGTTCAAATGGAAGATGAGATAGGAGCGATATCTGCGATAATTGGAGCTGCATGGGGTGGTTCAGTATCAATGACTGCTACATCAGGTCCTGGTTTTAGTCTGATGCAGGAAAATATCGGTTATGCAATTATGACGGAAACACCTTGTGTTATAGTAAATGTACAGAGAGTAGGTCCAAGTACTGGTCAAGCAACAAAAGCAGCTCAAGGGGATTTGATGCAGACAAGATGGGGGACACATGGAGATCATGAAATAATAGTATTGTCCCCGAGTTCTTCACAAGAAACTTACGAACTAACAATAAAGGCATTTTATCTCTCTGAAAAATTAAGACATCCTGTAATACTTCTCTCTGATGAGATTGTAGCTCATTCACGTGAAAAGGTAACAATCAGTAAAATGAAAGAAAGACCAGTTAAACGAAGACTGGCTAAAAAAGGAGAACCTCATTTTGGAGGAATTGATTCTGGTGGAGATGCAATAATGCCTCGATTTGGAGATGGACACAATTTACTTGTGACTGGCTCAACGCATGATGAAAGAGGTTTTCGAAAAACTTCAGATCCTGAAACACATGATAAACTGATTCGTAGAATCACTTCGAAAATTACTGATGCACGTTCAGCTATTGATGATTTCGTATGTAAAGGACCAGAAACTGCAAAATGGGGCATAATCTCTTTTGGGTCAACTACTAGGTCTGTAGATGAATTAATGAATTCTAATAGTTTGAAGACATCAGTAAGATCAATGCAATTAAGAACGGTGTGGCCATTTCCTGACGATGCCGTTAGAGAATTTAGTAACTCAGTTGACCAGTTGCTTATTCCTGAGCTGAATTTGGGACAATTATCAAGAGAGGTATCACGTGTGGTACGAGATACGACTGAGGTGATTTCATTAAACAAAGTTGGTGGCGGTCGTATGATAGAACCAAGAGAGTTGCTTGATTTAATGATATAACATATCTGGAATTATTTTCTATACTGGAAATACTACTGTACAATATAGTTTCAATAATTATTGTGATATTGGTCCTCATTAAAATGGTAATATTCTTAGCTGTAATTTCGTTCATATAATAAGGTGCTATAATTTCAAATCGAAATTCGTGATACCCATGGCTGATTCGTAAAGGAAGCGGAACGAAAATAATTTGTGTAGAATTGATTTGTTGAGTAAAAAATGGATTGATTTCAGTATCATAGTATACTGTTAAATTTGCCATTTCTATTATGTCACTGTTATAATCAAAGATTGATAGCTGCAATTGCATATTCTCGCCATAATATGCAGACTCTATACTGACATTGAAAGAAAGTTCACCAATGATGATGATTTCTAGTTCCGGGGTTACAGAGAAAGCATAATAGTCACTCATAACAGTGATACTAAGATTATGAGGGCCAAGGGTAAGATTATGCCAAGCATTTATTATTAGAAGAGTGGTTGTATTAGGATATATATCGATTTGGCTTGATATCTCAGAAAGTTGATCGCTAATATCTAGTAATATTTTTTGATTCCAAGAAATACCTTCTTCAATTAAGAATTCAATTGTAAGATTCTCACCATGAACAACAGACTGTTGATTTTGAATTGTTGTAAAGATTAAAGGATTCTTAACAACGTTCACTAATATTGATAATGATGTATTCTGATAGCTAGGATTTATAGCTGTTATGTTAATTGTATATAGTCCAGAGGGGATGAGACATGGAATTGAAACAGAATATTCTCCTTCATCTATGAGTATCAGGTAACCATTCCCAAAGCTAGAGTTCCAGAAGATTGTGCTATCATTAATTCTTGTGTAATCTGCAGCTTCGTGTCGGATTATAATATTTGCATAATCAAAGTAGCTTCCATCAGGAGACTGACAGGGAACAAAATCAGGTGCTGAAACAACTGTCAAATTTGAAGATTTAGGAACAACGGACACCTGAAATTCTTTGGTAAACTCAAGAAAGTCTTCATTTCCAAATCCAGTTATTGTCAGATCATAGATTCCAGGTTGGCCCATTGATTGATTCCAGTTGATATTAATAGAGCCATCAAGGGCTGTTGTACTATTGTCATTATAAATGATTTCAGAACTAGGATTTCTAATGAGAACACCAATTTCTTCATTTGGATACACAATAGTATTTTCGTGTATTGATCCTACATGTAGGGTTATCGTAGTATTAGTATCTGATTGGATAATAAGGGAAGTAGTAGGATATACT
Organism: Candidatus Thorarchaeota archaeon; assembly: GCA_004524595.1. The sequence goes on along the minus strand of SDOA01000001.1, from coordinate 55,194 downwards.
GTAAGGCGACCTCTCGTGATTGTGATTTCAACATTTTCACTGGCTCCTTGTGTAACTGTATCATATATTTCTACATTAAAGAGGGCATAGGCTGTTATTCCGTCTTCACCAGGGCTAGTATGGTTTGGATGAATTGTGTAATTTGAATTAATGAGTCTAGCATTTGGTGAGGGAGGTATATAATATTCATCAGCAAATGCCGGTCCTTGATCTGTAACTATGGCAAAAGAAACAAAGCAATATCCATCATTACTAAAATCTGCGATTAAGCTGGAAACCATATTAATGGTTTCACCTATTTCATAGACTGTCTTATCAGTTTCAAAATACTGAAAGTCAAAATAGAAAGCTGTTACGGAAATTGTGATACCTAAGATAATTATTAGGGACAGAGAAAGTATTAGGAGCTTTCTTTGTTGCACTATATCCACCAAAAAATAGTCTTTATGTTCCTTAAAAAAGAGCACATGGAAATAACGACAGAATTAAAACCACACTATATATGACCCAATCAAATCCCTTGACCAGTAGGAGTGAATAGCTTATGGTAATCAGACTTAAAGAAACAATGATTGACTCAATTGAAGATACTGAAACTAGGAGACTGAAATTGATTAAAATATCCTCGAAAAATGAGGGTGCCTTCCTAACAATTGAACTACCTGAGGTCCTCTGTGGGAGTATTAGTGAAGGTGATACAGTTTCTATTGTAATAGATTCAAAAGAGATTGTTAAGGGTAATGAATCTAAGCTGTATTTAGAAGGAAATGTCTTCAAAAAAAGTGAAAAAGAAGGCCTTGAAGTAACGGGATCCATTGGTGGGTTACGGATTGTTGTAAATCTAGCAAAAACAACACCAAGTCAAGCAAGTTCATTCGATTCTGATAAATTCTTTTTAGCGATAAATTGACAGAAGAAGACCTCTCAAGATTACTTTCGGATATCTCTTTCTGACTAAGTGGTTCTTGTTCTATCAATGTAGGTTGTTGTACATTATATAATATTTTCATCCTATTCAAATAGACAAGTTGTATGTGAAAGCCAGTTAGGTAAAGACTTGGTGTATTTCTTGGGTGTGGTTTTTGACTGATGGAATACACGAACCTACTTCGATGGTATCGCAATCCTGTCCGGACTGTGGTGGGTTTCTAATCACTAGTCATGGGCATATTGTATGTGCAGAATGCGGATTGGTCATTTCAAGAGAATATGTCCTTCCAACATATCAAATGGGTGAACAAATTCAAAGTGACAATCCAGAGGCAACAGTATATGTGTCACTAGGTAATAGGATGCATATTGTTGATGGACTAGGCAGCTATATTGGATTTCACAAAGACAAGTATTTTCAAGATGCCAATGGGCAACCTCTTTCTGGGAGAACACAGAAAAAATTCAAGCGACTGAAAACAATTTATAGTACTAGAATAAGAATAGGCAAAAACGAAGCTAAATATCGAGCTTTAAGAACACTTAATCATGTTTCTAAATTGTTAATGTTAAACGAACAGGTACGTGATAGAACAGCATACCTATACAAGAAGGTCATATCCGATTCGGCAGATAAGATTAGTAATAATATACTGCTAATAGCTGTCTGTCTTCTCATGGCTGTAAGGGAATTCAAGGATGGAGCACCAATAACACTTGATGAAATTGCGACTGTTTTTGAAAAATGTGGTCATCGCGTAAATGTCAGATCGATGGTTAGAGAAGCGCTCAGGCTTAAGTCCCTAATTGGATATGCACCAGAGATTAGGAAACCGAAGGACTATGTCCCAAGAGTGCTTTCTATGTTGATGAACAATGGACGTGTACTGAATAAAATCAAGTCTCGTGGATGGGATATAAAGACCTTTGAAAACGAGCTGAGAGATAAGACTCTAATGATATTAGGCATGATTCCTACCTCTAAGAGAGGTGGTCGTAATCCGTTCATATTCACAGTTTCGGCAGCATATGCCAGTGATCGTCTGATTGCGTTCCAATATGGAAAACGTCCAGTTCTTACTCAAAAATTGACATCAACAGCAACTGAAGTAGCAGAATATAGTATTCGTGATCATTTTGGAATGATGAAAAAACTCATCGAGTTACCTAATGAGCTGGTACAATGAATAATCTTTGACTAATATTAGATGGAACGGAAGTATTAGGTAATGAATCAAAATATCCAAGTTATTTACTGTTCTCCAAACCGTTGTGATGATTGCCCGAATCGAAAAGAAGCTTTGTGCAAGAGTCTTACTACAAAGAGAATAGAACCTGTAGGACCTATAATTCTTGTAGAGAAACAGCGCGGATTGTTACATATTAGTCATAGAAACAGTTTCCCGGTAAATGAACCCCCATGGTATTCAGATGGCTGGGACTCGATTTTTATCGGGGTAGGAAATGAGTTATTTGAGGATTTAGAAAATCTCATTGAAATATATCCTGTTGAACCGTATGTTTCTTTATTTTTCAGACATAGTGATTATCATGCTAGATGTGAATATTTGCCTATAATAAAGACGGCACTAGAGTTTTCACTCCTAAACAGCCTTGCCAAGGAATCAAGAAAAATCATAGGTTCAATGACGCCGACAAGGAAAGTGACAAATAAGAAACTAGATGATATTTCGAAAATTATCTCGAATTATATTCAAAGGCAAATACCTGAAATCAATGATATCACAAGGACACGATTGGCGCAAGTCGTTGCGCATAAATCACATATCCTAGGATCTCTTTATCCGATTTTATTGGATGAATTAACCGAAGAAGTGTATTTTGATGGTCCTGGAACCAATATATATTTCGATCATCAAAAAATGGGTAGATGTACTACATCAATCAGTTTTAGTAATTCAGAGGTTCCGCGTATTATTACATTTGTTCGATTCGAAAGCAATTTGCATTTGGATAGAAGTAATCCATCTCTAAAGATGGATTTGGATTTATTTAACACAAATTTACGGCTCTCGATCAGTATACCACCTCTAAGTGTTGATGGTTTACATCTCGAAATACGAAGAGCTAAAAAGAAACCTTACTTGATTCGCGACCTTATTGAAAATGATACTATGACATACGAAGCTGCGGCTCTACTATTGCTTGCATTAGCTTGCAGATTTAATATTACTATAACAGGAGGTCCTAGTACAGGAAAAACTACTATCTTAAATGCGTTGGATATGGCTACTCCTCGATTTTGGCGAAAGGTCTACATTGAAGATACAATTGAAAGTAGAAAACTATACAATCATCATCAAGTACGATTACAGGTTGATCCAATTGATGAACAGCAAAGTAGACTGAGCAAAAGTGAAGAGATTGTAAAATGTCTTCATAGATCCCCAGATTATGTGATTCTTGGTGAGATACAGACAGAAGAACACAGTAGAGCTTTGTTTCAGGCAATAGCAGCAGGATTACATTCATTGCAGACATGTCATGGTGACTCAGCAGCGGGTCTTGTGTCCAGATGGATTACGAACCACGGAATTAATCGTACCAGTCTTGGATTAATGGATTTAATCATCACATTAGAAAGGCCAAAGCCTGGTGAATCACGACGACATATAAAAGAAATTACTGAAATACGAAAAGGAGTACAAGATGGTGTATTGACATTTCTGGGCATTAATACTATATACGAAAGTGAAACCAATACAAGATATAGACTAGCAAAAGATGGTGCTTTTTCAATACATGCAAAGAATAATGGAATTGAAGATCCCGAGAATGTGATTAAATTATTGGTTAGGATTTTACAAAATAATGAAAAACATATTGACTTTGAAACGATTCTAGAAAGATTATGGATTCAAGGACATCCTATGAAGTTTATCGCTTAGAAATTAGTTGAATGCCAAAATTTCAATCTTATATTATTCCTTTAGGAGTTTAAATTATCTCAAGCTGAATTGAATTCAAGGTGTAACTCCATGGATGAGAGAAATTTAGTACAAGATGAACAAGGTGGTCCATTAGTAGAAGAAAGTCTACTCTTAGGTTTAGCAGTTGTTACTGTATCGATTGTGATTGCTGTGATTCTTCAAGCTACAGGATGGGCTCAAGATGTTGTTGGAGGGCTCTTACAACTTCTTCAGGATAGTTGGAGTAATTTAACACAATTATTTGGTACGCCTTAGTTCATAGAATCGTTTATGGTAGTTATATGGAGGGGGAAAGCCTTATTTGTAGTGGGAGATGCAAGCCTCTCGCGCTCCGGGCTGGCATACTCGAGCTCCGGTAGACTATTGTAGTTCATATTTGCAATAGCACCGATTGTAGTCCGGCCCAGCATGGGGGACTCTCGATCCCCCGACCCGGGTTCAAATCCCGGCCGGAGCACCAATTTGATTTCTTACATCGGATATCTTTTTCGAATAATTGGTATCATGAAGAGAGTAGAAGAAACTGTAAGAGCAACAACAAATCCACCAATACCAACACCTTGGGATGCAAGAATTGATACATGGTCTATAAAGAGATTAATTGTTCCAGAGGAATTTGTAAGATTAGGGGTTGGTCCAATTTCATAGTATAGAGAATAGTTTCCACTGATATTTGGAATTGATAGTCGTAATGTAACCTCACCGCGTTCTTGTGTAGTGGAAAATTCTTCAGTTGATAACCATCTAAGTTTGACATTGATACCCTCTAATAGTGAACCGTTAAGACATATTATTTGACCTTTGATTAGAATTATTTGAAGTGGTGGAATAATTTCATAGTGATATAGATTTAGAACTGTAGGAATCTGTTTATTTACAATAAGTTGATAATCAAGTTTAGTATCTAACTCGTACCTACTGATGTTTTCTGGACAAAATATCGAGTAGTTGTATGTTCCCTCTTCATATGGCGTATCTGTCGTAAGAACAGCTTTACCATTTTCATCTGTTAGAGATGATAAAACAACTTTGTTATCAAGAAGTAACTGGATATCTTTGAAGCTGGCATTTCCAAGGAAATCAGTCAAATGAATCAGAAAGATGATTTCTTGATGTGGAGAAGCATAATGAAATATATTGGTGTTCAAAATTTCAATTGTGGGAAGGGACCAAACTACTAGACTAAAAAATTTGCTTCCATTGAGAATGAACAGGTTTTCAAGTTCTATACTTAAATTATGTAGACCAATAGGACCAGTTGGTTGAAATGGGATTAGTAACTCCGTCGAATCTCTTGTAATGCTATTACTTGTGATGTTTCCATTTGTGTGATCTATGAGATATATTGTACCATTAACAGAACGACTTAACATATCATAAACTTCAACTCTAAATTCATTACGATAGTTGATAATTACAGGTTGGCTTATTACGTAGTTTATGAATACAAAACTGGTAACATCAAAATGAATGTTTTCTATTGATTCTTGATACCGATTATTTCCGCTATATTTGATTTGAATAATATGTGAACCTAGAGAAAATCGTTCGTCAATATCTAGATTGAGAACAGCATTTCCATAGTTGTCTGTAATTATGGTTGTCATTAGGTTTCCATCGAGGAAAATTTCAAGTTCTGCAGATATCCCTCCCGCAGTTTCAGAAAGGACAATATCAATATCAAGTTCATCACAAAGAATTAGCTTATCCGGGAATGGCTCTATGAAAATTTGTGAGCTTACTTGTCGTATCTCAATAGTAAATAATGCTTCTGCTCTTGAATGATAGTTCTCCAAATCTTGTTCATAAATAACGGTAACAGTATTTTCACCGAGAATGCTCCAAGAATCATTACAATGAATAGAAAATAACGCCCTTCCTGAGATATCAGTTATTGTTGTTGCAAGCAATACATTATCACAATAAACCGACACTCTATCATATTGTATTGGATTTAAAGAATCATCGAGGATTAATGCTTCAATTGATAAGAAGTCTTCAGGAGCTAGAACCCCTTGCTCATATTCAATTGTGAGACGAGTAGATGATAGAATAGTAATTGTCACCAACTGACAGGATGGGGATAAGAATAGTGATTCATTTCCTCTATAGGTAGCATTGAGAATCGTGGGACCTAACGGGTAATCAAGAGGAATATTCCATTCAATTGATGCAACTCCAACATGATTTGTTGTTCCATTATTAAGAAAGAGATTTTGTGTCTGATCATAGAACTCTATCACTTGGTTGGGAACAGGTATTCCATATGTTCCATTTTGGAGGAGTGTTGCAGATATGGTCACATGGTCACCGCGAATTCCAACATTTTCACTTTGTGCTTCCACAGAGGGGGCAGATGAAACTAGAAACAGGATTGTTAGTACTGTGCTAACTAATATTACAAATCCTAATGGTGCGAATTTCACCAGAATTCCTCCTTTGAATCTTTTTTTTAGGAGCGATTATCAGATTCTTTGTTGTTGCATTGAATGTTAATCGAGTAATCATTCAAAATCACACTCACTAATGAGATACTACATTTGTTATTGATGGGTCAATTTTCAATTAGGACGTGAGTTTTTAATCTCCTATTGGATTTCGTTGCAAGTGAATATTGGGGGAGTTCTTATGTTAAAATCTGACACAATGGTTCGGTTCTAACAACGTGATACTCAAAAAAAGGATTAAAGATTGAGGGAGAATGATAGATGTCATTCTATACGTTTCTTGACAAAGATGAAAAAGAGGATAAAACCAGTCGAGCGAAAAATAAAGCGATTATGTATCTAAGTAGAATTTGGTATATATCAACTGCTACCACTTTCATTTATTTCACTATGGTATATTTATTGCCTCTTTACAGAATAGTTACATATCCAATTATCCCATTTAAGATTATTATCGAGTATCTCATTTGTATAATTCCCATTTTATCGGGATTTTTATTAAATAGAATACAGATGAATCATAGAAACTATAGATTTCTTATTGATAATGATACGCTTTTCGTAGTTATCAATAATCGAGTAACAGGTATTAGTTGCCTTGAGATAACTTCAACATCAGGATCCATAAATATTGACGATAGTGGTATTCCAAAGTATAATGCTTCAATGTTATTAGCAATACGAGCAGGATTGGACAAATCGGTAAATATGATATATGAGGGAGGAGCTTTTGAAGGACAGCCATTTCTGCGGTTTTTCATCAATATCCAAGGCAAGAGTCCAGGGCTTATTAAAGAAACCCTGAGAAGAGAAGCAACAAGAATCGAAGCAATTTTACTTGCGTCTCTTAATATGATTGATTTACGTGTACTTGAAGATAGTGAATTAATGAGTGTTATTGGGTCTTCTATTGGTTGCTCAATATCAGAACTAGATGAATTAGAATACATAGATACTGAAGATGTAATTCTCATGACTTTACGTGGTGTTCCTAGAGTCCATCCTCTTCCAGAGGCATCCCAAGTTGGCACTTTTATATCCACAATTATGAAACAAGGATATTCCACAAGTATGTCATGCATTTTTTCTGCAGCTAAACCAGGAAGAGAGAGAAGAAGACTTGAAGGAAAATGGAGAACGATACAGTCGAAAGAAAAACGAAAAGAAGAATCATTGAAAGATCATGCACTAAAGAAGCAATTGATTGTACAATACGAGGAAATTCAGGATGATTTAGGATGGTTTGATTCGAGTGTATATTTTATCATCAAGACGAATTCTTCATTCACAAAGGATTCAATAAAAGAAGGCGTTAGTGGAATAGTACAATCAATTTGGGGGGGACAGGAATCAATCAAATTGGAATTTAAGAAGATATCAAAAAACCATCTTTTGAAATTGCTAATAAGAAAACACTTCAAAAAACAAAGAATTCATGTGAGTCGGCTCGTTGCATTTGTGAACACCCCAGTTAAAAAATTGCCAATAATTGGACCTGAACCACTTCCTATTTTTCCAGTTCCGTCACATGAATTATTGGGCGATGATTTACTTATAGGTGATACCATTTTTGAAGGAAGACCTTTTTCAACGGCTGGATTGAAAATAGAGTGGTTAAGAGAACATGTTGCAATACTAGGTGCTACTGGTACTGGCAAAACAACTCTTGTGAAAAATATAATTGTTCAGCTTAGTAATAAAACAGATATTCCTTGGTGGATTTTTGATGTTAAAGGGTCAGAATATGAAAAGATGATAAATCAGATTCAAAATGAAGTTTTGATTTTAAAACCAGGACTCGATAAATCTTTCAAAATCAGTCTAATGGATTCAGAAATTGATAGTTCAGATGGAAGTGCTTATTCAACATTTATTATGTTAAGAGAACTTCTGAAGGAAAGGGGAGATTCCTCTGAACTTTCTCCGGCAATGGAGAGGTTATTAAGAGAATCAGTATTAGAACTTGGAAAATCATTAGACAAAGGAAATTCAATTCATACATTAATAGAAATTATTAACGAACTGTCTGCAGAAGATCGTATCGGTCAAATGACAAGAGATGCATTACTTAACAGGCTTCAAATTATCTTTCAAGACCCTCTATGTCATATCCTCAGTGGAGGTTCTGATACGATCAAGATCTCTAGTTTGTTATCTAAACGTGTTATTTTTGATTTAAGTTATGTTGCAAGAGCAGGAGGAATGGATTCTGCACGTATTCTTTACAACCTTATCGCCAAACGGATTTTTGAATATGCAATGAGAAGAGGTGTTGTTCCGGGTTTGGAACATGTTGTTGTCCTTGAAGAAGCTAACAATCTAGTACCTGAGAGCTATTCGAAAAACTCGTCTGCAGATGTATCTACTGGAGAATCAATGGTTCTATTACAACGTGCTACTGGACAGGGTGTAATAGTTGTGTCTACACGCCCAAATATTTCATCCAATATTTTAGCAAATACAGCAACAAAGATTATTTTCCGATTACCTTATGATAGTGAAATTGGAGGCAAGTTTCTTTCATTAGATTCCATACAGGAAACCTATCTTAGGAGTATAAAAAGAGGTAGAGCATTAGTCACAATTCCTGACGCAGAAACTTTTGAGGTTGTTACGAGGCCATTTATTGATAAAGTTGTGAAAGATCATATTTCTAGAGGGCATGTTGCTTTTGAAGAAACCATAGATTCACAAGAGAAGACAGATTTACAGCCCGATGATCAGTTTATTGAGGATGCGTCTAGTGCAGAAGAATCACAAACAGAGATAACTCCTAGAGTATCTAAAGCTGAATCTCAGACTGTTGTGTTTAATAGAGTAGGGAAGTTTGGAAGTCATGTTGTTGCATACTTAGCTTCTGCTGGAATGGCAACAGAGCTACAAATACGAAACATATTGTGTTCTCTTGATTCTACAGTAACGGAAGATGATATTTCTGAAGTAATCAGAGACCTAGTTTCATTAGGTACTATAGATAGAGAAGCACTTTCCTTAGTTCAGGGAGGGTTTGTATTTACTCTTCCTGATAACGGATTAGAAACAATTCGCAAAGTAATTATTGAATATATAACAGAAAAACTTGAGATTGTACCTGATGAAACAACTTCTGATAATCGACAACCTGAGTGGCCAGATATTATTGTTGAAGATAAAGCTGTAATTGTTCTTCCCCAAAATCTCAAAGCATCATCTATGGAATCAACAGTTGCTAAAATACGACATTATATGGGAATCCTTGGTAATGATATTACTGAACTGTTTGTTATTGTTAGAGGAAGTGTGGCAGCAGCTAAACTCAGAGAACTCTTAGACAGATCTGAAGAATTCGATGCTGTAAGTGTAGTTTCTGCATTTCCAAGTTCACTTGATTCAATGATAGAAAGTCTAAATCATAGTAGATTCTCTTCTAAAAAGAATCTGCTTCAAGAACAGCCTCATGAAGACACAAATAAGACAGATTCTGATATTTCACTGATTGGTGCAATACATGATATTGGACCAGCAACAAGTAGAGCAATACAAATTCGTCTTTGGTTTGGACTAATACAGGACTTTGTAGATCTATCAAATGGTCTGTTAAGATGGGAAGTCCTACTCGATTTTATTGAAACAACGGCTTTACAATCTCTAAAAGGGAGATCAGCACCACTAACAATTGATGAAGGAAGAAGAGCACTTACGGAATTATTAGCTGATGAAGTCCTAATTGCATTACGTGCTAATGAGGAAAACAAAATTATTGGGCTTGAACAAGGATTGTGGATAGTGAATTCCTCTATTTTGAAAGAACTAAGAGAGAAAGCTACGATTATGTTAGAAGCAGAACTGAAGAAACATAATTCTAAAGTATCTAGAAATCATGGTTATTATGATATATGCGCTGGAAATACTTCTTATGTAATATTTCCAAATCAACAGCAACTGAGTACATTGTTGAATTTGCATAGTGACGTTGCCTGTAGAACTTGTAAATCTAATCGAGTTGTTTGTATTCTTACTGCTTCAGAGTATTTGGAAGATAGTGTTGTGACTCCTGGCAATCTAGTTGTAAGAACAATGGAAGACAATAGTTCAGTCTTGGTGACTTAATTATATTCAAATCTTGTACATGTAGTAGGGTTACCCTTTAGTAAATCGGCTAATCTTCCTGACACTAGGAGATTGAAGATTACAACTTCCACATTCTGATTAGATAGTGTTAGAAGCTCTTTGATTTTCTTTACCATCCCGCCAGTGACATCGGTTGTAGAGGAGGGGCCCGTCTTCTCAAGTATTAATCCTTGATTAAACTTGTTAATGATAGGGATATGTTTAGCATTCGGATTTAATTTTGGATCAGATTCTAACACACCATCCACATTTGTTCCAATCAATACAGTTCTGGCAGACAAGGATACTGCTAGATATGTAGCAATTGTATCTCCACTTAAAATGGAAGCAGATTTAGATTTGTCAATACAAACATCTCCATGTATTATTGGAACTAACCCGCTATTTAGAATGAATCTGATAATATCTAATGGGAAATCATCTATAATATTGTCTTTTAGTGTTACTGACATGAAAGGTGAAAAGACAACACTAGGTATGCCTTCTGCATTTAATATCTCTTCAACCCTCATAGATAAAAGAAGCATATTATGGCGAATTTCAGGGATTCCTTGCATCAGTTCATTTGGATGCGTTTTTGAGTTGTCAAAACCGTATTTGTGTGCTGCTTGATGACCATGTGCACCACCACCAAGGACAACAATAAGCTTTCCATCATAAGTTGAGAGTTCTCTTGCGATTCGGTGAAGATGTTCTTCATTGACTTGAGGTGGGGTTGAGTCCTTTTTGGTTATCACAGATCCACCTAGTTTGACGATAACGATATTTTCCAATGTTAACACATTAGATTATTTGTAAAAATTGGGCTTATGGACATTACCATTTTCCAGAAATTTTGAATTCATTCACAAGACAAGCTTTTTATCCAAATCACTTTTCGTACCCTTGGACACCTTACAATTTCGAGTGTGATTATTATATGACTCAAAGAGCAAGAATACGATTATCAAGCACCAGTACCGAACATTTAGACGGAGTCTGTAATCAAATCAAACGAATTACTAGAAAAACTGGTGTCCGAATGGCAGGTCCAATTCCATTACCAACGCGGAGAATGGTAATTCCCACACGAAAGACCCCTTGTGGTCAGGGATCAGAGTCATGGGACAAATGGGAAATGCGAGTTCATAAACGGCTAATTGATATCGATGCCGATGAAAGAGCAATCCGCCAAATAATGCGTGTGAGAATTCCTGATTCAGTCTATATTGAAATTGAGTTGACTGGATAGATTTAGTGCATTTCTATCCAAATACAAACCCTTTTTGCATAATTATGTAAGAATTCCATATTCGACCTTTGAGGAATTCAATGTATGTGTGGCATAATTGGCGTCGTACAGAAACGTGGTGATGTAGCACCATTCATTCACCAAGCATTAAAACGACTAGAATACCGAGGTTATGATTCTGTTGGAGTAACCACAATAGAGAACCAGAAAATATACATGAAAAAAGATAAGGGAAAAGTTGACGAAGTTCACAAGAAGCATAATCTTGATGATATGCCAGGATCAATAGGCATTGGACATACTAGATGGGCAACCCATGGTATTCCATCCATGCTTAATGCACACCCGCACTTCGATTGTAAAGATGAGATTGCAGTTGTTCATAATGGTGTCATCGATAATTTCTTAGAACTTCGTGCAGAACTTAGCGAAAAAGGTCATAAATTCAAATCTGAAACAGATACAGAAATTATTCCGCATATGATTGAGGATTATATAAAAAACGGATTGAGTCTTGTTAGAGCAGTCAAAGAGGTTACTAAACGTATTGAGGGTACATATGCTATTGTAGTCATGAGCACAAAAGAACACAAGATAGTATGTACACGCGATGGCAATCCATTGGTAATTGGTAGAAAAAAAGATGTATCATACGTTTCCTCGGATATTCCTGCATTTTTGCCTATGACGAATGATATGATTCTACTCCTTGATGGTGAGATAGCGTGTCTTTCTAGTGATGAAGTCAAAATTGAGAGATTATCAGATGATAGCAAAGTTAATCGTGAAAGTATCAAAGTCAGTTGGACAGCTGATCAAGCGCAAAAGAGTGGTTATCCCCACTTCATGCTAAAAGAGATACATGAGCAACCTGACGCTGTTAAGAATACCCTCAGGCTTAGAGATGAAGTAATTGAAGAGGCTGCAAAAATAATATTCTCTTCAAAGAGAGTATTTATGTTAGCAATGGGTACTTCAGGTCATGCAGCACTAGCTGGAAGACATATGTTTGCGTCAATTGCTGGGATTGTAGCTTCTTTTGAGCTTGCTAGTGATTTTCAAGATACCGTATATGGAGCTTTATCAACAGATGATTGTATTATTGCTATTACACAGTCAGGAGAAACGACTGATACTCTTACTGCAGTAAAATATGCAAAAGAAAAAGGAGTTAAAGTGATTGCAATAACAAATGTTGTTGGAAGCTCTATTACACGTATTGCAGATTATACGATAATCACACAGGCAGGACCGGAAATTGGAGTTGCAGCCACAAAGACCTTCATGGTTCAACTTACAGCTCTTGCGCTACTTGCCTTATTTCTTGGTAAACTATCTGGTTTTGCCAATAAAAAAGAGATATTGAAAAAGAGAGATTTCTTAGAGAGAATACCTGATATTATTGCTGAAACGATATCACGAAACGAAGAACGTGCAAGGAAACTTGCTGGAGACCTATATGAGAAATCAAGTCTTCTCTTTCTAGGAAGAGGAGTATCAATTGCAACTGCAGAGGAAGCGGCCTTGAAGTTGAAAGAGATAGCTTACAATCATGCAGAAGCATACTCAGCTGGCGAGTCAAAGCATGGCCCAATTGCTCTTGTTCAAAGTGGCTTTCCTGTTATTTTTATTGTGCCAAACGATGACACTCGAAATAGGATGATTGGGAATATAATGGAAATGAAAGCTAGAGGAGCTTTTGTAATCTCTGTCATATTTAAAGATGATATCGAACTAAGCAAGCTCTCTGATTTTGTTTTCACTATTGCTGAAAGAGTTGAACCAGAATTTTCAACAATGGCATTCATAGTTCCGCTTCAACTCTTTAGCTATTATATGGCATTGAGAAAAGGATACGATCCAGATATGCCCCGCAATCTGGCAAAATCTGTCACAGTACTTTGATGACTTTATATTATCAATGCATTCATGAATAATATGTGAGGATTCAATAATGCAGTTCCAGATTCTAAGTCCACTTGCAGATTTTGCTAATCTTATTGCAGGATATTTTGCAGAGATTTGGGGCTTCCTGATTTTTATAGGGAATATATCATCTTTTGTTGTAGTTCTCGTAGGTGCAATATTATGGTTTACAGAAGTGAACCAAAAGAGAGGGAAGGGATTGGTTTTTAGTGGTATTCTTTTAGCTATTACTGTACAGTATTTTGTGTTCTTTCCACCTAATTTTATACTACAATAATACTTGTTTAGTATTATTCTATAGAAGCTGTTCATTAATAATAATCAATGTATCAGCCAAGTAATCGATATCACTGGTTGAATTATAACCATGAATAGAAACCTGAATGAGACCATTACGTGTAATTGATTGAACTAATGGATGTGCACAGACAAGCCCGCTTCTAACTGCTATATTTGCTTCATCTAAGAATAGTGCAACATCATGACAGCCAACTTCAGAAGATTCACTTAGATTGAATCCAAAAATGGTACATGAATCATCATAGTTACCATAAAGAGTCAAATTATCGATTTCACTCAATCGTTTCTTCATGTAGCGTGATATACCAGCAAGATGGTCTAACAGACCTTTGTCATGTAGACTCCTAAGGTATTCAATTGATCTCCCAAGTCCAATAATTGCTGGCACATTAATATAACCCGATTCAAATTTATCAGGCCCAAACGCAATTTCATAAGTTTTGGCATGGACGTTCGATACTGAAGACCCTCCAAGAATTCCTGGAGTGTGATTTAGATTTAAAGACGGTGTTATCCATTGAATTGCTAATCCGGGTGGGCCCATTAATCCGATATTTGCAGAAAATAAAAGTATATCACATCCATAATCTAATAGGGATTCTTTGGTCACACCAATGGACCTTGTGATGTCCGTCAGCAGAAGCGCGTCATGATTATGGACTATTTTTTCTACCTCTCTTAGTGGATTTTTAGTACCTATACCAGGTAGAATATGACCTACAGCAACAATTCCAGTCTTATCATTGACAATCTGTTCCAAGGAATTCAATGATAGAGAACCATCTATTTCAAGAGCGATAATTTCAACATCTAAATCTAATACTTCGGCAGCTCTGAGTGCTGCGACCAAAACAGAATTTTCTTCATTTTGGGAGATTGCAATCTTTGTTTTGCCATTTCGTTTCCAATTATACCCATATACTAATGATGCAACCGCGGAAGGAATTGATTTTTGAAATGAAATTGATGAAGACTCTGTTGCAAGAAATTGGGCTAGAGAGGTTCTGACACTCTCTACTGCATCACTTCCTCTAAGTGCTAGTTTGTGAGCTCCTCTACGAGCAGAAGCAACAATAGTATCAAGAAAAGTAGTCATTGCTGATGTAGATATCTTTGGGACAAGTGTTGTACTGGCAGAATCAAAATAGACAAGGTCAGGATATTTATCATATATTCCGAAATCAGACTTGATATTCATTATAACATAATTGTAAAAGAAACTGCTTTAATATCATACTATCAACATATTACAAGAGAGCCTGATATGTTGAATGATATTATTGAGGGATGTTTTGTTATTAGCTCAGATGATTTGATTTTTGAAGTCAAAGGAATAATGCATCCGGAAGATCGCATTATTGCGTATGTGAGATACGTACCAGATGTCGATGGTGAGCGAAGAGGCTTTCGAAAGATAAGCAATTTTTATGAACGTGAAGAGTATCTGAAGAAGAATTTTCCCTATTATTTGTGGTATAGTAAAACCCATGGAAGAGTATTACAATCAGTTCCAAGAGAGATGGTAAAGATTTCTCTTAATCCTGTTGAATATCTTGATAGTATGAAAAAAGCTATGGTCAAAGATGATCTCTCAAGAGCGACAATTGAGCTGGCTAATAAATTAGAACAGATTGCTAATATAAAAAAACTGGATATTGGAGTTACTGGATCACAGCTTACAGGTACTATAATTGAGTCATCTGATATTGATTTGGTTATATATGGGAGTGCAGCATGTTACAGGTTTTATAATAGGATACAAGAGATGTTCGATCAGATTCATGACTTAAAACGATACTCAGGAAATCTACTTGATACTCATGTTCGATTTAGGTGGAGGAGATTGGAAGAGTATCATTCAATTCTCAAAAAAATTGAGCACGAGAAATTGTTGCAGGGTATTTTTGAGCCATATCATTTCTATATTCGTTTAGTAAAGAAACCTTGCGATGTTAAAGAGGAGTATGGTACAATTACTACAAAGATGCGAGGTTTTTGTGAAATGAATTGTGTGGTTAAAGATGTTTCACAATCGATATTTACTCCATGTGAATATATAGTGAAATCTTTAGAATACCCAAAGATCAAAAAACTTGTTAGCTACCGCGGACGATTCACTGAACAAGCTTCATCTGGTATGTTAGTCAGAGTAAGAGGAAGACTAGAAGATGTGACAAATAATTGCACAGGTGAAATCTATCAGCAAATTGTCATGGGTGAGTGTCCAACAGATTTCTTGCTTCCTATATAGCTTTCACATGTTTAATTCATCAACACTAATTCACAGGATATTTGTGTGAATGGCGCCAATATTGTGAATCTACTTTTAAAAACAGTCTTTTGCTCGCTCTTTGAAGTAAATTCAACATTGATATATCTTGTAATCATTGTGAATGGCGACACCCCTTCGTTTCCATTGGAAACGAGTGAGCAGAGCTATGAAATGTTTACTACTCCATTCACACAGTATATAATCCAGTGAATGATTAATATGATGGAGAATATGCTTATTTTTCATTTTAAAGCATTCATAATGCTTTTCTATTGATTAAGAGATAGTAAAGGACGTGACCACACAAGATACGGAGTGGACGTGTTGCTTATCCTAACAAACGAGCTATGTACACCTTATCTCTGTATATATAATTCACATACTCACACTTATTTGGTTGACAGCTGTAATTATTTGTGAATGAAAATAGAGATCAGTCTCTAGATAAGGTGAAGATTGTGAGCGATGGAGAACGAACAAATTATGTCTATGAATTCACATATAGTTCAGCTCCAGGTCTCCGTGAGATATTTCAATGTAAATATGTAAGTCCGGGAGAAGCTCTTAACCGATTTAAAAAGATATTATCACTCACAGAATCACCATTCGATTTCAAGATACTTGTTTCAGATGAAACTATGGGTGAAGAGTCTAGTTTTCAAGTTAAAGGCGGAAGCATTGATGAAATGTTTGCAAAATTCAAAGTATTTTTAGAAACAAGTACAGGATACACATTTACAGAAATCATTGAAGAAGTTTCAGAATCTGGATTTGATGAGAATCGTTTTGAATCAATGAGTAATTATGAAAAGATGCAAATTATCATCTATGCCTCTTTTAAACACGGAAAGTTCTCATCACTAGATGTCGCAGAAATCTATGAGGATTCCTTTAGTGAGGATTTACCAAAGAGCACTGCATCTACATACCTCGCTCGAATGTGGGATAATGGCAAGGGTCATCTTGAACGTTATGGTAATAGGTCGGGATACACATATCGTTTGAGAACTGAGATAAAGGAAGTTCAGAGAGAGACTGAAAGAGCAGAAGAGCTTCTGGCGGCAATTCAAATGAGAGTGAGAGAGTAATCAGAATGTCTTCTACATTTTGTATGTAAAATCTAATCATCTAGATTGATTATGTGTTCTTTTAACGAAATCCCAAGCTGGGCTAACTCAGATAATATTGGTTCATATATTTCATGAATGATTGGTCGATGTACTCCAGTAAGTTTGATTTTTCCCTCCAGAATCATTTTGCTTGCTATTGCAACAGGAAGTGCAACTGTTCTTGACATTGAACTGTCCCCGTTTGGAATTCCGTAATCGATCAAAGTTGATGTGATTTTTTGTTTCTTGTCTGGGTACTCAACAATGAATTCATGATGCATTACAATCATATCGCGCTCACCTGGTGCATAATTCATCTTCTCTTCAAAAAGATGGCATAATGCATCGAGTTTTGTGTTAACATCCTGTGGAATTGGTTTCTCTTCAAAGAGACCTAACCATTCGAGCCGCGATAATATTTTACTGGTGGTATCTATCCTAGCAACCTTTGCTACAGCTTCTTTGAGATTGTTGCTCTTGTTAGAAGTGAGACTTCGCATTAGATCAGCATAGGTCATGGTATTGAAAGATCTCTCTTCAATATCTAAAAGACCTAGGTCGGCAATTGTATCTAATGTTTCACACCACCCGATATTTCTGAAAGTACCTCGGAGCATCGTCTTGGTTTCAGGGATATCATAGATTTCTATGTACGACATGCTATCACGGTTTGGGTATCCTTCGAAGATTCCCATTCCTGGAACGTCCATTTGCTCACAATTTTGAAACAAATCAGCACCTTTGATTTTGACTTCTTTACCATCTTTCAAGAAATGAGCATCATTTCTTCCGGCAAGAAGAACACCTCGAGGACTCCAAGAAAGTTTGTATCCATAAGGATTGTTATTAGAATCAGGTGCAGGGAGACCACCTGTAAATGATGTGAAGCTTAGGATTTTCCCATTATTATTATGTACATGGTCGATTATTTGCATAGCACTCATATGGTCTATTCCAGGATCAACACCACATTCATTTAGTATTAAAACTCCAGCTCTGTTTGCATCATCCTCTAGAGATCTCATCTCATCAGAAATGTATGATGTCGTACAGAATGGTTTTCTGTGTTTAATAGCAACTTTGGCAGCCTTTACATGATATGTATATGGTAATAATGAACAGACAAGATCGACTTTGGCAGTAAGTTCTTCAAGAAGATTATCATCTTTTGAAATATTGAATGCAACAAGTTCAGCATTTTTACAGCCAACTATTAGCTTTTCTGCTTTCGCTTTAGTCCTACTGGCTACAATGACATGATAGCCATGTTCACTAAGATAGTGGATAAATGGACGGGCCACGAGTCCAGCCCCTAAACATAATACTTTCTTCATATTCTAGTCCCTCTTAATTGAGATATTCTTTGAGATATTCGTAGTTTTTGGTAAGATTTCCTCTATAGACAATTACAGCATCTCTCATTGATTTTGGTAGATCGAGATCTTCGAAGGGTTTTTTGAAGTCTGCTTTGGAAAGAGCAGGAACGAAATCAAGAAGAGTTGTACCAAAAGAAGTAGATGCTTCACGTGGCAGCTCGCAGGGAAGATTATCAACTGCCATGATGACGGGTCCATCTCCCTCAACACCAAGTCTTATACTATCTTCATTAACGAGGTACACAAAAGCTGGTTCTGCAGGGTTTGTGCACTTGAGTGTGAATTCAATAGCTCCTCCAATATCGCAGGATATATCTCCAATAACTCGGAGCTTTCTTCTACCATCTTTCCAGTGTTTTCTAATGAATTCCTTGGAGATTAAACGGGGGTATTTATCTGCCCAGTAGATACAGTTCATAATTACAGTGAGACCATCAACATATTCATGAAAAATGCCAGCATAACCCGATGTCCCACGATTATAATAGTCCTGTAGGTCGAATTCTTCTGATGGGTCAATAGGTCGTACCGTATCTTTCTCTTTGAAAACACATTTGTAGAGTAGGTCTTTTCTGGGTATGAGTTTTGCTAGATTCTCTGGTTCTACTACTTCATGTGGTAGAATATCGAATAATTCTTGAGCTCCACGTGAAACATTTCCATAACCAGCAAATCCTACTATGAATGGTGTAAGCTGTTTTGGTAGCCCCTGTTCTTTTATTCTCCTTCCTAGAAGTCTAAACTCATCTTTCACTTCATTCAAATCTTTCAATTCGAGAGTTGCTTTCATATTTGCAAAAGGATTAGGACTTAAGCCTTCAAATTCAAGACGTTTTCCAAGCACTCGTAGGGTATCTGAAATGCCAGCCATTCCAGCCCAATTTCCAAAAAAGATTAGACGTCTTCCCTTTTCATCTACAACTCTTTCGTAGTCTATTAGAGTCGCTCCAACTTCAATAATTTGTTTTAGCATAGGCATGTTGTATTTTTGCCCTTTAATTGTATGACTAAAAAATAAGTATACAATGTCTCTTTCAAAGAAATCATTTGGCATTTCTTTGATACCCAGAACTACTTGAACTCCACTGCCTTTCAGAGGGATTACCTCAGCACCAACCTTTGCAAATTCATCTTCATCAAATGCTCTCTGATTACTGGGTTCAATAACAAAGTCGATACCATATTCTTCCTTCAATGTTTTAACTTGATCAGGAATAAGTGCTACCCGGGTTTCAAAGGCCTTCTCTTCCTTACGCAATCCAATCCGATTCATTCACTTTCCTCCTTTTCAAGTAGGGGTGGATGTTATGGTACATGTGTGTGCCATATTATCTAGGCTTTAACTTTTCCCTGCCGGCCATGTATTCCTTGTATTACACAAATTGAAAATCAGAACATGTGTTCAATAAATTGTGAGTGAAGTGGTAACCTATCTGTATCTCTATGATTGTACTCATGCACGACGAAGTAATGCAAGACGTGTAGCTTTTACCAAAGAACTCTATGGCTATACCTATTCTTGGAAGACAAAGTCCGGAATTCGAGAGAGAAGAAAACCTGGTCTCTTAGATGAATGTAGTGGAGCTCAGGCAGTTGCTGATTCAGCTATCGTAGTACCCAGTGATTATAGATCTCTTTTTGACCATTTATTCTCCGTGTATCAAGATATTCTTCACGTTAGAATTTATGAGATAGTAAAAGAAGTCCTCTGAATATAAAAATAAAGAGAATTAGAACACGTGTTCTAGTTAATATGTTTGAGATATGAATAGGGATAAGAGCTAAGAAATATCTGGATAACACCCCTTTATTTCCACTGCAGAAACTAAAAACTGGTGGGTTTTAAACGATTGATCAATATATGATAAAAATGGAGATAAATACAAACTGCAAAAACAGCTATTTATACTTATCCATATCTAAAATTATAGAAGAATATCTAATATTTTCTACTGGAAATGCAGGGGTGTGATAGTGTTTAGAACACGTGTTCCAATGAATTAGAAAATTAGAACACATGTTCCAAATTCAGTTCAATACCACAAGACTGATACATCAATCAATATTTCTTCGAACAATGCTATAACACGGAGGATCATTTATTGGCAAAACCTCATGAACTGCTTGAAGATAAACCAGGAAAAAAGATGCTTCTGTTAGCTAATGAAGCAATAGCCAGAGGTGTTCTAGAGGCTGGAGTTCGACTTGTAGCACTCTATCCGGGCACTCCCAGTAGTGAAATTGGAAATAATCTGACCTTCATGGCTCCACATATACCTAACTTCTATTTTGAATTTAGTACAAATGAAAAAGTTGCATTAGAAGTTGCAGGAGCTGCTGCGGTTGCAGGAGTCCGATCTATGATGGTCTGTAAAGGACCAGGCCTCAATGTTGCTGCAGATCCTTTCTTCTCTCTTGCTTATGTTGGAGTACGAGCTGGAATGGTCATTATTGTAGCTGATGATCCTAGCATGTGGAGCTCACAAAACGAGAATGATAGTAGATATTATGCATTGATGGGTAACATGCCATTGATGGAGCCGAGTGATCCGATTGAAGCGAAATCTATGTTACTAGAGGCATATAGCTTCTCGGAAAGATTCGAGCTTCCCGTCCTCTTTCGAACAACAACTCGTGTCAATCATACTAGAGCTCCTATAGAATATGGGCCAATTCCATCAAGAACTGATAAGATTGAATTTGAGAAAGAGCCGTATAGATTTGTTCCCGTTCCTGCTGTTGCAAGGATGCGTCATCCATGGTTACTAAAACAGATTGAAAAAGCGCTTGAATTTTCTGAGAACAGTACTCTAAATTTCATTATTGGTTCTGGTGAACTGGGAATTATCACAAGTGGTGTTTCGTATAATTATGTAAGAGAAGCACTACAAATGATGAATATCAATGCTGAAATTCTAAAACTTGGAATCACACACCCTATTCCTGAAAAGAAAATTGTTGGTTTCTTACAAAAACACAAGACAGTAGTAGTAGTAGAAGAACTTGAACCATTTCTTGAAACACATACCCGTAGACTTGCTCAGCTCAATAATGTATCAGTTGATATTCTAGGCAAAGAACAGGGTTACTTTTCACGAATAGGTGAATACAGTCCACGAATTGTGATTGAAGCTCTCTCTAATATTACTAATTGTAATACACCTATTAATTGGGGAGATATTGATACTAAATTCTCTACAATAGAAAATCTTCCTCCGAGACCTCCCCTACTCTGTGCTGGATGTCCACATCGAGCATCATATTATGCAATACGAACAGCCACACGTGGAAAAGCTATCTATCCTTCAGATATCGGATGCTATACTCTAAGCATTGCACCACCTCTTGAAACTGCAGACATTCTCTTTGATATGGGATCGTCCATTACAACAGCATGTGGTCTAGCAGAAGTCACTGATCAAGATGTTGTAGCGACTATTGGCGATAGTACGTTCTTTGCTTCAGGTTTACCAGGTATTGTTAATGCAGTATATAATCAACATAGAATATGTCTTGTAGTTCTTGATAACAGAACAACTGCAATGACAGGTCATCAACCGCATCCTGGTACTGGCATGACCGGAATGAGAAAAGAGGTTCCGCCTATAGATATCGAAGATGTTTGTAAAGGTCTTGGAGTTAAATATGTAAAGACAGTATATCCATTTGAATCATTAGCTAATCTTGTTCGTGAAGTGAGAGAGATGGTTGCATGGACAAGAGAACACCATAGTCCTGCAGTTCTCATATCCAAAGAACCCTGTGCACTTCTTACTGCAGCTGACCGCCGCAGAACTGGTGAAAAACAATTAAAGTACTATGTTGATTCGGAGATGTGTACAGCATGCAAGAGATGCCTAAACAGACTATCATGTCCAGCAATGTATATGGATCCTGAAACAGAGAAAGCAGTCATTGATGAAACTCTTTGTAATCTATGTGGTACCTGTGTGGCGGTTTGTCCACAAGGAGCGATTAAACGGGAGGCTGAGTGAATGACAAGTAATACAAGTAATACAATCAATATTGCAATCTCTGGAGTTGGAGGACAGGGAGTCCTCACACTTGCAGAGATACTGGCTAAAGCAGCACTAGCGGAAGGTCTGAATGTCCGTGTGGGTGAAATTCATGGAATGGCACAGAGAGGAGGACATGTTGTCTGTACAGTCAGAATTGGTGATAATGCGATGGGACCTGTAATTGATTCAGGAACAGCTGATTTACTTGTAGGTTTTGAACCAGTCGAAACATTACGAGAAATCCATCTTGTGAAGAAAGATGGTTATGTCTTGATGTCTTCGCATGTTCAGTATCCTGTTGCGGTATCTATGGGAAAAGCTGAGTATCCTAACCACACTGATATCATTCAATCAATAAAGAAATTCACCGATAAGATCATTATATTTGATGCTCATAGTGTAGCATTAGATGCAGGGAGTTCCAAAGCTCTCAATATGGTCATGTTTGGAGGTGTCATTGGCACTGGTATTGTTCCTATAAGTACCGAAACTGCGTATCAAGCTATTCGTGATTCATTTCCATCTAAATATGAAACGATTAATCTGAAAGCTGTTGAGAATGGTATAAATCAGGTAAAAAGACTGCTATAACTAATGTATTACTATTAATACAGTTAATAATCAGTAAGCCTTGCTGCAGTAGAAGCAACTTGGCCTACAGATACGCCACCATCTCCAGGAGGAATTAATGAATGAAATATTGGTACAAGTGCATTCTCACGAACTTTTTTATCAATTGCTTTAGTAATTATACGATTGAGTGCCACTCCTCCTGAAAATCCAACATGTAAGATTCCTTCAGAGTCAGCAACATCGCATGCTATTTCAGCAAGCCCTTGACCAAGATACCATTGTGCAGCAAATGCAAGATCGGATCTTTTGACTCCTTTATACATTAGGTCTACTATTTGTACAAGAAACTGTGTTGTATCCAATACTGTACCATAGTCTGACTTAATGAAATATGATTCAAGTTCGATATCAGTAGGTCTCGCTATTGATTCTAGTTTCATTGGACATTCTGCATCATAAGAGTTTTCAGAGCAAACGCCTAATGCAACTGCAACAGCATCAAGAAACCTTCCAACACTCGTACTTTTGATTGTATTGATTTTCTTTCTTGTCGCTTTAATTAGAACTTCTAACAACTCTTCTGATAATGGGGTTTCTTGTGAGATGTTTGCTGACTTCAATATGTTAATCGTCTTAACACGCTCCAATTCATCACTGACTATCCCTATGAATGACCGTGCTGCATATATTGCAGAAAGGTCTCCTCCAGTATACTCTTGAGCCTTTAGACCACCTCTCCGTTCAAATCTTTTCAAATCTCCCACAAGAATATCTCCTCCCCAAGCAGAACCATCTTCCCCGTATCCATACCCATCAGCTGTAATACAAACAATACGATTATCATATGGGAGTAATCCATCAACCATAATTGCAGCCAGATGTGCATGATGATGTTGCACACGAAAGAGTGGAATGTTCTGTTCTAAAGCAAGTTTCTCAGCAAGTTCAGTACTAAGAAATTCAGGATGCAAATCACATGCGATTGCATCTAATTTTGAAACACCTAGAAGGTGTTGCATGTGATTGATAGCATCCGACAAGAATTCGATGTTTTCAACATGATTTGTATCCCCTATATATTGGGTCATATAGATTTGACCTGTTTTCAATATCGATCCTGTTGCTTTTTCTTCAGGGCCAACTCCTAAGAGCTTGCTTGATTTCCAAGGACCATTGAACGGAATTGGTTCAGGTACATATCCCCTTGCACGTCTGATGAAGATTGGATTTTCTTCATCAATTAATTTTACTACTGAGTCGTCGGCACGTTGGTGAATTCTCCTATTGTGAACCAAGAAGTAATCGACAATATCTGTTAGCTCGCTAATGATTGTTCTTGTTTCAATATACATAGGCATACCCGTTGGGTTTGCACTTGTTAAAACAAGAGCGGGTTCATCTGTGTAATCGAAAAGAAGATGGTGAATTGCGGCATAAGGCAACATTACCCCAATGGTATCAAGCTCAGGTGCAATCAAATCACACGATTCTTTTGGTATTATTTGTAATACATCTGATTCATCATCTCTCTTGGGAACAAGAACTATTGGTCTTCTCCATGATGTGACCAATTTTTCAATTATTGTATTAGTATGAACAATTTTTTGAAGCGTATCAAAATCTCTTACCATAATTGCAAAGGGCCTTTGTGACCTTCTTTTTCTTTTTCGAAGAACCTCGATTGGTTTTGGATCACTTGTCTTTGTAGCAATATGAGTTCCCGAAATTCCTTGTATAGCAATGATTTCATCTTCACTAATTAATCTAGCAACTTCCCTAATCGGTTCATGACTATTAATTGAGTGACCTTGTTTGTCTAAAAGACGATACATAGGTCCACAGTCTTGACATGCTGTAGTTTGTGCATGATAACGACGATCAAGAGGATTTGTATAACCTATATTACAAGTATTACAAAGCGGAAAATCTACCATTGTAGTATTTGGTCTGTCGTAGGGTAAGTCTGTTATTGTTGAGAATCTTGGTCCACATGCTGCACATGACGTAAACGGATAGAGATACCACCGTGACAAGGAGCTAGTAAGGTCATTAATACAGTTTCCACAGATGGCAATATCTGGAGGAATAACTGGAATTGCTTCATCATTTCTATTCATTGAGGATTTGCTAATCTCAAAGCTTCTGAATGCATTTTTCGTTTTTTGCCAGACAATATCAAGAGTATCTATTCGTGATATTGATGGAGAATCGTGTTTGATCTTGTTCACTAGTTTTAGAATATCTTCTTCTTCTCCCTCTACTACAATCTTGACTCCTGCATCTCCTAAATTGAGTACATATCCAAAAAGGGACAAGGACCTTGCTGTTCGATATACAAAAGGTCTGAATCCAACTCCTTGAACTATCCCAGTCACGTTAATAGTTGCCTTTCTTTTCAAAATCTTAGCTCCATTCTCATGAAGAAAATTCACGTAAATATTAATCCAGTGAAGTGGCATTTTAATTTAAATCGAGCTTGTATTACTTGTATTACATCGAATTACAGGAATGATATGTCCTCTTAAGGCTAGATACTGATTAATCTTTGACCAGGCTTGACAAATACCACACCTATTAAGACACAACTCCGAGATCCGGAAGCTACTCCATCAGTACTAGCTTCAATTCCAGATTGCTTAAAGAGCACATTATTGGAATCCGCCAATGTTGAAAAGAAAGGAAGAAAGTCTATACTTGTATCAAGTAATAACTTGACTAATCGCTTTATTTTTTCAAGATGGGGTATTCGACCATCACAACGAAGAAGACATCGTAACCTATTTGCCTCCATTCGCAAACATTGTAGAATCATGTTTCAACATTACCTCTTGAGAGGAAAAATAGAATGGATTGATAACTCTGGTAGACATATTTTTGGTATATACAAATTTGATGAAGTAAGAGGAAATCTCATACTTGGTTTTGTCACAATAACCCCAGATAATGAATGGACATTATCAAATAGATGAAATAAGATTATTACTTGTATTACAACTTTTTTTTGGTACATGATGACATTTAAGAGCAATCTATTTTGTATACAATATTGTATCCGTACAACATGATAGAACAAACTTGAGATAACTTATCTATCTATGTTTGAAAAGGCTCTAGGAACCCCTTAATTCACTCTGAATCATGATTGGTGTTATAATATGAATGATAATGAAAATATCCAAACTAAAATGAAAACTTTGAAAGATATTACATCAGGTGCAAAACATGTTCTTCAAGAGCCAATTCTTAAACGTCTACAGGAGCAATCAACATTAAGTCAAGCTCAATTAGAAACCCTATTAATTGATCTCGTAGTCGAAGATCTATATGGCGCTCATATCACTTACGATGATAAAGCATCCTTTCGGTCAAAAAAAGGACAAAGGGCTAAAGGTGTTTCAAGAGGATCATTTAACAGGACCCTAAATCAAGCACGCAGAAATGTTTCAAAAGTTCTCTATACAATGTTACTTCTTGCCTATCTAGGGCTCTTCGAATCAAATATCTTTCGTCCATTTGAAGAAGTAGCCGCACGCATTAGCGATTATAGACAGATTCGTGATATTCTGTCTGGAAAGAAAGAACTCACCTCAGAAGAATTAGAAACTATTAATGTGACTGAACGCATGATTCTCGCAGCTCTTGAAGAACTTGCATCTTCGCTTGCATTAAAGTCTGAATTATCAAAAAGAAAATCAGAAAATCTGATGAATAATGAATGATTCAACATACCACCTCTACTTTGACTCAGGATGATCTAGATTTTTCATTTTAATAGAAAAAGAAATGGCACGAGTGTGTTACATAACGTAGTTGTGCCGATACAAAATATCACTTAGTAGACTAATATTTCAAGGTACGATTAGGTCATCCTGGAGGTTTTTGAGGAGATAGAGATGACAATGAAAGTGCCTGAAATATCAGTGTGATAGTGATTTGATGATATCAGCTTATCTTCCATTAGTATAACACACTCACATTATTAGTATTCGCAATACTAAATAGTTCTAATCTTAGAACAGTCTTTTTTCAGATTCTGAATGTTATCGCCCAGAATATCTATTACTTGTAATACAATAAATACAATTATTTCTACAACATATATTTAATCGAGCTTGATTTTAGTATCTATTTCATACCTGTCTGGACAGGTACCTGGACTGGAAATTCCTTAGGAGGTTCTTTGTGAAAAAAGAAGATAGCCGCAAAGAGATATTAGAATCTGTAAGACAATATGTGCAACAATCCGAAGAGAAACAACGGATTCAACTGATTACAGATGCAATAGGAGAAAGAAGACAGAGAGACCTACTTGATATAATATCAGAAATTGAGCAAGACAAAGGATGGAAAGAAGTAATCGACCATCTGTCTAAAGCACAAAATTATCAGTACAAACTTCCTATTGGATCAGGACCTTCTAAATCAAAACCTGAGGAATTGAAATTCAGAGAAAGTTTGTTTTCATTATTGACATGCTCAGGTCTTGAACCAGTTCCAATTTCAAATGAAGATCTACTAAACCATCTTAGAACTACAGATTCACTCATTGATGCTTCAAATATTGCACATGATCTTCTTGAATCTTTGGCCATAAGACAGGTTCAATCTGGAGATTCACTATTCTTTGATGTTAACATGTTTGATAATTCATTATCAACAACTCTTATTGATACTATTGAACAGAATCAACAGATAAAGAATCAGACTATTTCACTATTATATATTGATGAGGAATACGATGTTCTTCCTCTCTGGTATTGTGAAACTGGTCGTCAAGGATTGTCATCAATTGGCATCAAAGGTAGGTACATAAACTCTGAACAATTTGAATTAGTATTATCTGTAATACAAGCATCTATCAACGTGATAGAAGACAAATCAACCATTAATGAACCGTTATCAACCCCCTCTAACAAAACATATCAAAAGTTACTGATTTCCATGATTGATCATAACGTGGATGATTTATGCATGCTATCAAGCAGTCTTTCTTATCCAATTATTGAAGCCATAGTAAAGGAATCACTTGACCACTACGAACGCGAGCAGACAAGTCAAAGATATCGCGACTTTCTGGCTGGAATATATGCACATGTAAGAATTCGATCTATAGAATCAGTTTCTCTTATGGAACAATTTGCTCAATCAGACAATCCTCGTATAGCTACAACAGCTATCACAGCTCTTGGAAATTTTTATCATGAATCCGCAGCATCAGCACTTGTAGATATTCTCTGTAAAACCAAAAATAAGGAGATTACAGAGATTGCAAACAATGCAATACTAAATGTTAGCAAGAGATGTCCTGAAACTAAATATGTCATTAATTGCGCTCTTGAATCAAATTCATGTATGCAGAATAAATATTTGAAACGACTTCGAAAAGAAATCATCAAAAGAGGAACGAATTATTACAAGTAATACAATTAATAGAAGTCACACAACAAACATAAATCGAAATCTTGCCAGGCATGAACCTATGACAATCTCTGATGACGAACTCTTTCAACAAATTGACCCCTTTTTCAATCCCAAAAGTGTAGCTCTTGTAGGAGCATCAGCTGACTACAGAAAATTAGGAAATTCAATCTTGATGAACCTCTTAACATCAGAGATCGAAGTATTTCCGATAACTCATAGTCGAGATTACGTTCTTGGTGTTAAGGCATACCCAAGTCTAGCTGACTTACCAAAATCAGTTGATTTAGTTATTGTTGCTGTGGCTGCTAAACATTGTGCAGCATTAATTTCTGAAATTCATAAGACAGGAGCAAGAAACGCTGTAATTATTTCTGGAGGATTCAGTGAAACAGGTCCTGAAGGAAAAGAGCTTGAAACAAATCTAGTAAAAGAATGTAGAGATTATGGTATTCGAATTATTGGACCAAATTGTGTTGGTGTGTCTAATAGCAGACTGTTTAATGGAACATTCACAATGATGCCTGAACGTGGAAATATTGCCTTTGTTTCACAAAGTGGAGCATTAGGAGGAATGATAATCTATACAACTAGAAGCAAAAGGATTGGTATGAGTAAATTTGCTAGTGTTGGAAATTCAGCTGATATTGGTATTATCGAGATTCTTGATTACTTCAGACAAGATTCAAAATCAACAGTGATTGCAGGATATATCGAAGGTGTGACCAGAGGTAGAGAATTATTCATATCATTGCAGAAAACTGCCCAACTAAAACCGGTCGTTATATTAAAAGGCGGCAGAAGCGAGGCTGGAGGATATGCGACTAAGTCACATACAGGATCTCTTGCTGGGTCATCCAAAGTATTTGATGGAATGATTCGTCAGGCAGGTTGTGTAACAGCTCCGACTCTTGATACGCTTTTTGAGATTTGCAAATTATTCGATTATCAACCTCTTCCCAAGGGTCGTAATATTGGTATTATTAGTAATACAGGAGGAGCAGGAGTTCTTGCCACAGACTCTGCTTCAGAACAAGGTCTGATAATAACAAAATTACAGGAACGGACACAACACGAACTTCGTCAAGTTCTCTCACCAATGGCTTCCATTGAAAATCCTGTAGATGTTGTTGCAAGTGGGGGTAGACGAGAATATAGAATCGCCTCAGAGCTTTTATTGAAAGATTCAAATGTTGATATGTTACTCGTTATCTGTGGTGTTCCTACATTTGCTGGCATGACACAAACTGAGCATGCAGCAGGAACACTTGAAGGAGTCAGAATAGCAAACAGTGAAAAACCAGTGGTTGGTGTATGGCTTGCTGGAGATATAGGAAAGCCCGGTAAGGATTTATTAGAAATGAATAGAATACCATGCTTCGATGATCCTTGGGTTGCCACACTTTGTATGGCAAAAGTCACAGAGTATGCAGAGGCACATAGAAACACTAGCGAGTCAAAAGTATTGTAATACCAATATTACAATTATTCAAGAAATTCTTCAGCTATCTTAGGAAACTCTCTAGCAACTGCTTCTCGAAGCTGTAATTCAACCCACATACTAAGATTGATTGCTTTTGTTTTTCTGATAGCTTGTAGACAAGAACGAAGGTCTGTTGGAATTGAGAAGGATACAATCGGACTTTTTCTCTCCTTGTTTGGAACTGCTGAAATAATTTGACTAGTCTTTGGAGTGACATCGCTTGTTTCTCGACGAACTGTTGTTGTACTTTCAGTATCTTCGTCTTTATCAGCCTCTTCCCGTCTATATTTTCCAAGTAAACTCATTTTATTGAACCTCCTTAAGTATGGTCGCATATGCCTCTGATACAAGTGTGGCAATCTCTCTATCCACAGTAGGGTCCCCATTCTTTCTAAAATTCTCAGCAGCTACTTGCTGACACCCTCTTGCTAACATTCTAATGTCACGTGGGTTACCCTTTGCTGCCGCATTAATGACTTTAATCGAATCATCGTTGAACGGATAGATATCAAAATTATCAGCATTAAAACTATCAATCCGTCCCTGAGCATAAGCAATTCTTCTTCCAATAAATTCCCGTGCTTTATTATCATTAAGAGACGGAACATCAAGAGGTTCTGTACGATCAGCAATTTGAGGAAGAAATGATAACATTGCATTCCAATATATCATTGTTCCAGACATTACCAATGTTACAATTGGTTCATCTAAGGCTTGAGTCTTTCCATAAGTTTCAACCATTTCTTCTGTTGGCAAATCTGCAAGAAATCTGAGCTTGTGAAAAGCTGCCTCTTGATTGTCAGCTACATCCTCGATGAAGAGGGCAGTACGGCTTCTCTCTTCTAGATACCTTCGAAGACTCTCTTTTGCAACAGCGTCAATTATCTGACTAGATTCCCAAGATCTTTTGTATTTCACTCTAAGAGAATCAGCTATAGCAGCAGACATCTGTTTTTCATAGAGACCCGTCATTCCTACATAGCCAGTAACAAATTTGTTTCCTCTTCTATCTGCAAGAGTTGGTAAATCTCTTAAAGCCAAGAGCATCAATGTACTCTTCCCAGAACCTACGGGCCCTCTAATGAACACATGTCTTTCATTCGTGATAATTAAATCAACAATAGAATCTAAGAAGTCACTATCCTCAATATACAGACGACTATCAGGCATCTTGAATCCACGAAATGGTGAGAATCTAGCACCAATTCTTTCTTCCCAGGCACGCAAGACTTCTTTCCGTGTATTGAAATGGCGAATCAGTGCACTTTCATGAATAGCTATCGTCATTATGTGGACCTCTTGAATATGATTAATGTGTATCACAAGTACTTATTGTAATACAATTTTCAGAAAACATATACTGATATAAAATGTGTGGTGAAATCTCCCGAAATCATAGTACAGAGATAGGCGATACACAACCTTTTTGAATGGAATCAATTGGCCTGTATCCCAACCAGTATCCCTGGTATGGTTCCTCAAAGGAGGCATCTATTATGGATGTTGAACGGATTAAGCACATAATGAACTCTGTAATGATCTTATCATTTCTCATATTTGGTGGTTTATTTGCTATTATTTTAATTACAGATGTCAGACTGAATAATATCACCACACCCCTCCCGTTCGCCTTTCTATTCATTTCTCTTGCAACTTTCATAATTACCAGTCAAATAAATGAAAAACCAAAATTAGTGCACAAATACATGAGAGACTGGCTCATTATCTGTACTATTGGAATTATCATTGCTGCGTTGGCCCTTACATTATACTAGACAAATCATCTTTCCTACACATGCTTGGAGTGGTAAAAGATGAGTAAAATACTGCCCGGTACAAAGACAACCCGGATGGAGCTTCTCGCACTCAGGAACAGAATGAAACTTGCCGAAAGAGGCCATAATCTACTAAGGGAAAAACGTGATTCATTGATAATGGAGTTTTTTAATGCAATAGCTGAGATCAAAGAGGCTAGAGAAAAAGTTGATTCTACTATTTCTGAAGCGTTCTCTGCACTCACACAAGCAAAAATGATTATGGGACCTTCTAGAGTAATCGAATTTGCATATGCTAGTAAATTCGAAATAGAACTGGATATTACAACTAGATCAATGATGGGAGTCAGAGTCCCAGTATTATCAGTTCAACAACATACTCCTGAACTTCCATATTCACTCTCTGATTCAAGCACAAAATTTGATACAATGAGCGAAAAATTCAAAGAAGCTCTTAAGGCAATAGTTCGCCTTGCCGAAATCGAGTCCACTGTTAAGAGACTTGCTCTTGAAATTGAAAGGACTAAAAGACGTGTATCGGCTCTCGAAACTGTTGTCATTCCTAGACTTGATGCTACTGTACGTTTTGTCAAACTTGCACTTGAAGAGCGAGACCGAGAGGACTTCGTTCGTCTCAAAATGGTTCGTGACTGGATTACTAAAGAAGAGGAATAATTGTATTACAAGTATTATAATAGAGTATTACAATATGCGGTTCTTAGTGTCTAAGTTTTAGAATAGCTGCAGCTAAATCTCCCTCAGTTTCCTTTAACGCCTGCTTAGCAGTTTCAATATCAACCCCAGTTTGACTCGCAACAAGTGCAGCATCTTCTATTGGAATCTCAATAATAGGTTCTTCTTTAATTCTATCATTTGATTTTGCATCAGTCACGGTCTTGGCAGATTTTCTCTCAGTCTTACTTCCTGAAATCTGATAAGTTTCTACACCACCTTGTTTGACCATAGTAACTGAAGGTTTTGATATCACCCATTCTTTATCACTAAATCTAATTATTACCTCTCTCACATCATCTATATCTTTCTGCTCAATTCCCATCTTTTTCATCATACGTTCCATTTGTTTTGGTGAATATCCTCTAAATCCCATAGTATCACATCGCTTGATTTTTCGAGGTAATGATGTGACATTAACTCAATCAATATTGGTCTGTCTGAATTCTATGGATAAAATGATTACGCTTTGTATTCATTCTGACTTCACTACTATGTCATATACACAATGAGCTATTCCAGGTGAATAGTTCTTAATCTTACGAATTTTCACTTCAGGATTGAAGCATCTATGTTTACAGATCTCATTAATTCTATCAACAATAATACCATGAGATTTTTTAGATAGAGCCATGTGCATATGTATAGTTCCTCCCTCTCCCACTAGAGTATCCAACGCATAAGGAAGAAATGTTATCGTATCATGTAAATAACCCATAACCACTCTATTTGCATAATCTCGTGGATGAACTAATCGACAATCACCTAATACTGGAGTAACTATATCATCAAATCCGTTCAATTTTATATTTTCAACAAGATATCTATAAGCTTCAGGATTTATTTCGATAGCAGTTATTTCAATATCCCTCTTCTTTGCTAGGTGAAGGGCAAATTGACCTACACACGAGAACATATCCACAATCCTTTCACCAGGCTCAACTTTCTTTGGAAGCTCAATTCTTTCTCTTCTATTACCTCCTGAGAAAGTCAATCGAATTGGGTCCAATCGAAAGTGAATTCCATTCTCAATATGTGTAGTAACTGTATTACAATCTCCTATGATGACCTTATAGGAAGGGTTACGTTCTACTCCAATAGTAGGCCCAATCTTTACAGCAACAGATTTTACACGATGGTCATACTCTAGAACAGCTCGACCTATTACTGAAGAATATTTTATAAGTGAAGAATTTAGATTTAATAGGGCAACATGTCCTACGAGATGAAAACCTGATGGTAGTATTTCTCTCTCTGCAATTTTATTTCCCAACTTAATTATGAGAAAATCTCTAAACCTCATATTATCTCACGAGTCGAATCAACAATTAACAGTACATGCTACTAGGAGCTTGCTGACTACCACCTCGTTCCTGCACCTTGATAATTGCCTTACGAAAATCATCTTGGGTAACACTAGTTCTTTTCTCTCTAATTGCAAACATACCTGCTTCAGTACAGATGCTCTTGATGTCGGCTCCTGTTCTATTCTGTGTTGCTGAAAGAAGCTGACTGAAATCAATTGTTTTTTCGATGTTCATACCTCGAGTATGAATCTTGAAAATCTCTCTTCTACTATCCTCATCAGGTAATGGAAAATCGATAATCCTATCAAACCTACCCGGTCGTAATAATGCAGGGTCCAATATATCTGGACGATTGGTTGCCCCTAATACTGCTACTTGACCTCTACTCTCAAAACCATCTAGTTCACTTAGAAGTTGCATTAATGTTCTTTGAACCTCTCGATCACCAGATGTTGCGATATCTAATCTATGAGAACCAACTGCGTCAAGTTCATCAACAAAAATAATAGCTGGAGCTTTTTCTTTAGCAAGCATAAAAATTTCTCTGACTAGTCTTGCTCCTTCTCCAATGAATTTTTGAACCAATTCTGATCCAATCACTCGAATGAATGTCGCATTAGTTTCATGTGCAACAGCTCTTGCACACAATGTCTTTCCTGTGCCAGGAAGTCCGGTCAATAACACTCCTTTAGGTGGTTCAATCCCAACCTGTTCAAATAACTCTGGTTCAAGTAATGGAAGCTCAACAGTTTCTCTAATCTCTTGAAGTTGCTGTCTGAGACCACCAATGTCAGAATAGGATATCTCAGGCGCCTCTTCAATTTCCATTGCACGAATCATTGGATCTTTTGACTGTGGTAATTCTTGTTGAACTGTGAATGAACGTTGATTCAGAGCTACTAATGCACCTGGTTGTAACTTTTCTTTCTGAATAGACGATGCCACATGTACAACAAAATTGGGCCCAGTTGAACTTTTTACAATAGCTCTGCCATCTTCAAGCATCTCAATAATAGTTGCAGTAATCAGTGGAGACTGTCTAAGTTTCTCCAGTTCTGTCCTAAGAGTCTGTGTTTCTTTCTCAAGACGACTACGTTCTGCTTGCAAAATTTGTTTCTCAGTTTCTAATGCACGAAGGCGTCTCTCCAAGTGTCTAGTAACACTTTGTGAATAGGCTGTTTCATCAACATTACCTTCGTCCTTAGTTTCTGTAGTCCCTGGCAAGAAGTGGCACCTCACGCCTCCATCCACTAGAATGGTTTTAAGGCTTGCTTTGCTGGTCAATCATAGCTATCTCCCATAGAATAAATTAGTCTAATCGGCAATCTTTATCAATCTCCACTTCAGAACAGATATGAAGAGAGGGAATCGGCTTTGCCAAGTTGTGAATTATGCGGAAGAGGAATGAAGAGCCAAGGCCGTAGTGTAATTATCGAAGGAGCTTCAATGCTTGTTTGTCCTGATTGCGCAATAAAATTTGGAGGTCAATCACCAAGCTCTTCTAAACGTACAGTATCAAGACCAAAACATAGTGCCTCATGGTTCGGAAGTCCTGATAGAGAGTTAGTTACAAAGTCCCCACCTCAGTCTATCCCCAAATCACCACCAAAACCCAAACCTCGAAAATCTAGTGGAGTTCTTCTTGATGATCTAGAACTTATTGAAGACTATGCAAAGGTCATTCTTACAGCACGGCAAAAGCTTAACATCAGTCAAGACGAACTCTCACAGAAAATCGGAGAGAGTATTTCAACACTCAAAGCAATAGAAGCCGGACGTCAAAAACCGACTGAGCGGACAATCAGAGGGCTGGAGCGAGAACTGGCCATTTCACTCCTTGAACCGCTTGGAACACCTCCGATAAAAGTAGCAAAATCAACATCTGCAGGTGCTGGTCCAACACTTGGTGATAGAGTTATCGTAAAAAAGAAGATGTCACAAAAAGCGCGGAAGGAAGATACCTAAGCGAAGTGAATAAATAGTATTTAGCTGTATAATACTAGTAGAATATTCCAACTGAGGACATTTTGGCTGTAAATCAATTTTCAGTCGATTAACCATCTAATACACCTTGGGTGACTTCATCAAATGGTACATACAAATATCAATCATGATCTCTTTCGTCTTGTTGTTGAAGAGATTGCTGGAAAAGAAGGCGTTGATGTTTCAACTGTCTTAGTGAATGCAGAAGAAACAACAGACGAAGAGATTGCTACTAAGACAGATCTCAAGTTGAATATTGTACGCAGGATTCTCTATAAACTACATGATAATCACTTAGCATCATATCGAAGAATTCGTGATGTTAATACTGGTTGGTTTCTTTACTACTGGCGCATTGATCCCAAGAAAGCGCAGGCTCTCGTTAATCGGAAAAAACGAATGGTTCTCAATCTCCTTGAACAAAGACTTGAACATGAGAGTAACAATGATCTATATTCTTGTATGAACCGTGATTCTTCTCCAGTACCCTTCGAAGAGGCGATGAACCTATCATTTAGATGTCCTGTTTGTAATGGACAACTTGAATATATGGACAATCAAAAGGCCATATCATTTCTGCGAAAACGTGTTGAAGAACTAAAGGCTGATCTAGAAGCTACATCCTAATCTAGTCATTATTAATATCTAATCTCTGATAATCGATAATAGAGGATAGTAATAGAAATTGAAGACAGTCTCTCTCTTTACAAAAGTATACGGTAAAAAACGAAAACTATTACTCGATTCAGTCAAATTTGATATTTTAGAAATGATTAAAGAATTGGATGTAAATATAGTCCAATTCAAGACTGACAAAAGAGGACACCTCATAATACGTCTTGATGGTCAAGATTCAGAATTTATTAGTAACATGCTCATCAAAAAGTATGGTCCATCAACAAGCTTTGATAAAATAACAGAAGGACAAACTTTCAACGGATCTCTAGTTGACGTAGGAAAGGTTGGTTATGGCATATATGTCGATATTGCCCTATTGAATAACATTCGAATAGACGCATTAGTTCCTCTATATAAAATCAGAAAGCAATTTGGTCTTGATAGAGCTTTACGACTCCTTGCAAGTTCTCTCATTCTTGTTGATAATCTTCCCGTTGAAGTAAAGATAACTAATGTTGACAAGAATAATCAAAAAATAGAGGCTGAATTTGGACAAAACACATTGGCTCGTTTCGAAAAATGGGTACATGATGACCATGAACGTCTATTAATATTTGGCGCCAATCGTGATATGCTTGATAACGTACTCAAACAATCTGGTCATCTTGATGATATCTACGAAATAGAAAATCTTGGAGTCTTTGAGCATGCTCTAATTTGTAAAAGAAGTACAAGATCATCTGGCATACTAGCTGCTATTGGTCCAAGGCTACAAGGTGTAGCCATGCATCTATTCATTCCAAAAGAGATAGAGGCGAAACTAAATGCCTAGGTTAGATGCTTGGTTAGTTGATACAGGTCGTTATTCATCTCGTCAACTGGCTAAGCGAGCAATTAAGGAAGGCATCGTCATAGTAAATGGGAAATATTGTAAACCATCCACTTGTATTACTGGCAAAGAAGAAATCAAGATTCTATCTGAATCTTTTAACAAACCAATGGGGTATCACAAGCTCCGGATGATAGATGAACTACTTGGTGGTACTTTAATACAACTTCCATGTCTTGCCCTTGATATTGGAAGCTCTGCAGGTGGATTTCTACAATATCTCCAACATAAAGGCGCACAAGTCATCGGAATAGAAGTATCGAAACGATTCTCGCAGATCTTGAATGAGCTTGCAGCTACTTATTCTGAAATCTCATTTATTCTTACAGATGCATTTACAATAGAGCCCACTTCAATACTAACTAAGGGTCAAATCGACCTCCTTCTTGTTGATGTGACTACTGACAAGGGTGGAACGTTGAATCTCATCTCGCGATTCAGGGTGTTATTGAGAAAAGGCAGTAGGCTTGTAGCTGCGTTTAAGATTAAGAATGATCCCGGTATTGTATTACAAGTAATAAAGTCAGTTAAATCACTTGGTTTTGATCAGATAACAAATTTCACGCTTGACGATGCACGGCAAGAAGTCCACATTGTTGCTCATTTCATGTAAGCAACTTTTTATTGGGTTATCGAAAATCACATTTAGGGGCCGCTAGTCTAGCCCGGCTATGATGTCTCGTTTACACCGAGAATCCAAATCGAGCTTTTCGCTCTTTGGAATCGAAGGTCGCTGGTTCAAATCCGGCGCGGCCCACCACTTTCTTATCCAATACCAAAGCATTCAAGAATACTTTATGTAGTGCTCAAGAATAGCGGATGAGTCCTCCATGACCGGTTAAATCTGCGGGAGTAGCCAAGCCCGGTCAAAGGCGGCGGACTTAAGATCGTCTGAACAACGGGGTCACGAGAAGATATCCGCTCTCGTAGGAGTTCACGAGTTCGAATGAATCCAGAGGTCTACTCGGATTCCGAAGGGCTCGTCTCCCGCACCACTCCAATCTCTTTGAATTCATATACTAATCCCTATAAGGAAGATATAGTGACATGCAGAAATTATGCCAATTCTGACGTTTGTGCAATCTCTAGGACTAATTATATTGATGGAACTGGGTGACAAGACAATGCTCACTACAATGTGTCTTAGTGCACAATATCGGCGTCCTGGATTGGTACTACTCGCTACCATGACTGCACTTGTTTCATCATCAATGATTGCAGTCATATTAGGATTCATTCTCTCTACGACATTACCGGTTGAAATTATAACCTATATATCTGGAATCCTATTCTTCTCTCTGGGTATCATTACTCTTGCGAAAGCAAATAATGACATTCCGGATACTTGCGATAATTCCGGAACTCTCTTTGGAATGTTCTCACTTGTCTTGCTCTCCGAGCTTGGTGATAAGAGCCAGATTGCAATCCTAGCTCTTGCAGCTCAATCCATATATCCAATCATAATATTTCTTGGATCAGTTTTTGCATTTTTAATCGTTAACTCAATTGGCGCAGCAGCCGGAAATCATGCAGCTGAACGGATTCCTATGAAGACGATTAAGATACTAGTAGGAATCGTATTCATATTATTTGGTCTACTTGTGATTTTAGGGATTATCTGAAAACAAAAATCAATGACGAAGCCTTTATGACCGAGCTGTTAAAGATAGGTCTCAACTTGAAGGTGTGGATATCATTGAGTCTAGATGGTTCAGGGTATATTGGTCTTGTTCTAGATAAATTATCAGAGGCTAAGATTCGTATTGGAGACCTCATTTCAGTTAGTCACAACGGAACAGAATATACTGGTATTCTCATGCCCAGAAGTCAGGTAGGTAACGATTCAGTCCACATTGCTATCAAATTGAAAAGTGGATACAATATAGGAATACGTTTCACCGAGGATACCATTGTTCATCGGATTAAATCTGCAACCAAAAAGAAACCAGCTCCTGAGGATATCTCGTACGAAGACAGAAAATTACCAGTAGTTACCATTCTAAGCACAGGAGGCACAATAGCTAGTAAGGTCGACTATCGAACAGGCGCAGTTAATCCAGCTCTAACAGCACAAGATTTGTATGATACGGTTCCTGAACTAAGAACTCATGCAAAGGTCCGCGCAAATGTTATCATGAGCATTCTATCTGAGAATATTTATCCTACGGATTGGACAAAAATTGCTCGTGTTGTTGCCTCAGAAATAGAAATGGGAACTGATGGTGTGGTCATTGCGCATGGTACTGACACTCTGGGTTTTACTTCTGCAGCACTCTCATTTTCTCTTCAAAATCTTCCTGTTCCTGTTATACTTGTAGGTTCACAAAGATCTTCAGATCGCCCCTCTTCAGATGCTGCAATGAATCTTTTTGGCGCTATAACTCTTGCAACAAAAGCAGATGCTGCAGAAGTAATGGTCTTGATGCATGCAGAAACGAGTGATAGCTATCTTCATGCACACAGAGGAACAAGGGTTCGTAAATTGCACACAAGTCGACGTGATGCATTCCAGTCCGTTAACGATTACCCTTTATTCAAAGTAAATGAGTTCCATGTTGAAGAGCTCCGGCCTCCTCAGCTAAGGAGAGATAAGAATAGAAAATTAGTATTGAAGCCAAAATTTGAAGAAAAGGTAGCACTCCTAAAAACATATCCTGGTATGGATGCTGGTCTAATCCATTACTTGATAGAATCTGAGTATAAAGGAGTTGTTATAGAAGGAACTGGACTTGGACATGCTCCTGATAGAGTTCGACATGCAATAGAAGCAGCAATTGATGCAGGTCTCATTGTTGCAATGACAAGTCAATGCATTTTTGGGCGTACAAATATGAATGTATATCGTTCAGGAGTTGAATTATTAGATATCGGTGTTATCTCATGTGAAGATATGCTTCCTGAAACCGCCCTTGTGAAACTCATGTGGGTATTAGGTAATTACAAAGGTATTGAAAAAGTAAAGAAACTGCTTTTGGAACCAGTCGTTGGCGAGATTGACATGCGCAGCGAAGTATCTGAATATCATAGAGATTTTGGAGGGATTTGAAATATCATCCGAAAAGAGATATCAAGAACTAGGTCTCATGGTAGGGCTTGAACTCCATCAACAGATTGACACCCACCGAAAATTATACTGTCACTGTGTTCCTTCTATTCGTGATGATAAACCAGATGGCAACTTTATCAGACGACTTCGTCCTACACAGAGTGAAATGGGAGAAATTGATCCGGCAGCACTTTTCGAATTTCAGAAGAAGAAAAGATTCTGTTACGAGTATTACAATGATACAATCTGTCTTGTAGAAATAGACGAAGAACCTCCGCACAGTCTTTGTGAAGCGGCTATAGATGTCTGTCTGACGATAACTAATTTCCTACAATCAAAACCGGTTGATGAGATTCATCCTATGAGAAAAATTGTAATTGATGGCTCAAATACTACTGGATTTCAGCGTACAGCAATAATTGCAATGGGTGGCCATATAATGGCTGATGGCAAAAGAATAGGTATTCAGACCATTTGTCTGGAAGAGGATGCAGCTAGGAAGATTGCTGATGATGAAGAAAATAATATGAGAATATACAGACTTGACAGACTTGGCATTCCACTCATAGAAGTTGCTACAGACCCTGATGTTCGCACGCCTAAAGAAGCTCAAGAAGTGGCTCTTGCAATAGGTCTTCTTCTAAGATCTACTGGAAGAGTAAAACGTGGTCTTGGAACCATACGCCAAGACGTTAATATCTCAATCAGAAACGGTGCAATAATTGAGATAAAGGGATTGCAACAGTTAGATATGTTATCGACACTTGTTGAACTTGAAGTACAAAGACAAGAAACATTATTACAAGTTAGTGATGAGCTGAAGAAACGGGGAATCACCACAAAAGTAATTGAGGACACAATCACAGACATCACTAACGTATTCGTTACTAACGAATCAAAAGTAATAACGAATGCCATAAAGTCTGGTGGCGTAGTATGTGCAGTAAGACTTCCTGGATTTGGAGGTCTTGTAGGTAAGGAACTTCAACCAGAACGACGTTTAGGTACTGAATTCTCAGACTATGCAAAATTTTGGGGTAATGTCGGAGGTATTTTCCACACAGATGAACTACCAAAATATGGAATTACAAATCAAGACGTATCAAAGATTCGAATGCTTCTGAATGCAGATGAGAGAGATGCAATTGTATTCGTCGCATCTGAAAAAAGTAAATGTAGAGATGCATTAGAGGCTGTTATCAGGCGAGCTAGATTCGCTGTGGAAGGAGTACCTCCCGAAACTCGAATTCCACTTCCTAATGGGACATCGAAGTATGCTCGTCCCAGGCCTGGTTCATCAAGAATGTATCCTGAAACCGATGTGAGACCTGTAAAAATTACAAGTTCTCGTCTGAAGAGAATAAAACAAAATATGCCAGATAGTATTGAAGTGAAAATGAAAAGGTTCGTTAAAGAATATGGACTAAGTTCTGATCTTGCATATCAAATAAGTCGCTCAATCAACATTGATTTGTTTGAAAAGATTCTATCAGAAACACAAGTCTCTCCGACGCTTGTTGCTGTAACATTAGAAAATATAATTGTAAGTCTTCATCGTGAAAAAGTTCCTACAGATAATTTGCATGAAACTCATTTTCTTGAGTTGTTTTCACTTATTGAGAAAGACGAACTTTCTTCAGAAGCCATCCCCGCTGTGTTGACGTATCTTTCTAACAATCCTCATAACACAGTTAGTGAAGCTCTCGAAATCACAGGTTTAACAATGATGGGTGAAGCTGAGATACAGAGCGTGATACAGAAAATAGTTTCAGAAAGGGAAGATTTCATTCGCGAACAAGGTGAACGTTCTATAGGTGGTCTCATGGGAATCGTAATGAAACAATTAGGCGGAAAGGCTGATGGAAAAACGATCAAGAATCTTCTTACGACTGCAATTAAGAATATTATTGATAATCAATCAACCATCAATGACTGAAAGTTATGTTTATTAGTTAGACCAATGGGTGACCCCAGAATAGGTACTAGTTACGAGCAGTATCAAAATATAGGAAAGCCGCAGTGGCCTAGCCTGGTTAGGGCGCGAGACTCATAATCTTCTTGGAACTCCCAAGATATTAACGGGGTCATTGAGACCGCGCCTTCAGATGAGGCATCTCGAAGTAGAGCGAGAATCCCTCACTCTTCGAGTAGTCGGGGGCTCGAATCCCCCCTGCGGCACCATATTTTATCTAATAATTTCATACAACACTCTTTGATTACGGAGTTATTAGGAATAGTGTACACTCATCAATATGATGAAAGAAAAATGGAAATTAGTAGGTGGTAATGTATACAGACTTGCTCAGACGTTTGATGAGATGATTGATGCT
Source organism: Candidatus Thorarchaeota archaeon (assembly GCA_004524595.1). The sequence continues at coordinate 12,369 of SDOA01000001.1, read as the reverse complement.
ATAACATTAGCAAGAGAGATGAAAGAGGACCATCATGTGTTCATATCGAAGACTACTAACGGTCAATGGGCAGTCTACTGGAGATATAAGAAATCGTCTATTGAATGCGATCCAAAGTATTATAGTGTATAGATACATTGTTGGTGTTTAATAGTAATCCACAATACCAAAGTGCATGATACCAGAAAACGCCTCTGAGATTGCTTGTGACAATAATAGAATCAGAATTGAATTATTAGGACGTTTTGTGATTGAAGACAACCGACAAAATTTTGAAGAAATCCTTAATGGAATAACTCTCTCAGGTACATATGATATCACTGATTGGACTTTTGAAGCAGTAAGAGTATTGTTTAAAATATGTCATCAAACAAATCAAAGAGTTACACTAAAACAAGAATCTCGCTATTTTATGGTAGTTCAATATCCAAGTGAATTGATGTTAGACATTTTTGCAGAAGCAATAGCAACTGGCAAGTTTTGATTACAAATCTGTTCATTATTTCCAGTAATCTCTTTATTAAGGACATACTTCATACAGCGCTCGGTGATATCAATTGCAGCTTACGTTCAAGACCCTTGATGATATTGATTATGTTGGAAAACGTGTTCTGGTTCGAGTCGATATGAATAGCTCTATCGATCCAATAACTATGAAAATCACGGACACTTCTCGTATTGAGGCAATTCAGAGCACTCTAAATGAACTCTCTCAAAGTAAAGTAGTATTAATGGCACACCAAGGTAGCCCTGGAAGTGATGATTTTATCTCATTGGAGCAACATGCACAAATTCTAAAAAAAAAGGGTTACAATATACACTTTGTTGATGATATCTTTGGGGAAAAAGCTAAAGATGCCATAAAAAAAGTCAAAATTGGTGAGATTCTAGTACTGCAAAATGTAAGATATTTTGAAGGTGAACTCAAAAAGGCATCATCCGAAGTAGTCGCACAAGAACCGATTATCCAAGAGCTGTTTCCACTTTTTGATTTATTTGTTAATGATGCATTTGGTGCAGCACATCGCTCTCAGGCATCACTTGTTGGATTCACAACGGTACTTCCATCCGTCGCAGGAAGACTTGTAGAAAAGGAAATCAGAATATTAACTGCTGCAACAGATACCGATAAACACCCATGGACCCTGGTCTTAGGCGGAAGCAAAGTTGAAGATAAGGTAAAAACACTTGAAAAACTTTTAGCGACAGGTCGTGTTGATCACGCTCTTCTTGGTGGGCTTGTAGGAACACTATTTCTTATTGGGGCAGAAGAAGTGTCAGCAGACTATTCCGCGCCAATCAAGGGTTTTGATAATGCTATAGATATTGCTCGAAGTCTTTTAACAACATATAGTGATATATTGATACTTCCCGAAGATGCTGCAATCGAAAAAGATGAAGAACGGGTAGATTGTGAATTTTCAGAAATGGGTAATAATCCGTTTCTTGATATTGGTCCACGAACTGCAAGTAAATATTCCAATTTAATCTCTGAATCTGCAGTAGTTTTTGCAAATGGTCCAATGGGATACTTCGAAAAAATTGCATTTGCAAAAGGAACAGAAACCATACTACAAGCAATTGCTGATTGTAAAGGGGTGACTGTTGTAGGTGGAGGTCATATGGGTGCGATGGCAAACAAGATGCATCTTGCTTCTAAAATCTCTCATATCAGTACAGGTGGTGGTGCAACGATTAATTTTCTCACAGGGAAGAAACTGGAGGTCATCGCTGCTTTAGAAACCGCAGCAAAAAGGATGTGAGAATGCATTGCAATCGACACATGTTATCTATTGGCTACCTTTGTCTTACATCATCTTGATTAATATCGTAGCTTTTCTAAGCATGTGGAGGGATAAGAGAAAATCATCAAAAAACGAATGGCGCGTGGCTGAGGCTACATTACTATCACTTGGATTCATTGGAGGTGCTATAGGGACACTTGGAGGAATGTACAAATTCCGTCATAAGACGCAAAAAAGGTCTTTCCGAATTTTGGCTATAATTGGACTTGTTGTCTCTCTCCTCATTTATTGGCTGATATCGATGTTATATGTCTAGAGGGTTTGTAAATAGAAAAATTGGAGCCCCAGGCGCGAATTGAACGCGCGACCTGCTGATTACAAGTCAGCCGCTTTAGCCGTACTTATCTTTAGATGGAGATACTATAGCCTCTAAGCCACTGGGGCAATGCTATTCTCTCAAAATAGTGTTGGTTTTAAAATCTACTCTTTTGGTATATCTTCTATCATCACAATATACAGATGCTGGTTTACTTGTCGTGGTATACATTATCAATAATTACTGCATAAGCAAGTAACATTAACCTCGGGGCGTTTTGATCCAATATGTGAATCACATAGCGATCCTTGAAGTTAAAGGCTGGAGCAAAGACATCTCTCCATTTATCACTTTTTTTGATTTCCGCATAGACTTTTCTCTTGTCATCTGCTGCAGTTATCACAAAATTCCATTTTGTGACACCCCCTTGAGCCTTGTATATCATCTTGTCATCAGAATCATACATATCTATAGATCCCCTAAGAGCAACCATTGGCCTCTTACCACGACCGATTAACTCGCCATCTGGTGTCTTTACATCGTAGATTGGCCGTGCACTCACTAGCTTCTTGTTGATGGTGCAAATTTCTGATTCGTCAGGGTTCATCAGTTTTATTTCAGCTCTCATCGAAATGAGCTTTCTTTTCATCACACCGATTTTTTCACCTTGTGTATTGTAAATTTCACCACCGCCAAATTTCCACGTTTTCTCATGTAGCACATAATGTTCTATTGATGGATCCAGGAGACTCATTTTTTCACCTTCAAATTATCATTATTACCTAATCTAAAAACAATTAAAGAAAACTAGTTTGGATTCATTCAGAAATGTATACCTAAAATGGATTTTTTAGGACCTTCATATGATAATGATATAAATCAAGGACATGTTTATGAGTGCCTGTGTGCAAATAACGAGTAAGAAGAGTTTACTTAGATGAATTAACCGTATCACACGTACGTCTTACAAACTCTAATGCTTACGAGAAAAGTAAAATAGCATACAAAAGTGCATCTTAAGATGAAGTACCAGTAGGTGAATGCAATTGCAAATGGATTATCAAAGCTTCACAAGAGCTATCATAGAACTATTTAGGCCTATATCCAACTTTTTCCAACCCCTTGGAATCCCATTTGGTCCGGAAGCGTGGATGTTTATTCTCTCAGTCGGACCACTATTACTCATAATTGTCCTGCTGGTAGTCCGTGGTCGACACGGAAAAACAAGCACAAGCGTTGATGACGCCATTAGAAAAATTATCGCCTCAACAGGTGATGTTTCAAGTGGTATGGCTGGAGTGAAGAAACTTAAATTCCTGAAAACCCCCGCAGAAGCCTTGGTCTTCCTCAAAGTTGAAGAAAATGCAATCCAGCAGGCATTAACGGCAATTGATTACTATGCTCAAAAGGGTGAAATTGTAGACTCAATGAAATCAAAATTAATAGAAGCATATCAAAGTCGACTTGATTTGGTTCGAATTGCAATTGCAAAAGATGAGGAATTCAAAGAGATAGTTGACACATCTACTGCTGTCGATCGAGCACGTTCTGATTATCTTCAGAAACTTGCAGCCATGTCTGGAACATCAGTAGAAACAGATGATAGTGATGTAGCAGGTCCCATAAGTGTTGGAATGCCTGATTCAACTACACCAAGTGGTGGTCCTCCAGGTGGTGCAGCTCCCTCAGGAGGTCCTCCGGGAGGTGTTGCTCCCTCAGGTGGCCCTCCAGGTGGCGGTCCTCCAAGTGGTGTTGCTCCCTCAGGAGGTCCTCCGGGAGGTGGTCCCCCAAGTGGTGGACCTCCGGGAGGTGTTGCTCCCTCAGGTGGCCCTCCAGGTGGCGGTCCTCCAGGTGGTGCAGCTCCTTCCGATGGCCCTCCGGGAGGTGTCGCTCCCTCAGGTGGCCCTCCAGGAGCTGGTTCTTCTTTAGGTGTTTCTCCTAGCAGCACTCCGTCCACTACAACAACCGGAAAGAGTTCACTACAGTCTGAAATGCTTCAAGAAATGGAGCGCCTAAAGGCGCTCATGGGTGGAGACTAGTTATAAGATTGCTAGTCCTACTCTATTAAATGGTAAAGAATGAGCTATCCAAACCTCTTGCAAGCATAACATACTCAAGTTTCTATTCAGGTCTTCTCTGTCTGTATAGAGATATTTAGAACCAATTATTGTATTACAAGAATTACCATTGTAATTCTAGGAAGGTTTTTCCCATATGTCTTTGAACTATACTTGGTGATTATCAAGATGTCAAGTGTCAAGTTAAATGCTGCAAAAAGTGCTGTTAGTCTCATTCCAAAGGATGGTGTAATCGGACTTGGAAGTGGATCCACTGTGGCAATTTTCGCTTCGGAGTTAGGTATGAGAATCCAATCTGGAGATGTTAGTGTTTCAGTTGTTCCGAGTTCATATCAAGCATATCAACTTGCAGTGAAATATAAGATCCCACTCACCAATCTTGATATAAATCCCGAATTACTTCTTACGGTTGATGGAGCTGATGAAGTCGATAAGCATCTTAATTTAATCAAAGGTGGTGGCGGAGCATTATTTCAGGAAAAAATAGTAGCTTTTGCATCAAAAAAACTAGTGATAATAGTTGATGAGTCAAAACTCGTGGAACAACTGGGTTCGAAATTCCTTATTCCCATCGAAGTGCTTCCATTCTCTCTAGGGGTTGTTAAGAAAACTATTACTCGGATGGGAATTGAACCAATTGTGAGAGAGGCACAAAGGAAAATGGGTCCGGTTGTAACCGATAACGGGAATTTCATTATTGACCTCAAATTTCCTCAACCAATTGATAGACCGGAAAAACTAGCTATCGACCTCAAAATGATTCCTGGCGTAGTAGAAACTGGTCTCTTTATTGGAATGGCTAATGAAGTACATGTTGGTACAGAAAAAGGGGCTTATATTTTAAAGAAATGAAGAAAATCATTGATACATAGACCAAAATCTACGATATCGATTGGTATATCCTAAGACATCTGTTGAATCAACATATTGGTCAATACCTCCTAAAAAACAAGGAAGTTTTCTTACCTCTTCATCTTTTATTATGGATGATATCTCACTGGCAAATCGTTCTGATTGAATGATTCGAAATGGACGATTGTGGAAGTATATTGTTTTTGCATTCAACGGGCGAGTTATTCCAAGTCTATTGTGCATATCTGCTACATACTCATAGGCCTCTACAAGGTAAATCTCTCGTTGTTTCCAATTATCAGCATCTAGTGTTTGAAGAAAAAGTGGTTCAAGTTTCTTTGCACAATCAAGCTTCGAAAATGCTGTACCAAACCACTTTATGTATGGAGCATATTCTTTCTCCATTAGAAAACATAATCTCATCATATCTCTAACTAATCTAGTTGCCACTATTCTCGAACCTAACTCATCACCTACCTGCCCACATCGACCCATTATTGCATCTTCTTGTGAAATTCTTCGCCATTGATTTGCCAAAAGATACAACCATAATTCATGGGGATAATATTGAAGTCTAGTAATTATTGGTTGCAATTCTCCTAACCCATCGTAGAAAATACGCCCACCCACTATGCTTCGTAATATTTGTTCAGGAATAGTAAGCCAATCAATAATACTAAAATCCTCTGATGGAAAGAGACCGAAATATTCAGTAAAGAACTCACTTACCGTACTAATTTTGATAGCATGGTTCACAGGTCCTGATGTTATAGATGTCATCATCAGACTTCCATCATCATGAATAGTAAAATTAGTAGGAAACCCTCGAACTTCATAGGGCAAATTTTCACGGAGTGTCTGATCAATCTCGTTCCGATATGTATTCAAATCTGTTTCCCTCAAGAAGAGCAATAATCTAGGTCCCCATCCGTGATCCATAGATTGAGGGGTATCAAAACCAAGAACATCTGAACCTGATCCCATGTGAGCAGCTGAATAAATCAAATCTGGAAAATGCTCTTCCAAAATTGGTTTAACAGCTTCTATGTAAAAAATCTTGCATAATTCCAGACCTGGGATGAATTCATAATTAGGAATATTTACCTTGTTCATGAAAATATCTCCAAATTTTATGGATTAATACTAAGATTTGGATATTTTGATACTTCAGTGATGAAAAACAAATGGCGGGCCCGCCCGGATTCGAACCGGGGATTACCAACTCTCTCCAATAACTGATTGTTAGTGTAGGAGGCTGGTGCCCTATCTTCCACATACAAGATTCTCTCTATATGACCTGGCTAGGCCACGGGCCCATAAGACAGTCCTACATTGGTCTGTTGTTAAAGTTTTTGCAGAGTCGCTGATGTCTAATCTGATATCTTGGCTGTAATTTTAGCTCCTTCCTCCATTGCATCAACCAATGCAGCTCCCTGTCGTGTCTTCACACGAATTGAGCTTTCACCATTTCCTCCAATTACTGCAGTTAAAAGATATTGATCATCAGCAAAGAGTTCTATTCTCTGTTTAGCATACTTTCTCCCAGCATACACTGTTATCTTCTTTTTACTATAGCTCAATGAAACAGGGACATCTTCTCCCGGAACACCACGTGCTCTATCACCTTTTCGAAATGTGGGTGTTGCAGCACCTCTTACAGGCACGACGACCTTCTCACCACCAAATGTAAACATCTCGTATTCAAGTAGACCAAGTTCAAAATCACGCACTTCTACAACTGGTCTTGCCAAATCTCTCTGGGAACTACTCATACCTGTAGGAAGTTTCACTTTTAGTGACATTGAATTTACTTTGGCAACTCTTCCATCTTCAATATGTACAATAGTGTCAACTGTACTAGGAACTTGCCCAAGCTCAACTCTTCCTCCAAGCAATAAGCGTTGTAGAGCATCAATTGCAGACCCGGCATGAACAACACCTACCATTCCTACTCCTGCAGAACGAAGGTCAGAGTATGCCTGAAAATCCGAGTTCTTCCGAAGCTCATCATAAATCACAAAATCAGGTCGAACAAGAAGAAGAATATCTGCAGCCTTTTCCATACTTCCATCAAGTGGTGAATACTGAACGATTGATTCTTCTACCTGCAGGTCTCTAGGTTGTTCAAGAGTCTTGACAACATTTCCTTTTCTTCCATAAAATTCTGCCAAAGCTGCAGCAAACGTACTCTTCCCTGACCCAGGAGATCCTGAAACCAATATCCCCTCAGCTCGTGTTTCAAGTCTCTTCATCAGTTTCGGGCTCAAATGATAGTCATCCAAATCAAGTTTCACTATGGGGCGTATCGCGGAAATTTCCATTTTATCTGCAAATGGTCTTCTAGCTATTGCAATTCTCAAATTACGGAGCTGAACTACAGCTGCACCCTCTTCTTCTATCTCAATGAATGAGTCTTTGTCATGTTCTGCAGACTCCATAATGGCCTCAGCAAGAATATCAAGTTCTTCATAGGTAAGAATCCTGTCTGATAGTTCCACAAGTTCCCAATTTCCAGGTGCTCCTCTCTTTGCGCGCGGAGGATTCTTTTCAATCAGGTGAACACTCATTGTGTGTTCATCAAAGAACGCTTCAAGTGTAACAATCTCATCATCATACGATGAATCATCATAATCTCTCACTATTATCACCACTAATATCCTTCAAGGTAGATTGTGCTACTTTGTAGTAATTCACTTCACCATTCTGATCGACAAGAGCAAAAATCAGGCTCTTTCTCGAACTTGAGGCTGTCTTTGTTACCAAATCTAATTCACTTAGAGATATTGGAATGCCCTCTTTCAGAACATAAATCAATTCTTTAGCATTTGTAGCTCCTGGACGATCACCTCGAGCATAAACGCGAAATCCAATTCCACCTCCAAATCCTTTACGTACAGCATATCCTCTACTTCGAAGGTCTCTAAAGACCAAGTAACGAATCCAGAGATCTGGGTCCTCATTCAGTAATTCGTTGATGATATAATCAGACCCTACACATTCTCCTGAAGAGGTTGTCACAATTACTCTTTTTCGTTCAATTAGATGAAGAAGCTCTACTGGTTCTAACTCGAGTCTATTTCCATCAATACGGGTTCCATAGAATCCCTGTTGGGATAGTCTATCTGAATCCTCACTACCAACAAGTCCTTTCCCGTTTTCAAAGATGACATTAGCAGGATCCTCCTCAGGTTCAATGATTTCTTCCTCCACGTCATCATCCTGAATCTCTTCGAGATATTCTCTGATTGGGAACTCATTATCATCATCGGGCAATTAGTGTCGCCTACCTTGTCTTGCTCAACCATTTTGTGAAAAACCCTTCGCCTAACACAAGAACTAAAGCCTATCTATATATCTCTAAAAATGTGACCGAAATCAGCATAGAAACAGCCCTGAAAGATTTCATTAAGGGTTCTAGACGAGTCGCAATATTAGGCATTGGTAATGACTTGCGTACTGATGACGGAGTAGGACCTTTTATTGTGAACTCTATGAATATTGATAGTCCATATATCATGATAGAGAATGTTGGCTCCGTTCCTGAGGGATTTGCACGTCCATTGGCCGACTTTGGAGCAGAACGTGTAATCATGATAGACGCTGCAGACATGAGAAAACCGCCTGGTCATCTCGAATTGGTCACAAAAGATCGAATAGGTGGTATCAATATCAGCACTCATAGTATGCCGTTATCTTTTCTCATGATGTACTTGGAACAGGAAACCGGTGGTCAGACAATACTTCTCGGGGTACAACCGAAAAGTATACAGTTCGGTGAGGGTCTCACTCCTGAGATACAAAAAGTGGCTGATGGACTCATCCTTAGCCTTGAAAGAATCTTGGAACAACATATACGAGGATTGGAAGATGTTTAGAACGATTGAATGGCTTGATGAGACCTCACAAGTTCGTCTTGTAGACCAGACCAAGCTTCCGTTAAAGATTGAACATATCACAACGAAAAGTCACGAACGAATTGCTACGTCTATCAAGATTATGGAAATTCGAGGAGCCCCTGCAATAGGTGCTGCAGCCGGGATGGGTATGGCACTGGCAGCTCTAGAGAGTAATGCACGAACAAAAGAAGACTTAGTTCAGTACTTGGAGCAAGCGGCTGAAACTCTGAACACACGACCCACTGCGGTGAATCTGACATGGGCCACAGCTCGAATGCTTGACGTGGCTAAGACCGGTTCTGGTAGCGTCGATGATATTATCCAAAGACTGATTGAAGAAGGAAAAGAGATTGCTGAAGAAGACGTTCGAATGTGCCGGAGCATAGGTGAGAACGCTCTTGAGCTCATAAAATCTGGTTTTACTATTCAGACAATCTGTAATGCGGGTTCACTTGCTACCGTATATCTTGGAACTGTTGGTGCAGTGGTACGAGTAGCCCACGAGAAACATCATGGTAATATCAAAGTCTATGCCGCAGAAACTAGGCCTCGCCAACAAGGTGCTCGTCTCACAGTATTCGAATTCATGGAAGATAAAATCGACACCACTCTGATAACAGATGGGATGATTGGAACAGTCTTTCGGGAGGGGCGTGTTGATTGTTGTGTTGTTGGTGCCGATCGGATTTTACGTACTGGGCACGTAATCAACAAGATTGGTACGTATACTATGGCAATCACTGCAAGATTTCACAACATACCATTCTACTCGGTAGCTCCACTATCAACAATAGATATGGTCACAAACCCCGAGGACGTTGTCATTGAAGAACGTGACCCTGATGAAATCCGTGTAATTAATGGAGAACTGATTACGCTTCCTAATGCGAAAGTGTACAATCCCGCGTTTGATATGACGCCTCCTGAGCTAGTGGATGCGATTGTCACTGACAGAGGTATCGTAAGAAATCCAACAGAAGAAAAAATGCGAAGACTTTTCGAGAACTAGAGCGTTTCTGACTCTTTGAAGGAGACCTGAGCATTGACTGGTATCATGTTAACATGTCAATTACCTGATGGGTCACAAATTGAAAAATCAGTGGGTCCAAATCCGACTGAGGTGACAATCAACAAGACTGAGATAGTCTCTATAGACCTCTCACCACTTTCTGATATTACTGACCTTCATCAACTTTCGTTGTCAAGAACTAACTTGAGAGAAATCGATCTCACACCACTTCAACAGTGCAACAAACTGTCATGGTTGGATCTCTCTCATAATCAACTGCAAAGAATAGATCTCTCAGAACTTGGATCACATTGTAGTCTCGAACGGCTCTCTCTTTCATATAATCCTCTAGAGACAATAGATTTAGAATCATTAGAAGCATGTAAGAGTCTCAAAGTTCTTCGTTTGACAGGATGTATGCTAAACGTAGTTGACTTGCAACCGTTAGCAGAGCTGACCAAACTGGAACAACTCTCATTATCGTTCAATGAACTCGAGAATTTGGACCTTTCACCTCTGTCATCATGTTGTTCACTGGAAATCCTGACAATTAACAGGAACAAATTCAATTACATCGACCTCAGTCCCCTCAGTGCATGTTCACAATTGAAAACCTTGAATATTGGTGACAATCCATATCAAACAATCAACCTTCGTCCTCTTGCAGAATGTACTAATCTATTTTCGCTAGTAATTGATAAGGGACAACTTGAGTCAATCGACCTCTCTCCTCTTGATACCTTACATCATCTTAGTGGTCTAAATCTAAGTAGAAATTTGTTCAAGACTGTAGATTTACGACCGCTTCGTTTCTGTCAACAAATGTATGAAGTAAATCTTGAAGATAATCCTCTTGAATCATTGATTGTGAGACCCAAGTTCAAGTGTAACGCTCTTAAGATGAATCCTGAAAAAGAGGTCAAATTAATCGAAAGACGATAATAGAAAGAGTGGCGGGCGCGGCAGGCTGACCTGTTCAAGTCAGAGTGAATATTGTCTGCGCGAAATTTCTGTGATCAACTTCTCACTTGCCACGACGGAATCATCATCATTCCTGTTCATTTCTAAGGCAGTTCATCTTATTCTAGCTCTCAAATGTTATTATCTTCAAATAAGTTGCATAGAAGTGCTTAAGAGTATATTACGAACGATGAATTTCAGGGCACGTAGTCTAGCTCGGTCGCACAAAAAATTCTTTTGTGCGGGATAAATAAGGCGCCAGCCTTCGAAGTTGGAGGTCCCAGGTTCGAATCCTGGCGTGCCCGCCAGTTTCTGCTTTTGAAAAGAAAACAACCGAAACCAGACTAGACTCTTACCCATCTCTTACATTCCAGTCATTCTGCACCTCCATGATATCAGACAACTTGGACGTATCAATAGGGCGCATTTTGAGAGTCATGTTAAGGAGAGTTTCAGCGAGTTCAATCTTAGTGATGATAATTTAGATAAGGCTGTGAAGGAATGTGTTCAAAAAATGAGGAGCGAAAAGCTAATCAAATAACACTAGACAACGCGCCCTAATCACGCTTGAATTATTACACTCTTAAGCACTTCTATCTCTCTGTCCTTCGTTTTTGGGATTATAGCATCAAATAAGATAACAACTCCGATAAAGAGCAAAATTCCTAACGGTAAAGAAATGAGCAGAAAACCAACTGGATCTATGACCCATATTGGCTCTCCAAAGGCCTGATTTGGATGCAATACTCTTGTAATGTAATCAAAGAGAACTGAGGTAGCTAGAGACCAGGCTATTATACTACCTATAATTATGAACAGTCCAAGATGTGACTGTTTCATTATACTTGCCTCTATTTTTTACCTAATTTCTTACTCCAGACTTCAATGAAGTTCTCAAGAGACCTATCATATGTCTTCTCTGCTTCAGGTGGAAATAGACATCCTGGCAGTTCACGATGTTTCCAATGATATTGTAAGCAATCACAGCAGTACCCCTGTCTTGAGCAACCTGGGTATGAACAAGTGCATCGTTGTCTGTTTTTTTCGATATTGCATATTCTGCCAGTCATGGTGACTCACATACTATCCCTATCTTAATCTGTTAAAACCTGTTTGGTTGCGTCGGTAGGCTAATAGCGATAATCATACAATCGAAAAATCACCATGAATCTCACAAAGTGGTTTGACGATATTCCCGCAGGTATAGATGGTAAATCATTGCCTATTGAAAGGATTCACACTCTTGAAGAGATTCTCCTAGATAGGTTTGGAAAAGATATCGTTGTCAAATCAATAATTCGTCTAAAAAGTAAGAAAAATACAGTAGTTCATTTGAAGGCAAGTAATCTCTCTTCAAAAGAGATTGATATGGTTGCAAAGTTATTTATTGAAGGAAACTATGAAAATGAGTTATCTATTCTGACTTCAAGTCTTGCTCATGGGCTATCTGTTCCCGAAGTTCTCGATGCACGAGATAACGTTATTCTCATGACCTTCATTCCAGGTGAAGTCT
>SDOA01000159.1 GCA_004524595.1 Candidatus Thorarchaeota archaeon | reverse complement strand
GATATGGTCTTAAAACATAAGAAATTCTAATCGTCATTCATCTAGGTGATGACATTGAATCGAGCAAGAAATGATCCCCTCTGGAAACGGATTGAAGCAGAATTGACACCAATTCTAGGAGAGGGGATTGTGGTCTTCTTTCCCCAAACTTGGACACAACAACATCTCACATGGTACAAAGACATTGAACAAGATTCATTTAGACCAGTCTTGACGTATAGTCAGGAAGAAATCGAAGAACGCCTCCAAAAGGAAGAAGTTCTAATGATGTTCATCCTCAAAGATGAAAGTCCTGAAGGCTTAGTGCTGGGTTATAGACTCGAGGATACCACAGAGGATATATTCTATCTTGATACTATTGCGGTAAGACAGAAGGGTCGTGGTATTGGTACGATCCTATTGAAAGTATTATTCACTTGGGCTAAAAAGATGGGGTATAGAACAATTCAATTGGATACCGAAGAAGAAAATGAAGCTGGTATTCGCCTCTCATATTTCTACCAGCAACTTGGATTTCGAATCGCTCATTCTGATGACGAAACGGGAAATATCACCATGCAGCTCGAATTATAGACTCACACTACTCTATTCAAAATCACGTCCAGTTAGAATTGCTGTAAAACTGCCCTTCACTGTGACTTTGCTATCAGCGAGATCCGACATAACTGCAAGAGTACTTGCTGCAGCTGGCAACACATAGAGTCCTTCTTCTTGGCGCAACCGCTTGGAAAATTCCCACATTTTTGCCTCTGAAGCATAGTCCGCAAATCCCTTTGATTCATAGATGGCGTCGAGAGCGTCTTGACCATCATACGCGTGCCAGTTAGTAAGTGGTTCATTGAACTTTGTTTCCTTTATCTCCTGCCGTCCTAAGTCTTTGATGATTCTACTACCCATTTTAAATGACTTTACTATAGGATTGCCACGTCTCGTACTTGTTGCAACCATCCGTGGTATTGTCTGTATCTTTCCAGTATCATGGAGTTTCTTGAATCCAAGATATATACCAGCTAATGTTGTTCCATTACCTACAGGGCAAAACACATAATTTGGCGCTCGTCTGATGTCGCGATAGATCTCATTGGCAATCTCTCCATAGGCGTCTAAAGATATCTCTCTCACTCCAAGGGTACCAGGATTTGCGTCAAACCATCCGTTCTCTTGAGCCTCTTGGGAAGCAAATTCTACAGCATCCTCATACTGCCCTTGATGATAGTGGAGTTCAGCACCTGCATCCCTGATACGTTTCATACGATCTTTTGGTACATGATACCCTTCTGGAATATAAATATGGGCTGGTATCTCCACCAACCTTGCTGCCCATGCTAATGATGCTCCGAAGTTGCCACATGATGCAGCGGCTACCGCTTTTGCTCCTTGACTTCTTGCTGCATCAACAATCGCTAGCGATATCCTATCCTTTTGAGTACCTGTAGGATTCCCTCCCTCGAATTTTAAAAAGAGTTTTTCACAACCGACAACTGGTGCGAGATTCTTTGCTTCAATAAAAGTTGTCGAACCAAGGAATTCTCGCCAGTTTACTTTTCCACCTCTTTTCAGAGGACTGCCATTATCCAAAGTCATGTTACTTCTTACCCGCATGGCCTCTTAGATTGCCACTATTTGTTGAATACAGTACTACTTAAAGTAAATTGTTAGATACCTGCAAATGAATATGTTCACTTCGTCAATTTTTCGTTTCATGCTTAATTCGTCTTATTCTTGCTTTGCATTCGGCGGCTTTTGCAACATCACCAGTTTCTTCAAAGAGATGTAACGCCACAACCCATGTCCGTTGTGCCTCTAGCTGTCTGTCTAGTATCTCCAACATCAGCGCTCGATAATAGAGGTGCATTGGATTTCCTGGATCAAAAGAGAAAGCTGTATCAAAATCAGCAAGTGCTTCTTCATGTCTTTCCATTGAGTAGTAGATAAGCCCTCTTTGGTGCGCGACTTCTGAATTGGTTGGTTCCAGCGCTAATGCTGTATTCAGGTACTCCAATGCAGTATTCTCATCTTGGAGGAGTAACATGATAGTTCCATTCTTCACCCATGCTTTCACATATTCTGGATTTGCATTGATTGCTTTCTGATATGCATTTGATGCCTGTTGATATGATTTGCGTGTCTTGTGAAGATCTCCCTTTTTGATCCATAATTCAGGATCGTCGAATTTTATACTAACCGCCTTATCATAATAATAGAGTGCGGTCTCATAGTCCTTTTTCTCATAGTACGCATCGCCCATGTTTGCCAGTGCGTATGGTTGTTCTGGGTCTATAGCAAGTGCATCTGTTAAAACATCAATTGCATCATCGTATCTCTTGAGGGATAAGTAGATACTTCCTAATTCCATCAGGGCTGGAAGAAATTTGGGTTCCTTTTGAATTACCCTTCTCAACCAAGTAACTGCAATCTCTGATTCACCCATTGCGTTGTAATATTTTCCTTTCCCCAGTAGTGCCCTCGGCATATGTGGGTCAATATGGAGTACCAAATCCAAATTCTTGTTACACTCTTCGAAGTTTCCCTGTCGTAGTTGAGCAAATGCAAGATAAACTAGAGCCAGTGCATTCTCTGAATCGATGGCTAAAGCACTTCCAAAGCAACTGATAGCATCCTTTGGATCGCCAACCATTAGATACGCAAGACCCATGTTAACCCAAGCATGGACTTGCTCACTGTCTAGACCCAATGTCATCTCATAGAGAATAATTGCGCGTCCGTAATTTGCTTCTCGAAGATGTAAATCTGCTAGTCTTGTCAGAATAAAAGGTACCTGTTGGTCATATTTGATCGTGTCGAGGACTTTCTGGAAGTCTTTTTCCAAATCTCCCAGATTTCTCCTCTCACGTGTCATAATAGCTACTGGCCGAATTCTCTCTGGTTCAATCTCTGTGGGAGGACTCAGATTGTTGAGTTTTGTAACAATCGTTTCCAGCAGCTCTTCTTTGTTCAAGAAATTTCCCTTCAGAATGATTCATTGCTAATCTTATCAAACTTTGCAACTTCCTGATACCTCTCTGGAAATCGTCTTCATACAAACTCACAATACTTAATTCATTATTTTCTACACAACTAGGTAATTTCGCATCATTAATAGAATCTAGGAGATAGTCTATTTGGTTACAAGTTATCGTACAACTCTTGCAGTAATCTTCGCGCTTACTCTCATTCTTGGCATGCCTTCGTTATTTGTTTCATTTACATCAAATGCATCATCGATGCAGATCATGACTGATGAGAATACGAATCTGAAGAACGCGCCTCAGATTTTTTCCCCCTCTGCGCAAGGATTGACGACATGGTATCATGATGGTTCAAACACAACCGGATGGACTACATCGTATAATGGCTGGACTCTGAACTCATCCGGTACTGCTCTCCATTCAAATGTCACATCCTCTGGTGGTCCTGAGCATGCTGTCTTTGTGTATTATTTTAATACTCCTTTCGTGGTAGGACATGACTTCAAGATAGAGGCACAGGTCCAATATACTGCTACAGGTTATGAAGATGGCGGTCTCAATCTTATGACATTCTATAGCAGTAGTTTTGTCTACAGACTTGCGTACACTGCTACAGGTTCGAGTAAAGTGAGTTGGGCAGTCAACCACTACACGGGTCAATTTGATGTTAACGATTACGAATACACCATCAACTACATGAACTATTCATTGATGTGGTATAATTCCACAGACAGCACCACTCGTACAAATCTGGGTGATGGCATCATTTCAACAAGTGAACATGCTGCTGAAACTAGGCGAATCAATAATTTGGTCTTGAATTTTTGGGCACAGAATGGTGCTACATCTCCGGATATACAAGTTGATTGGATCAAAATTACTGGTGGTGTTGTTCCTGAGATCGATTCACCAGATGATGTTGAGATGGAATATTCAGACTCAGTCGATTTGATATGGATACCTGAAGCATATGCTCCTGATAATTATGAATTATACATCGATGATGTGCTTGATGACTTTGGACCTTGGGATGGCTCTCAACTTTCTTTCCCTCTGACATATCTAGATCCAGGATTTTACAAGTACGAATTAATCGTGTATGATGACTTGGACAATTCTGCTTCAGATATTGTCTGGGTAAATGTAACTGATACCACAACTCCAATAATCTCCGATGTTGCTGACTTTTCCATTCCATATGGTGTATCTGGTGAGTACCTCACATGGTCATGTGATGAACCATATCCTGATTATTTTGTTATCACACAAGACAGTGTTGTCATCGATGAAGGTGCTTGGAATGGTACAGATTTGAGAGTGAACTTGAATGGTCTTTCTGTTGACTCCTACATTTTTGTGGTAAGTGCTAATGATACCTTTGGTAACTCTGCAACTGATGAAGTCATTGTATCAGTAATACTTGATGATGATCCCCCCTCAGTGACACCCTTGGACGATGTTTCATTTGAATTTGGCATTACGGGTATTTATCTAGTCTGGAGCTGTTCTGATCTCTTTCCTGATTCCTATATCATATACAGAAATAGTTCTGTTGTTGATTCAGACCTCTGGAATGGCTCAAATCTTGCTGTTAACCTTGATGGACTAAATCTAGGTACCTATAATTATACGATTATACTCTATGACACTAGTGGGAATTCAGCATCAGATTCGGTCATTGTCACCGTGGCAGAGCCCGAAACGACTCCCCCTCCTCCTACGACAACAACCACAACAGGTGTCACTCAACCAATTGACCCAATGCTTTTTGTTATTGCAGGAGCTGCAGGTGCATTTGTCTTTCTTATCATCATAGTCTTAATGAAGAAGAAATGAGGGGTTCTCCCCTCTTTAGAGGGGCAAATTTCTTTTTTTTTTTATCTCTACACTCTAGAAGGTATAGAGAATCGCTCCTAATGACAGGAGGAAGATTGCAAGATAGTACGTTGAGAGGATAATTAACTCTGCGTTCTTGATATCATGATGGAACTCCCTGATACCAATTATTGAGTCAGATAAGACGAAAAAGATTGCACCGATTAGTGGAATGAATCCGAGCATGATTTCTGAGGAAAACCAGAGAAGTAATGCTGTACTGAGTGTGAGTGAGATCATCAGAGCATAGACATTGACCGCCTTTAATAAAGCTGGTTCGACCTCTTTCTGTGTCGTCTTTAGATATCTCTGATAGAAGAAGATGTATCCTATCATGATGACAAGACATACTCCAAATGCTGTAAGTGGAATTATGGTTAAACCGAGGGTCAGGCTCTGGAAGAAGAAATTACTCGTATAGAAGATGTGGGAGAATAAGAAGAGACCGAGACCTGGTAGGATATTAATCTCCATTCCTACATCTCCTAAAGCACACAACACAAGAGCTATTGCTAATAGTAGATAGAAGAGTGCCGGGCTTGGGAGGTTCATATAGATAGTAAATACTGCTGCCGCCAATGCTGGGATTGGCTTTACAATCTTAATCAGACCGGTCTTAGTCTTGAGCGACTCGCGGGATTTGAGTAGGATAGTAATAGCCGCAATGACCCAAAAGATAACACTAAAGATTATGAGTGACATGTTCAGTTTGTTATACAATTCTCTCTTATGAATCTTTGATTTTTTTGAAGGTCAGATTAGTCTGTCTTACTAATCAAAGTCTCTACCTGTTAATATCGCGACGAATGACCCCTTGACAGTGACCTTATTGTCCGCCAGGTCATTCATTACTGCGAGTGTGCTTGATGCAGCTGGAAGTACATAAAGCCCCTCTTCCTGTCTCAATTGCTTGTTGAACTCCATTATCTTTGCCTCTGAGGCATAGTCCGCAAATCCATTAGATTCATAGATGGCATCCAAAGCCTCCTGTCCATCATACGAATGCCAGTTAGAGAGGGGATCAATGATCTTGGACTCTTTCACCTCATTCGGTGCAAGGTCTCTAATTATTTGACTCTTCATTAGGAATGATTTTACTATAGGATTGCCACGTCTTGTACCAGTAGCGACCATTCTAGGCAATGCTTGAATCTTCCCTGTTTGATGGAGTTTCTTAAAGCCTTGGTATATCCCTGCTAAAGTTGTTCCGTTACCTACGGGGCAAAACACATAATTTGGTGCCCGACGAATATCACGATAGATCTCGTAGGCAATCTCTGCATACGCCTCAAGTGATAGCTCTTTCACTCCAGGGCTACCAGGATTAGCATTATACCATCCCTTTTCAACAGCTTCCTTTGAAGACTGTTCTACAAGATCCTCATATTGACCTGGGAGAAAATACAATTCAGCTCCTGCGTCTTTGATGCGTCGTAAACGGTCTCTCGTCATGTGATAATTCTCAGGAATATAAATGTGTACAGGAATATCAACAATTCTTGCTGCCCACGCCAGTGAAGCCCCATAGTTTCCAAATGACGCAGCAATCACAGCCTTTGCACCCTGTGAACGTGCGTTCTCAAGAATTGCGAGAGCGATTCTATCCTTCTGTGTACCAGTCGGATTACCTCCCTCGAATTTTAGATAGAGTTTCTCGCATCCAACGAGATGAGACAGGTTCCTAGATTCAATAAAAGTAGTGGAACCTAAGAACTCTCTCCAATTTATCTTGCCACCCTTCTTCAGAGGGCTGTCATTCTCCAGAGTCATGATGTATAATACCCGCATGTCGTACTATTTCGACAGCAGTCAGTAATTATTGAACTACTTAAAGTAAATTGTGCAGGCGAGTAATTTTTTGAACTCTCTCCATCATTGTACTTAAATCATGGATTTTCATCCTGTTCTGACTGGAGACTGCCATGTCAGTTAGTGAAAAAGAATCAGCTTCAAATGGTGGTCGTCCCACAAATCGGGCGGCTGAACTTTATTTCCTCCTTGTTCTTCTACTTGGAAGTATTCTCTTTATACCTTGGATCTTAGAGTCACACGGATTCTTACCCGAAGGAATTAGTATCCCCTTCATCCTACTTGGTGGACTATCTCCGACCTTTGCGGCTATAATCGCAGCTCGTCTTGTTCATGGGTCATTGGGCATCAGAATGATCTTCAATGCGTTCAGGCGAAGAGGATTCTCGAAGTTCTGGTTCCTTATTCCGATTGTGTTCCCCTTCATCATCGCCCTCGCAGCAATAGCCCTTTGGATTCTCTTTGGTGGCACGTACGATATCGTTTCTGTCGAATTAATGATGATTATTTCCTTTCTTATCCAATCCCTCATCATGAATGTCTGGGAGGAGATTGGTTGGCGTGGCTTTGCGTTACCAGCTCTCCAGCAGCGCTATTCCGCATTGTTCTCAGGTTTCATCGTTGGACTCTTCTGGTCTCTCTGGCACTGGCCACACCTTCTTGTGGTAGACAGTCAGATGCTGACCAACTATGGGTCTGTGTTTGTCTTTGCGGGTGTGACAATCTCCAGTTCTATCGTCTACACATGGCTCTACAACTCGACGAAGGGCAATCTTATCGTTCCCTGGCTGTTCCATGCCGTGACGAACTCGGTCTTTCCAATATTCTTCTATACAGGAATCACAGGTTTCATTGCTCCATACTTGCTCCTCGTCTATATAGTGCTTACAGTCCTGCTCATCATCATTTTTAGACCCACATCTCTCTCTCATTCAACGCGGGTTGTCTTTGAGGAATGATTCCTACAATGGTTTAATACACTGCATTCGTAATATCGAAACTCCAATCATTCATAAGGAGAGGTGTACTATGGCGCAAATAGCAATAGACCTATCAAAGATTGACATATAATACGATTCAGAGAATGACGTGATTTATGTCAGCTTTGGCGGACCACAGGAAGCAGATGATTCAGAGATGCTTCCGAATGGAATTGTAATCCGCTATAGAGATGGGCAACCAATTGAGCTAACTGTTGTAGGTGCTAAGAGTTCT
>SDOA01000158.1 GCA_004524595.1 Candidatus Thorarchaeota archaeon | reverse complement strand
TATCTGGAACATCAACATACAAAATTTCGTTGCTCTTGACCTGCCTCCCAATCGTTGGTCCACGTATTGATACTGCTACCTCCATTCCATCTCTAGCTTCGTCTATCGACACACTTCGATCTTGTATCTGAAGGATAGTGCCAATTCGTCTTCCCTCTTCATTAATCAGTCCTACTTTTGGTCTTACTATTCCATGTATTTTGACTCCTACTACAGCTGGATTATTATGGCGAAATACATACTCTGGCATTAACTCAAGCTTTCCAGGCCGTATAATCGAGCTCAGTGACTCAGCTTTTGCTTGTTCTCTCTTCACGAGAAGCCATGCATTATATTCATCATACAGTCTGTAGATCACTTCGTTCATGAAGATTTCAACACCATACTCTGCTGCAAGGTCTTCAATTTCTGGTGATATTTTCACATTAAATCCAAGAACTACTGCATTGAGGGAATCACTGTCACCAGAAGCATGCGCCTCGATAACATCACGTTTTACGATCGGACCTACATCAGCTGCTCGTACTGGTACCTTTCGTTGTTGTAAGAACTGAGTTACAGCTTCTAATGATCCCAGAGTATCCGTTTTTAGCACAATTCCAGACTTATCTGTTTGAATTCGAATCGAACCTACTTCGTCACTGACCTTTTGTATAATCATTTCAAGATTCTCTGGATTTTCCACTGCATACACAGGTGCACCAGCCACAGCTCCTTCGATATCTGGTGCCACAATCTTGACTCCTGCGGCTGCATGCACAATATCAACATTAGTGAATTTTTCACGTGGGTCGCGAATCTCGTCTAAAGGCTTAGGTTGTAATAGAGCTCTGATCTTTGCAACTATTACTCCATCAAGACCACCAACGACTATTGTATCAGTCTTTTTCAAAATACCATCATAGATGATTGTATCAAGTGTGATTCCAAGTCCTGTTTCCTCTCTTACCTCAAGTACCGCTCCACGAGCTGGCCCTTTTGAAACAGCCAACCGTTCTTTCATGTATTGTTGAGTCAATCCAGAGAGAACCATTAAAAGTTCTGGAATCCCAGCTCCGGTCTTTGCGCTTGTGGGTACTATAGCAACAGTCTTTCGAAAATCAGTGACTCGGTCATAACGTTCTGATTGAATTTCATTTGCAGAGAGCGCCCCAACAATCTCATAGATTCTTCTATCCACTTCTGACTG
The DNA here is from genome assembly GCA_004524595.1 of Candidatus Thorarchaeota archaeon. The sequence goes on along the minus strand of SDOA01000158.1, from coordinate 6,692 downwards.
AGTTGACATATTCTGAGCTTTTATTGCATCAAACAGTGTCAATCCATCTTTTTCTCGCCATCCTGGTACTTTATCCAATTTATTTGCAGCAATGAGAAACGGGGTTTTACCCGAACGAAGAATCTTCAATGATTCATAGGTCTGAGTAAGGGCTCCTTCATTAATATCAATCACCAAAATTGCAATATCTGCAATTGCGCCACCACGCCTTCTGAGGTTAAGATACGCTTCATGGCCCGGAGTATCAATGAATAAAAGCCCATCAATAGTCAATTCAGTCTTTACACTCTTGAGCAAGTCCCCACAGATTGAAAGAATTGTTTCAGTAGGAAAGAACGAAGCACCAATATGCTGAGTAATTCCTGCGGCCTCTCTATCTTGGACCCCGGTTCCTCGCATCTTATCAAGTAGAGATGTCTTTCCATGGTCAATATGTCCAAGGACCGTTACAATTGGAGAGCGAAGTTTGGCTTTTTCAGTCATGATTGGCACCTCACATGGAATTACTTTTGACCTTTTGAAATACGTTATGAAAGTGTCGTTTTTTCATATCATGAACTATCTCTCAAATTCAATTGCTAGATGAAATGTGTTATATTCTCAAATCTCACCGCCGACAAGTGTGAATACAAGACATTTGTATTAAAACGAAAGGTGATTAGATTTGGAACGTTCCCTTGTAATTATCAAACCTGATGGTACTGCAAGACGACGGGTCAGTGCATTGGTTCTCAAGGCTCTTCTAGATAGGGGTTATAGACTCGTTGCGTTTAAAGAGATGAAAGTGCCTGAGTCGCTTGCCAAATTGCATTATGCAGTTCATAAGGATAAGCCATTCTTCCCTTGGCTTGTTGAATTTATCTCTTCAGCTCCAGTACTGTCAATGATCTTTGAAGCAGAGGATGTCATTCAGGGTGTCCGTGATGCCTTAGGGGCTACTTTTGTTCAAAAAGCAACACCAGACTCATTGCGAGGAAAATATGGGATTTGGGCTGGAATAAACATAGCCCATGCATCTGATGCCCCTGAAACGGCAATGACTGAGATTGCACTATGGACCGAGGAAGGAGGGCTCAAGGAATCTTCCGATGCTGAGAAACAAGCCCTTGCGTACATTCAGAAATATATCTCCGGTGATACTGACTACACTATACCTCTCAGGAATGTTGTAAGAGATGCAATTGAACAGGGGGATACATCAAGTGAAGTACTCACCTCTCTAGAGGACCTATTGAATCAGGATGCTGAGGGGATAGCAAAGAAGGACACTGATGCGCTTGCAAAAGCCATCTTTGATTTCATCAAGCAAGAAGTAGAAAAAGGAGAATAGAAACCAAGGTGGTATTCACCACATGGTTTCCTTTATTTTCTTTAGCGAGCCGCCTTTCCACCTTTTTGGTATCCGTCTGTCCATTTAGTGTCTCTAGGTTTAAAGCCACGTTTCACCCTGTTGACTTTACACTTGTTAGAACAGAACCAAAAGACAGCTCCATCTTTTGTCTGGACATAGGCTGAACCTGTTCCTGGTTCGATATCCTTACCGCAGAATGAGCAACGCTGCACTCCTACCATCTGTCATCTAGCGCCTCCTCATCTTTCTGGCTTCTCTCTCAGTTTCCCTCAGAATGAGAATATCCCCTTCCCTTACAGGTCCTTTGACATTTCGAGTCAGCACACGACCTTTATCCCTGCCGTCGAGTATCTTGACACGGACCTGTGTAATCTCTCCGGTAACACCAGTCCGTCCTAAGAGCTGGATTACTTCTGCAGGAATTACTGGAGTTGCTTCTTCTTCTTTACTCATCGAAAGTCATCACCTAATACTCACTTTCGAAGCCCGTTAATCTTCTCTACGAGGTCATCTACTAGTTCCTTTGCTTTACCATCGACAATGATTGCAACGGCAGCTGTGGGTCTCTCGATTCCAACGGCTTTACCAAGATCTCCCTTGTTGTCAATGAAGATGTAAGGTGTCTTCTTGTCATCACAGAGACCTGGAAGATACATAATAATCTCTTGAGGTTCAACATCCGCAGCAATCACAACTAAACGAGCTACGCCTCGCTCAATGCTCTTTGTTGCCTCATTGATTCCCTTCTTTATTCTGCCAGTATCTTTGGCTATTTCCAGAGCCTCTAAGGCTTTCTTCTGCAGTTCCTCAGTGGGCTCCCAATCAACAAAACTTGGTTTTGGCATGATAATTTACCTCAGTTAAGGTCTTCATCGGTATCAGTCTTCTCCATAGAGAGTTGACTCTTCTGCGTCGTCAGTTTACGTTCTTTTAAAACTGTCGAACTGACATGTTCCGTGATTCATTTTACGTTCAAAAATATTCAAGGTCTTTTAGTGCGCTTGAGAGTTCGTCTTCATCAACTTTGAGATGTTCTATAACTGAGTATCGGTCTCGTCTCTTCATGATCTTCAGAGCGTGATGAATATCATCTAGAAATGACGACAAAGTGATTCCTATATCATCAAATGATGTTGGCATCTCATGCTCTTTCATGAACTCTCTGATTCGTTGTTGCCCAATATCCGTATATCCAACCTGCTCAAGATAATAAAGGCAGAGTGGTGTGGCAAAAGCGACTTGGAGACCATGGAGTTCAGGGCAATATCTATCCATCGCGTGTGAGATTGCATGTTCCGTTCCAGAACATGGTCGAGAACTACCAAAAATGCTCATTGCTCGCCCAGCATCAATCTCAGCTCTGATCAATGTTTCAAGTCTATCATCTTTCAACACTGAAAGAAGTGCCTTCTCGACAATTGAATATACGTTCTCATCGAACGCCTCATTTTTGATATCATGAGCGAGCCTCCATTCACCAAGACTCGCTGTCTTACAGATGATGTCTCCCAAACCTGCAAGTTTCAATCTTGGTGGCGCCTTTGAGATTATTGAAGTATCAGCAATGATCGCTAATGGTCCTTTGCATCTCTCAGAATACTTGTATCCATCCTGACTGACTGATGCCACCTCGCTTGCAATACCATCATGAGATGCTGCCGTAGGAATAGAGATCCAATTCAATCCAGTACTCTGGGCAATGAGTTTTGCAATATCAAGACTTGTTCCCCCTCCAAATCCTATTACAATATCAAATCCTTCAAAGGGTAAGGATACATTCTTTGTATATGATGAGGCCATAATCCATTTGCATGGTTTTCCAATTACATGTTCCAGAAGCCCAGAATATTCGGAATGAATTATCTCATCAGACACACAGAGTGGGCATGTATAGTCCTTTATGATGTGCCTTAATTCCTCTAAGGCTCCTTCACCAATCGAAACCAATAAAGGTCCATCACAGGACAAGTCATCAGCTCCCATCTTGCAAAATCTAATCTCTTGTTAAGGCCTTCTATCGCGCCAACTCCATCACAATTACATCATGCTTAAGTAGAGATTGAAGTCGCACCTCTTCAATAAGTGAGTGTTACCCACGAAATACTATAGTCTTTACATTGAACAAACATCTCAAACTTGGAGTTATCTCTCATGACTGATTACGTAAAGGTTGCTCTCATGGGGTCTGGTTATGCAGGTAAGTCAACCCTGATTAAACTCCTTACTGATAAGGTGCAGAAACTAGAGACCAATTACCAGCCAACACCTGGTATGAACTGTGGTACTATCACGATAGACGCTGGTACGAAGGTCTCTCTAATCGAGATGGGTGGACAGGCTCACTTTGAATTTCTCTGGCCTGATTTCATGAGAGGTAGTACAATGGTTGTCATTGTCACTGAGAGCAATCCAAAAGCTGTCCTGAAAACTCGTCAACTTCTCGAAAAATACAAAGACCAGCTTGCTGGTACAAAAGTCATTGCTATTGCTAACAAACAAGACATTCCAGGATCCATGAAACCTGCATCAGTGCAAGATCTGTTAGGTGTTCCTACCTTCGGAATGGTAGCAATCGATCCCAAGGAACGTCTGAATGGGTACAAGCTTATTGTCAATGGACTTCGAGATATGATGCAAGTAGCAGCATGATTGATCGTGTTGATTTCACTGCTGTCGTAGGACAACGCTTTTATGTAGAGAGACTGCAGGCCAAGTAGCCCAAGGCATGGGCGAATGAGCCAACTGGTCTTAGGATTGTTTGGCGAGTCCATCCTGGAAGAACATGTCTTTTGGGTCAAAATGAACCTTCGCGGTCAGGTGAGTCAATGGAAATCACAATTATACGCAAGCAAGATAACATCATTCACTTTTTAGCCGAAGGGTTAGATGTTGCCTTTGCAAACGCGCTAAGGAGAACCATGCTTACTAGATTGCCGGCGATGGCAATAGACGAAGTACTGGTCTTAGAAAACACCAGTGTCATGTACGACGAGATACTGGCTCACAGGATGGGGCTCATCCCTCTTGTAACTGATTTGGATAGCTATAACCTTCCGGAAGAATGTGATTGTGAAGGGAAAGGATGCAGCCTTTGTCAGTGTACCCTCACACTAGAGAAGCAGGCTGGAGAAGAGGAGATAATAGTCTACTCACGTGATCTATCTTCCCAAGACCCAAAAGTCGTTCCCGCATTAGGTGAGATTCCCTTAGTAAAGCTTGCTCCAAATCAAAGTCTGGTCATTGAAGCATATGCCCGTCTTGGAAAAGGCGTCGAAAATGCAAAGTTCCAACCGGTATCGACAGTATCGTACAAGTATGTCCCTATTGTCGAGATAAACAAGGAGAAGTGTAATCAGTGTGGAGATTGTGTGAATGTCTGCCCCAAGAACATCCTACTAGTTGAGGGCGACACAATTGCAACACAGAATACTTTGGATTGCAGTCTCTGCGAGGCATGTGTCGAAGTCTGCGAACCTGGAGCAATCACAATCGATTCAAAGAAAGATAGTTTTCTGTTCAAAGTAGAATCCACAGGCGCACTGAGTCCTGAAGAAATTATTGAACGAGCTGCTGAGATCTTGAAAGAGAGGATTCGGTTAGCTTTAGATTATGCAAATTCACTATGAGGTATGAACGCATGGAAAAATCTGTGAAATCCGGACCATCGGATCCTAATACGCGCGCGCTAATAAACGCCCTCAGAAAGACATCCACTAAACATAATGCGGGTATATGGAGGAGAGTAGCTGAGCTCATTGCTAGTCCCACTCGACAACGCCCCACAGTAAATATTGGAAAAATTGAACGCCATACAAATGCGGGTGATATTGTAGTAGTCCCAGGAAAAGTTCTGGGCTCAGGAAAAATATCACATAAAGTGACAGTTGCCGCGCTTAATGCATCTTCAACTGCAAGGTCAGCAATAGTTGGAGCTGGTGGCTCACTAATCTCAATAGATGAATTACTTGTACAGGTCCCAAAAGGGAGAGGTATCACGATTATTGTGTAGGTGGTCCAAATGAGTACAGACAATATCAAAGTGTATGATGCTGAGGAAATGGTGGTTGGCCGACTCGGTACTAAGGTAGCAAAGGCTGCATTGCTGGGTGATAATGTGGTCATTGTGAATGCAGAAAAGGCTATCATTACTGGTGATCCTCGATACCTAATTTCAGCATTCAAAGAAACGCGGAATATTCGGACCTCATCAAATCCAAGAAGAGGCCCATTTCATGATCGTAGACCCGATAAACTTGTTCGGAGAATGATTCGTGGAATGCTTCCATGGCCCACTCCACGAGGGAAAGATGCTTACAAACGAATCCAAGTGTTCATTGGAGTTCCTGAGAAATATATTGATTCCGAAAAGATTGTTCTTGAAGAATCACGGTATAAAAGCATGAGACAGAAGTACATGAAAGTACAGGAATTGAGCTATGAGCTAGGTTGGAGAAACCCGGAGGTTGCATAAAATGAGAGTTGTAGTGACTACTGGTAAGAGAAAGACAAGTCTTGCTAAAGCAACAGTTAGAGATGGTACTGGTCGAATCAGAATCAATGGAACGCCTCTGGAAGTTCATCAACCAGAACTTGCTCGGATGCGAATCATGGAGCCTCTGATATTGTTCGGTGACAATTGGAAACGATATGACATCAAGGTACGAGTACAGGGTGGTGGTTTTATGAGTCAAGCTGACGCTGTAAGAATGGCTATAGCAACTGGACTCGTTCGCATGAGCCAAGACTTTGAGGCTCGGTCAAGGATGATTGAACATGATAGAACAATGTTAGTCGGTGACCCACGACGTACAGAACCAAAGAAGTTTGGTGGTCCATCGGCACGATCAAAATATCAGAAATCATACAGGTGAGGCGAAGAAAATGATAATTCCAGTACGATGTTTCACTTGTGGCAAGGTAGTAGCCGACAAGTACGAGCAGTTCAAACGTGAGGTTCGACAGGGTGAAGATCCTGCTCTAGTCCTAGATAATCTCGGACTGACGAGATACTGCTGTCGAAGAATGCTACTTGCGCACATAGACATAATTGACAGTTTCATGGCATTTTCCACCACCACACCCGCGGAGGTAAAATAGAATGAGTGAGATTGAAGTTGGAGACCTAGAACTCCTGACACCTATGGACAAGTATTTAGCTGCGGGAGCACATATCGGAACCCAAGTTAAGACCCAAGATATGGAGCCTTTTGTGTATAGGCAGCGTCCTATTGGTCTATATGTTCTCGATGTTCGTAAGACCGATGAACGTATCAGACAGGCTGGCAAATTCCTTGCTAGATTCGATCCATCAAAGATAGTAGTTGTTTCTGGACGTGTGTAT
>SDOA01000157.1 GCA_004524595.1 Candidatus Thorarchaeota archaeon | reverse complement strand
TTCTACGATTTGTTGAGTAAAAACATTACCAAACATGGGATTAAGTCACATTATCCCTGCTCAGGATACCTGTTTCTGATCCATAAGAGGGATAGATAGAACACAATGGGAGCAATGGTCCAGACCAATTGAGGAATCAGAGTATATCCAACCGTACTTGCTCCACCGGGTAGTGGCGGGATGATGACAGGATTCCACGGAAGAGGAACATAGAACCAGACTCTACCAACAAAGAGATACTCGACAAGGAATCCCTGAAAGAGACCCCATACCTCCATGATGCCCAGTTCTCGCCAGTTGAAATCAGCAAAGAGCGGTCGATGAGAGAGGAGTTTCTGACATAGCCAGACACCTACCATGAAGATACCTCCATCCCAGATGGAGTGGCTGAGCTTCTTAGGCCACCCACTCAGACCAAAAGGCCAGGGATTGACAGAATATGCGAATTCAGGTCCGAGGAGCATGAAGGTGAATTCCCAGGTTGATCCAATAAGACAGCCGACCCAGAAGGCATAGAATAAGGCTTTATCCATTCTTCCTGTTCTATAAAGATAGATAAACAAAAGGATAAGAAAGACCGATACCACAAAGTCGCCAATCATGAAGATTGTGTTTATTGTAGTCAGTTGCATACTTTCAGCATTAAAATACAATGTAAAAGATGTTTGGGATTCATTCAATTTTGAACGGCGAAGCTACCTAAATGGTGTTGTTCATTATTTCATGATTTAATCCTGAAAAGAGATGGTAGAATTAGATGCATCATGTTTTTTGCACAATTTACAAACGACCACAACAAATTCCAGACACCAAATCGGAAATTCAAACACCTTTTCTATAATATATGTAGTTCATCTGACTCAACGGAGAATAAGTTCAAGTAGGGAGTAGATACTTGTGAGAGAACTTAGAAATACAATAGTTTGCTCTTTTGCTATTAGTCTTTTTCTCATCTTGATTCTTGGTCATTGTACTGTGTCAACGATTTGTCAATCAATAGAACCAAAGAATACATCCACAATTTCTGACTACGATAATCCAATTAAAATCACGTCAAATTCGGATTTTGCTTTTGAAGCATCTTTACGAGGGTGGGATGGCGATGGGAGTGAAGTAGATCCATATATCATTGAAGACTATCAAATCAGTTCTGGAAGAGCAATTGAAATCTCAAGCACTACTGTGTATTTTATCATTAGAGATTGTGAATTAGGCTCTCCCAGTGGATATAGAGCCCTCTATCTATATAATGTAAGGAATGGCGACATACAATCAGTGACTCTTGATGGCCATGATGCGATATATGTTGAATATTGTGAAGACATTCATATCCACGATAATGATTGCTATGGCGATGCTATCATTACGGAGTCCTCATCAATTAATCTCACCAGCAATTTCATTGGCTTAAGACTTGAGTACTGGAATTCGGAATCATGCGCCATAGTCAGTAATGAATTGTCCTTATTCTGGTTGATGTACTCGGATAATTTCATAATTGAGGATAATGATATTTCGTATGACTTCTTCATATATGGGGGACATCATTCTGTTGAAGGCAATACATTGGAAAAAGAAGCACTAGGATATTTCCAAGACCTGGTTAGTGAAACGATTGATGTGACAAAATATGGCATAATAATACTCCAGAGTTGTCAAGATATCGTGATTGAGAAGGGATATTTTGAGGGCACAAGCATCTGTGTAGAAATTTATGAGTCGACAGATTGTCGAATTGAAAACAATGAATTCATTGATTGTAGTGAACCAATCAAGATTTGGTCATCTTCTGATTGCGAGGTGGCTAATAATATAGTAAGAGATGCAGACATTGGAGTCTATTTTGAAGAATCGACTGGATGTAAAATAGACGAGAATAAACTGATTTATTGTGGAAAAGGAATACAGATTGAAGAGTCTTATGATGGATACATTGTTGATAATTATATTGTTTCATCATTAAAGGGAATAAAATCTGATACATGTCAAGAATTCGATATTGTGGGGAATTATATCTGTGGCTCTTCACATACATCGATTGACCTCTTCAATAGTACTGGCTTTTTAATTTTTGATAACCAATTTGGGTGGAATGGTCCTCCGAATGCTATTGATGAGGAGGGGGTGAACTCCTGGGATAATGGAGAAGGCGTTGGAAATAGTTGGAGTTCGTATGATGGTGAGGGTATCTTTACAATCTACGGCTCCTCTGGAAGTGTTGATCATTTCCCAGCAGAATTGGTGGATAATGAATTACCAATCATGGTTTCTCTTAATCATACTCCTGCAAGTCCATTCCCTAGAGAGATAATCACAGTTATTGCAAATGCAACAGATAATCATGGTATATCAAAGATATTGATTGAAATATCAGAAGATAATAATGAAACATGGACTCAATACGAGATGATTCGTGAGGGTAATCAGTGGGTTTATTCTGCAAAAGCTTTAGGACCATCCTTCAATTATCGGATTATTGTAAAAGATTGGGCATACAACCAGATTGAGAGTGAGATTGTGTGTATTGTGCTATATAGAACATCAACATCGACCACATCAACATCACAAAATACAACAACAAACACGCAAAATCATGAACTTCAAATGACACTTGGATTAACCCTAATCATTCTAATTGTAGTTGGAGTAGTTATAAAATTCAGAAAATGAACTAGCAGTGTCAGGAGCTTATAATAGCATAAATAATTTCGGAGGAATAAGATTAGACTATTTCAGACTTTTATTGAATACAATAATACTGTTACTAACTCGGAAGAATTTTACCAGAACTATAGTTATATCATGATTTGTCATTGTGCGGACAGGGAAATTTCGTGCAATTCCAAGGGTATCTGTCATGGAGTCTTGTGTACTTCCTCCTCTCCTTGAGTTTCATCATCCTTATCCTTGTCATTCGAGGAATGGCAATCAAGCGATATCATCTAGAGAGAAGAGGATATGCAGAGAAGTCATTTCTTGGAACCCTTGGCGACAATCTCTCAAATACACCATCAGTCCTGTTCAACGCTGTGCTCTTTGCAACTGCGTTCCTCATGGTAAACTTCTTTCTTGAGTTTCTTCGACGACAGATATTCTATGAGGAGGTAGAAGTCCCAGTAATCATGTCAATAGTCGGAATTGCTCTCATAATTCTACTATATTTCAGGATGTCAACCCGGGGAAGGGTATATCGACAAGTTGAATCAATCGAGAGAGAATACCAGACTCTTGGATACGAGGAACTGGTCATTCAGAAGCAACTGGCAGACCTAGTTCATGATATTGAGAGTGAAGATTATACTAGAGCAGAAATCTCTAGGCAAGTCATAGATAACTTATCAAAGAAAGAGAACAAGACAGGCGATGCAGTTCGTAGGATGATGACCAATCCTGAGAAGCTTCGTGATATGCAAGGTACGAAACCAGTTCCCAGTCAATGGAGGTACCTTCGGGTCACGTATATTGTTGCCATCACCTTTGCTGCCACGCTCGTGGTGGGCACCTGGGGTAGGCTCTTCGATTATTTCTCTCTATATGACATCATCATGAAGATATTGCCACTCGCATTCATATTGTTGATTGCCTTCACGCTTTGCTTTTACATCGAGAGTACATCAGCCACTGAAAAGAGAAGAAAGGCACGATATGGGATTTAGGCAAGATCCAGTGAGGTTTCTTGTTTGTGATTATCAACCGGGTCTGTCAGAAACTTCATTCACCTAATGCTTGTGCAATTTGCTGGCCAAACTCACGAGCTCTTGTAGGCTCAGCTGTGTTCAGAGGACCTTCGTAACCATCCACTAATGAAGACAGCTCCTGAGAGAAGAGAGTTGCACCAGGTGCCTTCTTTTTCAACAGGTCTCTCACCTGACCCGCCGCTTTCCCCTTATGACCAGCGACCTGATATGTGTCGAATGCTGCTACTAGTTTTCCATCTAGACCTATCTTTGCAGCCTTCTTTACTGCTCCCTTAATCCCACTCGTTGCTCGAAAAGCGTGAATTGGTGCACCAAAGAGAACTCCAGCAAAACCAGAGAGGTCTTGATTCTCAATCTCCTTGATATTGACAACTTTACTCTTTGCTAAACCGGTTGCTTCAATGCCTGCACCAATCTCTCGTGCAAGTTGTTCTGTATTTCCAAATTTCGAGTCAAATACAATCAAAACATGTTTCATTTTGATCCCCACACTCAGTATCGCTATTGAATTGTAATAAAAGTTAGCAGATATCCATTATGGACAAGAGGATGATACTCTAGGGAGATATGATCTCAAATCTGACATCAAGACGCCCTGTCTTCCACCAGATCTCGTGAAGGTATTGGACAAAGCCACGGGTCACTTTGTTCCTCTTAAATGCGTCATCACTTGTACAATCAAACTTCTTCGTGATGCACTTGATACATAATGGACAGTCAGACCTTACAATAACAGGCTCTACAGGATTGATTGAACGGATATAAGTCAGAGCCTTGAGTATGGCCATCAGTTTCATCTGAGAATCAGTGGTACCGGTTTCATCACCAGAGTCTGCATGTACTAATTCTCCCTCAGTCATCTCTCGGCGATACTCAATTGTATAGGACCATCTACCAATCCCCGTGATACATGAACCTTGAGTGAGCACCTCAAATGACATGATATTAACATGGTAGATAAGCAGAGATATAGAGGCTTCTACTCGGACTAATATCAATATCTGGACATTAAGATCCTTGGAGAACACAACGAATATATCATACGATAATGCAGAACCTGTGACAAACAATGTCAGAGAATCAGTCGAGCCCAAGCCTGCTGAAATTCTTTTTCCCATGGATCATGATACTAGTTGCAAGTCCTATTGGCATCATTCCGTGGCGTACAGCTGGAATTGACGAACCTATCTGGGTACCATTACTACATGGTGGAATCCTAGCAGTTCTACTTCTCAGTACACTCTTCCATGCCACACTAAGACCTCATCGACGGTTTGCTGTCATTATCAATATCCTCTTCTTCATGGGGTATGGAGGTGGCTGGACGTTTGGACTGATTCCCTATATTCGTTCCACAGCTGCATGGCTAGCATGGGAAGCCACAGGTCCCACAGCACTGTATCAGTTATCTCTGCACAGTCTTCGACTCACGCCAGCTTTGGTAATTCTAACAAGTCTAGTCCTGAGTGGAAGAAAACGGGTGCAGTTCTTCCTTGTAAAGGGTGATAGACAAACCATATTTGAAGATTCAAAGATTCTCAAAACCAAGACCCCTACAACTTGGACCAAGATGGCACTCATCTTTACAGTAATCTTTATTGTTGCAGTATCTGTGATACTCTTTGGTCAGGCGGACTTCAGCACACTCACAATCGATTGGTTCCTTGTTCCTGTTGCGATTCTTGTTGCTGCAATGAATGGATTCAATGAGGAGTTCGCCCTTCGGGCTGCACCTCTTGGAGAGCTTGAACCTGAGATGGGCAAGTCGGACTCACTCATCGTTACTGCAACCTATTTTGGCCTGGGACACTATTTTGGAGTGCCAAGTGGGATACTGGGCGTCATCCTCTCAGCATTCTTGGGATGGTTTCTCGGAAAGAGTATGCTGGAGACCAAAGGTATCTTCCTTGCATGGTTAGTCCATTTCCTCACTGATATCCCTATCTTTCTGTTCTTCATCGCAGTGAGTTTCTGACCTCAGAAACCTGTGGTGACTGAGATAAACCATATCACTGCCATCACAATGATTCCAGCGCCAAGAGTCTTTAGACCATAGACGATGACATTTGATCTGGACACCTTTCCAAGAAAGAACCCAAGAAGGAACAGGATGAACATAGCTGTGACAATAGATGAAAGGAATGCAATCTCAATACCTAATCCAAAGAAGACAAGAAAGAGTGGCGATGCAGTGAGAAGACCGGCCAGGAATGGTGAGAGACCGTTGATCAGCGAGACCACCCAGACTGTTGTGCGTGTTGCCTGAGCAAATCCACTCTCACCCAGATCAGTCAGCATTGATTTTTCCAAGTCTTGGATGTCCCTACGGCGCTCAGCACCCTCTGTTAGATATGAGGAAGTTATTCCGGAGATAAACATAGAGAATGTTGTTGCAATGATGGCAAGTAGAGAGGTCTGAAAGATTACAATGGGACCTTGAAATGCCAGCGAAGCCAGACCACCCATGATAATACCCAATACAGGTAAGACGCCATCAAATGCATTCATCGCAAGATATCGTCTTGCTATCTCAGCGCCTTGAGTCATCTTAAGATGCTCTCGAACTCGTTCTAGGAAAGTGTACGAATCATCAAAACTCATAGGTTTGTGCTCTGGCTCATCAGACAATGGGTCAAGCTCCAAGTCAGGTACATGGCATGCCTATTAAAACTAGAATATTCATGCAAAAAAGTGTGATTCCAGTTATAGTCGCGGTCTTCATAAGTAAGATTCACCATAGTCTTCTTGGTGCGTAAATGGTGTATTTGAAGGGATTAGATAAGCTCAGCGAGAAACTTCCAGCCTATCCGGGAAAGAGGATTATCTTGCTCCCGCTTAGAGGAACAGGAGCAATGCTGTCAGGCTACACTTTTCTCATTCTATTGACCATCATCCCGCGACTGTTTAGCGGCATCACAGTCCTTATTGTCATCGAACCATTTCTTCCTCTAGTCGGAGGGGGCTTCATTGCTGTGGCGGCATTATGGTTCATCTGGGGGCTCTGGAATAAACGTGACCAGATGAAGGAGATACACAGAGAACTCGCCTATCAGAAGATGATTACTAGAGGAGTCACAGGAGTCTTTCTTGTGCCGCCCCTGGTACTGCTAGCATTCACATCCATCAGGTCACTTCCCCCGTTGCCACCAGTGAATGACCTCACAATCCAGTGGTCGAGGTCTCTTTTGCCGCTCATGGGAATATCTCCTGAGATTGATGTCTGGATTCGGTTACTACTCTCAGGAATCTTTCTACTATTTGGAATCCTTACGATCCGAAGTGCTGTCCTGACATTTGGTATCGATTACATGACTGTTGTTTACCTCTATTTCCCTGAAGAGTCAGAGATTCAGGAACATGAAATTTATTCAGTAGTTCGTCATCCAGCATACTTGGGCGGCGTTCTATTAGGAATTGCAGGTCTACTCTTCAGATTCTCAGTTTATTCCATTTTCTCTGCCCTTCTCGTATATGTCGTCTTCAGGATGATAATATTGAGAGAAGAGAGAGAACTGGTCGAGCGGTTTGGAGAGGGCTTTGTTGAGTACAAGAAGAGGGTTCCACCTCTTCTAGTTCGACCTAAAAAGTTCAGAATGTACATCAAATTCCTGAAAAAAGGCTAATCAGCAGTTCTTCGTGGAGTTTCAGGAATACTTTGAAGCGATTCCAGAACAGGCTATCATCTGACTATACTTTACAACACAGCCCCGCAATTCTTACAGACTGTCGAGAAACCAGGATTATCATATTTACAATAGGGGCATTCTCGAATGTCACCAATCCGCTCAAGTGATTTCTTTGAAAACGAATCGATTCCTTTCAATTTTATCGTCAAATCAGATGTGGGATCGTAAATCTGTATCGTATAGATTGGACGGTCGTTCTTTGTGAAGGCAACATTGTTCTCAATGAACTGGTTTATTGTCCTACCTGAAAAACGACTTAATGGAATCTCTTTGAGGATCTTGCCAGATCTGGTCTCAATAATTCGTTCGTTTGTCAGATAGTACCGGGTCTGGAGAGTACGCATAGCGGATATGACCATGATGCTGGATGTCACAATAAGAAATAAGACTCCCAACAAAACGAATGATGAATCGAGTCCAATATCTTCTGAAGTGAATATCAAGATAGGTCCAGCTGTGAAGATAGAGAAGCCGCAAAAGACTATCCAGAATCCAAATCCTGCTCTCCGCATCCAGACTACCTCTTCTCCTGCATAGAGGCCTTCTCGGGGAGGGGCAAATCTCCGAG
>SDOA01000156.1 GCA_004524595.1 Candidatus Thorarchaeota archaeon | reverse complement strand
TCATCTCTGATTGAATCTGAGCAAATGTGGATGGATTAGCTTGATTTCTCCACTCAGTTTGAAGCCACCCAGTTGTTCTTGCCTGTGTAACAGATGCTACTCGCCATTCGTCTAATACTCCTGTAAACCAACCTTGACCAGTACTACCTGAGTCATAGTCACCTCCTCCGAGTTGCCACTCCTCGATAAAATTCAGATCGGCTAGAGATGGACTTCCAGATTGTGCAGGGTCAGTATCCCAACCTGCAGATGTGGACCCAATAAAAATCTGGTTTCCTGATGGATTATCGTGATTAAGATAACAACCAATATAGTACCAACCAGCTGGCCAATTATTACGGGTTGTCCATTTGTAAATTGAACCATCAGTTGAACTCTCAGCCTTAAAGACAAGTGTTCCAGCTGGAACAGTCGGATGCCCATAATCAGTACCAACAAGGGCAATTGCCATATTATAATCAGGGTCAAAATATTTTTCCAATATTACTTTTGTATTAGTTGATTCTATGGTGTGTTGAGTGGGAAGTCTAAACCAGCCAGTGATCATTACATCACCAGTAGGAGCAAGATTCTCATCAATAGAGATGTAGTCATTACCATCAAAATTCTGGGCATAACCGATCCTTGCTGTCAAGGTCTCTACATTTCCATGTTGAATACCATTGTAACCATTTCCTGTAGCATCATAATGGATAGCACCAGAGCCCTCATCAATAACATCTTCACCAAGGTGCCACACAGCATCAAAACCAGAACTCCAGACAGCCGCAGGATTCTCAAGATTATCTACTACTGGGTTACCATAGTACATTGTGATGATATTTGTGGAGGATGCAGACAGATTTGCTTTCACCCACCCAGTAAATCGAGCAGTCGAAATGGTATAATCCTGTTTGAAATATTCAATCTCATGTGCCAGGATTGTGCTCCCCATTGCAAACATGATGTCAGAACCATCTGCACGGACTTTATTCACATCATGCAAGTCTGCATCTGTGAAATCGAGCGCAATTGGAAAATCAATAACATTAGCGTAAACAACACTCGACGAGATTTGGAAGTCCTTTCTATACTGAAATGAGGAAAACTTATGGGAGGGACCAGAAACAGTAGTATTCGATCCTGAATACCAAATTGATCCTGTAGGGTCTGTTAGAACAAGTCCTACATTAGCTCCCTGAATGGTTGGAGTCGTTGCGAGGAACTTCATGGAATCGCCAATATTAAAGGTAGCAGTTGTAGAGAGAGGGCCACCAGTCAATCCTAACTTTAGATCCTGTACATAATTCCAGCTTATGAACTTTAGAGTCCAAATCCCCCAGTAGTCTATAGAGGCTGCGTTTATTGTCAACGTACCTGCCTGATAAGTCCAATCACTAGGATTAGCCTTGACCACATTGAAAGGATTCAGAACTGATGTCGGTCTCCATTCAGCCATTGGATATGCAACATTAAATCCCATTGAAGTTGCTCCAGCAGGAGGAGATACCATAACCTTTGCAGTCCAGTTTACGATTTCACTTCCGCTCTCTATGTAGTAGCTTGTCCCGGGATTAAGATTCTCATCTAATGTCTGTCCTTCACCACTGATATCCATAGTCAAATTAACATCTAGCGTGACAGCTGTTGGTGAGGAGGTTGTGAAGACTAGACTTGTGCTTCCCGCATCGGACCAAGTATCGGTATTAGACTCTTCTGAGCCAACAGAATAGAAGCTACTCGGATTGTATTGATTATTATACTCAGTTGCCACCCAAGCTGCGGAAACAACGCTCGGTCGTAAACGAATCTCATCAATCTTGCCATCAAAATGGCGAGTGTTTGAAGTACCCACTTCCCAATTCGCAATAATCCACATAATATCTGAATTTGCCACAGAATCGCCATCTTTTGCAAAAGAACCATCTGGTTGCCCATCGACATAGAGATATATCATCTCAGTGGATGCACTCCATGTCCAGGTTAGCAGATGCCAATCAAAATCAGATGGAGTACTCGTGCTGTCTAAGGATGAGGCGGCACTTCCACCAGTACCATCAGTAGAGAGCCGAACCCTCATCTTCCCAGTTTGGTCAATAGCAAGATGCATAATACAGGTGGAAACAGTGGTAGTTGGAGCCTTCGAGAAAATACGATCATCCCATTCCTGAGAGCCTGAACCATCATGACTGACCCATGCACTCATGGTAAACTGGATCCAATCATCAGTATAGATCTGCCCTACAGATATTACATCATCAGTACCGTCGAAATCAATACCATAACCTATCTGCCCTGAAACAAGATTACTCGTACTCAAACCACCATATGATGTTCCATCATAGTTATACGCTGTGCTATCATATTGAGTATCTGTTGGATCATCATTAAGATGGTGCACAACTGCATAATCACTCCATACTCCAGCACCAAGACCAGAAGGAGCATTAGCGCACCCATAATGCATTGTGATGACGGTGTCTGTTGAACTAGATAATTCTGGAACTTTCACCCAAGCAATAAGGTGAGCGTGAGTTTCGCTATAGGATGGATTGTAGAGTTCAATCTCATGCTCAACGTGAACTCCATCAATAGTAAAGGCAATATCATCACCATTGGAGAAAACATGACTCTTGAGATCTGCATCAACGATATCGATAAGAACAGGAAAATTCGACAAGTCCGAGACAACATCGAGATGATCAATTGTAATGTCTTTCTGGTAATTGAAAGATATCACATGGTCCTCAGTCTCAGGTACGATATACTCAACAAACAGCCTAGCTCTATTTTGATCATTGAAGTGAGATGTACCTTTGATATCATTCCATCTCTGATAATAATCAACATACATCAAGTCCAACATAAGAGCAATATAGTTGCCACTTGACCAACCAGACTGACTTATTATCCATTGGACCTGACCAGCCATATCAGGAGACCTATATCGTGTGGGTTGATTAGTCACCCATGAGTTTAGAGACCAGTCAACACTTGTTTCTAACCAATTATATCGGTCTTCGAGACTTGGTAAACCAGATGTAAACGCTGCTACATTCACCTCTTCTGCAACATAGATTCTCATTCCTGAAAGAGGAGGATTGGAACCTAACATCGCTTCAACCTCAAGATATGCTGAAGTCACAATTGCACCATCAGGAAGGTCTAACGGAAATTGAAGACCAGTCTGAAACACAGAAACAGGTATGTATTGACCAGAACCATCATACATGCCAACTCCAAGACCTCCGTCATTTCCGTATCCATCAAAGTCTATACCTATGTTTGGAGCGTCGTAACAATCACGATTCGCGTCATCAGGAACATAGGGATAGACACTACCTGTCTTGTATCCCCAGACAAGCGTACCATTGGCATTTAGATTAACTTGCTCTGGAAATGGTCTTATGACTAGATCTAGTTCAATGTTATCGATATATGCATAAGCATTAGAAGAACTGGTCTGTGTGACGCTCTCGTCAGTCGCGAGACCTATATCGAATAGAAGTGCATTTCGAGAGGTACCAGTTATTGAAGATGCAGGAATACTTACTGTTGCAGTGAGCCAAGTATTAGTAGTATCACCAGACTCAAAGACATGAAACTTTGTTGTGTGTTCGCCAAATCTAACAAAGAGATGGACCTTATCATTCATGGTAGAGCTCGAGGTAACATAATAGTTGAAGGTGACATCTGCAGAGTACAATTCTCTGTAAGGCATAGAGACCATCTGACTGATGTAGATCTCATCTGTGGGAGTAGCATCATAGCTAGTGGTAAACTGAGCCTCAACAAATACACCCCGAGATCCGATTCCATTTGGATCGCTATCTAATTCATAAAATCCATGTAGTGGATGCGGATTATCATCAGGGACATTCTTAATGATTGTCCATCGATTAGGTACTTGAACTATGTCATCATTTTGGGCAGAATCAGAGGTAACGATAAAGAGTTCATTGTGGTACAAGTTCAGATTCCCATTCTCTAAAACATCCTCAGCTCGCCATGAGAGTGTCTCAATTTGGGCTTGAAGATTAGAGCCAGACCAACCATCAGTGAGAGTGACAGAGCTTGTTCCACTACTTGTTGAAGTGATGGTCATCGAACCCTCACCAACATTTGAAACGACTCCATTTATACTAACATCGAGAGGAAGCCCAGATCCTGTGCTCGGATCATTGATATCAGATACGGAGTATCCCGCATCATATGGCGTGAGAAGAGGCAAAATCCCTGAAACCTCTTCATTACCAGATAGAGGTGTTGTCATTGGTAACATGAACAGTACTACTAATGAAATGCAAAGAATAACATTCTTCCTCATGAGGTGTAATCCTCCTCTCTTGATGGTCGTTAGAGTCCTGAAATTTCTTTAGTGCGACCTACGGAGTATAGACTCTAACTGCACATCCTCATAAAATCATATGCATAAGAAGAATTATGCTGTGGATACAATTCGTTTTCACGAAATGGATTAGCATTTTTCGAACCACATTCAATCCCTTGGCTATCTTTTAGCTCCAGTAAGATAACCACTATAACTGGTAAAATGATACCCTTGATTATCTCTCAGGTCAGCAAGCAATTCAAAGAGGTTGTTCATACTATAGTCTTTTGGATGAATGCCAATCTGTAATGCTCCTCCAAGCTCCATTTCTAACATTGCAGATTCAATTTTAACCGAACGTCCACCTTGACTGATGATTGGAGTTGCAGTGCTAAAGACTTTAGAGTCAGATAGTCTAAATATGTGACTACCTAGAGTACAATACTCAAATCCAATTTGCTTTGCAGCCTTTACAACCCTAGGCGGACCTTCCCAGAGGGGAGGTATGAATCCAATTGGTTTTTGGTTAAACCCCTTTTTGAAGAGTGAAACGCCGTCCCTTAATCGTATCAATGCACGTGCTGTGGTGATATCTGAGAACTCTGCCATTGATCCCGATTTTGTGAAATGTGAATAACCATGTAGGGAAATCTCAACACCCAGTGAGAGAAGGAATTCATTGAAGAGAGACCCTTTTGTGAAAGAATTTGTCTTTTTCATTTGATAGAATGGGGTCACGAGAAGAGTGAATGAACTAATCCCTAGGTCTGTGAGCCGATCATATGTCTTGATGATATCATCTTCGAGAGTAGGAATGACATCGTGTATGGATAGGATTACTGTCATATCCTCAACTGGCTCACTTACCTTCTTCACATAACACCACCAGAAGCATACACTCTGTATTTCTATGGTCCAAAGGGATTGAAAACCTTATACCTTTTGCAATACTAAGTCGGTCGGCCCCACTGTTTGTATGCTAACTCAATGTCTTTGTCAGTTATTGTCTTTCTTCCAGTATGAACAGTAAGCTCAAAGGCTCTCCGAGCAACATATTCACCAACTTCCTCAAGTATCTGAGCAAGCCGTTCAGCACCTTTATCGCTCACTCGTCCAGCTCCAGCCCTTCTTATGAGTTTGTCAATTGGTGCTACAGGAATGATTCTGTCTTTTCGTGATCTTGGCATGACGTTTCAGACTCCTTAAAATGCAATTTGCAGCGTTTATACAGCCGATTCATGTATATTTTAATTTAATAACTTTGTATTACAGGAAAGACTAAAAAATATACCTTTTGGAACGTATTTAGGAGTTTTTAGGATTCTAATTGGTAAAATAAGGATGGTATAGAGCATTTGTTACTTCTTTTTCCTTAGCCATATGACTTTTGCATTTCTAAGTTCTTCAGCTAGAATTGATTGATTCATGTTTTCCTCAGCGTTAAGAACGGATTCTACTGATGAGGCTATAGCAGGATATTTCGGAGCAAGATCGCAGCACTCGATGCTCTCAGAGGCAAATTGGTAAGTTCCGATTTCTTGAGCTAGTCGTTCAACATCTACTTTGTCATCTCCTGCAAGAGGTCGTAGTATTGGAAAGTCCTTCACTGCCTCATCAATTACTCTGAGGTTAGCAGTAGTCTGAGATGCTTGTTCACCAATAATCTCTCCGGTGACTATCATATCAGCCTTTTCAGCAATCGCAATCTCACGGGCAATACGCATCATATTCCTTTTACAAAATAGACAGGTCATTTTCTCAGGACCACAACGCATAGCATCCTCTAAATCTGGCCAATGTGGAACTATGTACATCTTCACATTATATCCATAAATGTAATTTGCGAGCAATTGAGCTTGTTGTATTGCCACTTCTGTGCATCGAGAGTCTGCATGAGGAGAGTTGTCAAAGTAAACAAAGACGGGAACAACACCACGCCTCATTATCTTGTATGCAGCAACTGGTGAATCGAGTCCTGTTGAAATAGTACATACTGCCTTACCTTGGGTTCCAGTAGGCATCCCTCCAACACCTTTGTAAGTTTCAGTGAAGAAATACGTTCTTTCATCCCGAATTTCTACATAGAGCGATTGTTCAGGTGATGTGAGATTGACTTTCAACTCTAGTTCAGGAATTCCCTCTAAAATTCGCTCGCCTAAGAGACCTCTAATCTCTTGGCTTGTGTATTCATGAGTGCCTGTTCTTCGACCATCAACAGCAAAGGTTAGTCCTCTCTTAAAGTATCTTCGAGCAAGCAGTTCACCGGTTTCAAGAATGTCATCCTTATCTGCTGATGTTTCAAATACTGGAGAGGTGGAAACAACCCCAAAAACCCTAGCTGTGATTTTAGCTGCATTTTCAGCATCATCTGTTACAACAAAGATTCGACCATACTCTATTCGGACTTCTGTGAAGATAATATCATGTTCATTCAATGCAGATCTTATATGGTCAGCAAGTAGGTTGGTCATTCGACGGCGAGTTTGTTTAGATTTGATTCCAATCTCTCCAAATCGGACAAGAACGGAAGAATATTCTACTTGCAATTTGATTCACTACAAATATTGGCGCATGTAAGAGAACTTATGAATGTAATCAAGCATCCATAATTCAACTAATTGGTATCATCTAGAAACATGCTATTCACAAAGTGCAAAAAAAAATAGAACAATTAAGATGTGATATTTATGTTTGAAATTATTGTTCAAAGACTTAGTGATATTGATATAGCTGAACTAGCCAAATTTACCTTCGAGACTTTGCAGTCATCGGTATTTAGAGTTGAGAATAGGACAACAGCTGAAATTGAGCAATCACTCAATGAGAGAGCAGATGATGAGAACGAATTAGTCGTCTTAGCACGAGAGCAAGAGAGTCGTGAGATTCTTGGCAAATTGGGGATATACACAGGATTTCCAAGAATGGTCTTCATCAGTAAATGGGATCCAATTGTAATGCAATCAAAGAAAAGAGATGCTGTCGCTCGAACACTGATTAAGAGATGCAAGAAATATACTAGGCATATTGGATTCAATAGACTCGAAGCCAGTCTCAGCCCAATTAATGAAAACAATGAGAAACTTCGAAGTGACTATCAAATCCTCTATGAGAGGGAGGGATTTCATAAGGCTACTGAAGAGGCATCAATGAGAGTGGAGATGAGCAAGTGGATACCAGAGTTGCAGAGTTCTAAACTTCCAGAAGGGTATCAATTTGAGGAAGTTGGTGATAGGACAGATGCTGAGGTGTATGAGGTATTCCATGAAACATTCAAGTTAAGCAAAGATCGGCTCCACCTGGACATGGCTCCATCTGAGCAACAAACCACCTTCAAACATTGGTTTGATAGGACAAGACCTTTTCATGCTACTTCACTCTTTGTAGTGAAAGACAACAAGATTGTTGGTTTCTCAATTGGTCGTGCAAATGATAACATAGTATACTTGGGCCCATTTGGTCTATTACCTGAACATAGAGGGAATGGAGTGGCACAGGCTTTGTTGCATGAAGGTTTGATGAGAATAAAAGCTGACAAAGATATTAAATATGCTGAATTAGAAGTTGATGTTGATAATCCCTCAGCTGTGAAACTCTATACTCGTTTTGGATTTACCCAACAGTATAGACAAGAGTATTATTCTTGGAATGTACCAAGATAGAAAGATTCAGCTATCGTTTTCGTAGTAGAATA
>SDOA01000049.1 GCA_004524595.1 Candidatus Thorarchaeota archaeon | reverse complement strand
ATTGTTGTGGCTCTATATCCCCTAGGAGTACATCATTTGTTACTTGATGATCCCAGAGTATTCTCGGGATTGCTTCTTGGTGCAGCTTTGCCTTGGCTATTTTCCGCAGTGAATATTAAGGCAGTTACTCGAGCTGCTGGTGAAATGGTTAGAGAAGTACGCAGACAATTCAAGATACCTGGTATTCTTGAGGGTACTGTCAAACCAGATTATGACCGAGCTGTTGACATTTCAACGACTGCTGCTCAAAAGGAACTTATTTCACTTGCTACTCTAACCGTCTGTGTTCCAATAATAGTTGGAATTCTGTTTGGTGTGGCTGCATTAGGCGGTTTTCTCTGTGGAATTATTGTATCTGGTCAACTGCTTGCTGTTTACATGTCTAATACTGGTGGCGCTTATGATAATGCAAAGAAGGCGATTGAGGATGAACCATGTGATCCCGAACACAATAGAGGGAAAGGTTCTGAACGTCATAAATGCGGAATCGTAGGTGACACAGTAGGTGACCCCCTCAAGGATACTGCAGGTCCTGCACTCAACCCAATGATCAAAGTTGTCAATCTACTTGCGTTGATTCTGGCTCCACTTTTGGTCATTCTAGAGACTTCTGGAACTGTTGAAATGCTAATTGTTTCGGTGATAGCATTAGTCATACTCTTTGGATTGACTGTCTGGGCACTACGAAAGAGCATGAAAGAAGCAGACTTTGGTATGATGACTGCTGAAACAATTGACGTACCCCAATAGGATAACATACACAAATTGGTGGTGGCACTAGTGCCACTCACCTCTTCTATTTTTTAAGGTTAAATCGACAACTTTTTTTGTTTTGACTCTTATAGTTGTCTACTAACTGAGAGGGAGAACAAGAATTTGGATGGTGAGCTAACGCCTAGCAACCACATGGAAGGGCATGAGTTTACAGTATGGTCGCTGACAATCACACAAAATGGTCAGAGAATCATAAGCGGTGGGCAAGATGCTACAATTCACATCTGGGACTTTTCCACTGGACGTGCGATTCACAAGTTTGTTGGTCATGATGGTCCTGTCTATCGACTTGTTGTGATTCCTGATAGTGAACGACTGGTGTCTATTGCTGACAAGGACCTTGCTGTCAAAGTGTGGGATATTGATAAATACGAGCTCATAAGTTCTCTTGCTCCTAATTCTGCCCATGTAACAGCTCTTGCTGTCAGTCCCGACAAGCGTTTCATCGTCACTGGTGGAGAAGATGGTATGGCTCGTTTCTGGGATATCGATAGGGGTGTTCTTCTACGTACTATTGAACACGACCGTCCAATCTATAGCATGATGATAAGTCCTGATGGTCGACATTTGCTATGTGGAAGCAAGCGAAATCCCGGTGAACGTGATCCTGGCACTGTGTGGGTATGGGACTTTGAATTAGGAGTTTTGCTCAAGACTCTTGAAGGGCACAGAGGTCATGTTACAGCCATAACAATGACCGCAGACTCCAAGTATATTATATCTGGTGACCAAGATGGGAATCTCTATCTTTGGGATCTTGAGACTGGCACTCTACTAAAGACCATGGTAGGACATAAGGGACCAGTTCTGACAATTCATATCACAGTTGACAGCCAACATATTATTTCGGGTTCAACAGATGGGACTGTTCGTGTTTGGGTCCTACGTGGCGGCGTGTTACTTGCAGAATTGAAGCATACTGAGAATGTTCACTCATTGATTGTTTCTCCAGACTGTAGACACGTGATTACCGGCTCGATGGAAGGGCTTGTAGAAGTATGGGACTTTGATCTCGATAGCCCTTGGATTGATACATCAAAGGAATTGGCTGAAGAAGCAAAGGCCGAACTTGAAGCCTTTAGAATGGTTCAGATGAAGAAGGTGATGACTCGTTATGAGACCTTACCTCTCTTTCGGTTAGCAACCCTGCTCCGCTTCAACAGTCTTGAGGAACTTGAAGACTGGTTACTTGACCTTCCTCCAGAGATGTCTATCAAGATAGATGGCCCCGTATTAGTGATTAAGAAATGAAGATCCTCATTAATCTGAAGTCATCAAAATAGTTGTGCAATTTTCGATTCGCCTTTATTGCTGCATTCGATTCCAAAAGGAGGGATACGGGCCTAGTTCAGAAAAATTAGGGAAAGTAGTTCCTACGGGGAGTAGGAATAATTCGCGTGGTTAGGAGGGGAGTTTGAAGTTCTCCGAACTAGACCCTACTGAACACTCGTTTTCTTCTTATATTAAGGATTTTGTTAGGTACATTAGGAAAAATAAAATCGAGTAGCTACTCAGAAATTGGAAAATAAGTGTCAAACAATACAACTCCAGAATCGCACAGAACAAGAAAGGATTCGATTCTTTGTATAATTAGATGCTGATTTTTCTCAGCTTATCGCGTGGTTTAGGAGGGGAGATTGAAGAAATCAATGAACCGAATCCTATCTTGATTCCATTTTCTAGTTTAATAAATCTATATTTAACGGTAAAAATAAACATAAAAAAATTTGAGTGGAGATTTTTTCTATAGTGTACACTATAGGTAGCAAACAGTTACATGAATATTAGCCAAGTTGGACACTTCTTAGACGGGTGTTTGAAACACTATACATGTCTTTATACATGCAGCAGAGAAATGGAAGCCTAAGGTCGGTCTGACACGATAGAGTCCTCGCAGAGTCATTCCCGGTGCTGTTTCCTGGGAGGACAACACTTTGGTGTCCACGTTTGTCCGACATACAATGAACGGTGAGGAGCCGCGATGTGTTATCTAATATCCCCACTCCTGCCCTAATCGTTGACGGTACCATCTCTGGCCTTTCTTCGTTAGAGAATATTCTCCACCTACTTGCATGACAAGATCCATGCTTTCCATGCCCTGTAAGACGCCGAAGAGTTTGTCATCAGATGCACCAGTTACCTCTCTTAATCGATTGAAAGACATCTTTCCGTTTCGTTTGAGATGCTGCGCGATATCGAATTTGCCAACTGATCTTGACTCAACTCGTGTGACGATATGGCCGCAGTTTGTGCATAGAAGATCTCCCTTGTGATCATCTCGGGCGACCTCCTTACTCCCACAGATTGGGCAGGTCGATTTTGCAAATCGTAATGAACGTCTATGTGACATGATTTAGACCGTGTAGCTCTCCTACCTAACCTTGATAAAACTAACGAAGAGGCATCTAATTTCTTAGCTCTCAGCAAGGTCCTTAAAGAACGATTCGTAATCAATCTCAAATGGCACTCTTGTTCCAAGTCGCACCTGTTTTTTATCTTGGCTAATCTCTACATAACCTTGTCCCTGAAGGTCTCTTAGGTCCTCCATGATGCCCCTCAATGCTTTCTTCCTGAATTCTCGGACTCGATCGATACTGACCCAGCCACCTTCCTGATATGCTAGTGTGATTACAATCAATAATGTCGCAGCTAATTTGTCAGGCAATGCAGCAGTATCTTGAGCTAGATCAACCTGATCAGATATGTCGAGGTAGAATACTCCCGCAACTGGATTATGTTTCACATATAATCCGAGTGGTCTTATTCTTTCATGTAAGCTACCTAAACGCTGAAAGAGGACGTGTCTTCCAACATCTTCAGGAAGCCCCATAGCATCAAGCATATCCTCTACACTTGCACCGATTGGATTTCCTGTCCTCGTAAGGAGCTTTACTAGTATTGCATACTCGTTCATAATCTACATTAACAGTAATTCTAGACTGTATAAAGTCTAACCTTTTTCAATGATAAAAGCGCCTTCAATTAGTCACATCTTGTGACTTCATGTTGTGTCCCTGAAAAGTGGCTTCGGTATATATACTAATTCTGAGCAGTATCTCTTGTGAACTAATATGGCTCTAACAATGAACAACCGAACCATCATGAAAAATCGAACAAACCGTGGTGCTTTGAGCACTGATGCAATAACCTATGCTTACATGACAACTGTGAGGTAGATAATAATGAATAGTGCTGAACAGAGAACAACCTTCGTTGTTGCAGATCCCTCATTGATTGCTGATTGGTCACCCAGTGACCGAAGAACTGGTCATTCTAGCTCAGAAGCAGCATATGCAGTGACCAAACTATAGGGGTGTGTGAAATACAATGGCAAAGAATGATAATAACCATACAACTCGTGCAGCTCGTGAATGTGTAATTGTATCAATTCAGTCTACAGATGCTCTGGCTCGTGCCTACATTTCCAAATTGAGGTGTTAAAATGGCTGTAGTTAGGTTTGATCTCATCCCTCGGAAATTGAACACAGAGAAACCTATGATATCTACCTATGCGATTGCAAGTGTATATTTCAGGAGATGAATTTCTTGGCTGAAATAGAAACAATTCAAACAGATCATAAAGACGAGAAACAGATTGGTCTTAAGACTGTGCTTGGTCATCGTGACTTTGCACGACTCTGGTCTGGTCAATTAGTTTCGAATATTGGGACCGCAATTTGTTCGCTTGCTCTGATGTTCTATGCCTATGGATTAACAGGTTCTCCAATGGCAATGGCAATTCTTGCGATGGTTCAAACGATTCCTGTTGTTCTCTTTGCTGGCTTTATCGGCGTATACGTGGATCGATGGAATCGCAAAAAGATCATGGTTGCATCTGATATTGTACGGGCTATTGTCATATTATTAATTCCTTTAACAGTCTATTTCCCGTCATTTATTCCAACCATATACTGGGTATACTTGCTTACGTTTATCTTTGCTACGGCAAACGCTTGGTTTTTTCCAGCAAGGAGCGCATCTATTCCAAACCTTGTTGAAGGCAATGAATTAGTTGCTGCAAACTCTCTATCTCAAATGACTTTTCAGGTTGTTCAGTTAGTTGTTCCTCCTCTTGGAGGAATTCTTGTTGCGCTCCTTGCCCCCGATTATTTTATGGCCTTTGCAATAACCGCGGTGACCTTTCTACTCTCTGCTACTGCGCTCCAAGGAATAGATACTAATCTCATCCCCTTGCGAGATAGTACTGATTACGAATCTCTTCGTGCACAAATCATTCAAGGTGCTAAATATGTTGCAGGAAATTCCATTCTCTCTTTCCTCTTCGTTTTTGCTATGTTGATTGCTATGTCCTCTGGAATACTAAATGCCCTCTTTATGCCCTACTTAGAAGGCGAACTCAAACTTGGCTCTGCTCAGATTGGACTTGTTTTAAGTGCTGGAGCTGCTTCAGGAGCTATTACAGCAATTTACTTCAGTAAAAAGAAGAGTATTGACAAGCCACTCTATTTGGTTTCATTTGCCGGGCTTCTAGCAGGTGTTGCTGTATTCGCGCTTATTCTTGCATTTGACCTGATCACAGTCATGCTCTCTTGGACAATGATTGGAGCAGTTGATGTTGTCCTGAACATCCCCCTTACCGTCCTTATGCAGGAATTAGTTGAAGACGATTTACGAGGTCGTGTGTTCGCCCTCCTTAATGTAGCTTTTACCGCGATACAGGTAATGGGGATGGGCATTGGTGGACTATGGGCAGAGTCAGTTGGGTCTACGGGCCCACCGTTTGTTGGAGCTGCGCTGGCTCTTGTCGGAGTATCGTTGATTGGTTTCATTATAGTTGTGAAACTAAGACTTCATTCAAGACTTCCTCAGAAGAATGAAATCTCTGACAGACAAACTGAAAAAAGCGCAATTGAAGTATCTACATAAACCTTGTATCACGTCGCTTCTGGAGCAATCGGCTTCCAGAGTTGACGTGTGACTGGATTAAAGTGTAGTTGACCCCGTGAGACAAGGATGATTATGTACAAGAAATTTTTTAGGAATACATCGAATTCTTTGTTCTCCACAATGTCATCAAAAATGACCTTTCCCTTAAAGGGGATTGATTCAAGGAATTTTTCAATATCTTCCATAAAGACAGCATCTTCTGTTTCCAAGGCAAATCCATTAGGTAATCCACTTGTATCTGGAACGATTTCCTCTGGAGGCTCCCGTGACATAGCATCAATAAGTTGTACAATCCGTTCAAGTGATCCATTTAGAGAGTCATGTTCAAGATGGTTGAAAATAACTGGTTGCCTGACACTTAGTAGTTTCGCTAGGTCCCGTGTTGATTTTCCTTTTAGTCGTGCGACATATATCTCTGGAGATGCAAGAACCCTAGCTAGTTCTTGAACACGACTTACCTTTACTCCAAGAACCTCATTCAACATTTCATCGATGTCAATTCTATTGTCCAACTCTGCAATGAGTTCCTGAAGTTCTTTGTACGAATCAGTCAACCTCAATTCCAATGGATCTATATTTCCAGAACGTACAGCTTGGACTATCTCATAGACCCTTTCAGTTAGATTGTCGTTCCGATTCATTTTCGCTTCTCCTATTGCCCCTTGAATCTTGGGCTCTCAATGATTATAGAGGGTTCTACACCATTTGGTGAAACAACCCCTAGTATCTTGTCTGCATGTTTTAGAAGGTGCGTACTTTTAGCTGGAGTCAACAGAACAAATTGACTTCTTCTTGAGGCATCATGGAGTAGTCTACTTACTAGTTCTGTATTAGTGGCATCAAGGAATGTATCTACTTCATCAAGGATATAGACTGGTGCAGGATTGAATCTTTGTAGAGCAAGAATTAATGAGATTGCAATGAGAGATTTCTCTCCACCAGAACCAGCACTTATTTCACCATAGCCTTCAGCTTTAATTCTCGATTTGAACTCAACTCCATAATTACCGTCTCTCAGAGCAAGCTCGAATCTTACACTACCTGGAAACTGAACAGTACCCAGTACCTCATTAACACCTCTCTCGACTTGTCGAAGAGTGTCATTCATACCATTATGGTACTGTTCTCGAATATTTTTCACAGCCGCTTCAGCTTCGTCAAATTCCTCTTGAAGCTCAGCTACTCGTTGCACAAGGGTCGTTAATCGCCCTTTGAGTTGAGATTCAGTATGTGCAACACTTTCGGATACGTCTTGATAATCATCAAGAATATGACGAAGTCTGACCAGTTCGTCTCTCACTTGATCAAGTGGTCTGATAAGACTTGGTCTTGCAACCCCTTCAAGCTCGCGTTCAATGTTCTCAAGGTCATATTCCATATTTGTCAATTGTCTCTTTGCCTGAAGAACCTCCAACTTTCGTTCTTTTATCATTAGATTAAGTTCCACAGTTCTACTACTGAGGGAGCGGTTTTCTACTTTCAATTTCGAGAGCTCTTCAAGGAGTGTTTCTTTACTTTTGCGAGTTTCTTCTTGACCTGTTTTCATTACTTCAATCTTTTCAAGAATCTCAGCAGCTGCATTCTTAGATTCCTTTATTTCTGTTAACAAGTCTTCCAAGCTATTTGTTAGGACATCTAAATTCTCGGTTACCCTTTTGAGGTCCTGCCGTTTAAGTTCCTCATCTCTTTCTGCAGCATTAGCCCGACTGTCGATTCTGCTCAGGTCTGTCTGTACACGTCTCTGCTTCATTCTGAGCGCTGAATCCTGTCCCACTAATCTACTTCTCTCAGGTGGTTGAGTATTATCCAATTTTCGAAGGTTTCGTTCTGATTTTATTAGTTCATCTTGAATTATCTTGAGTTCATTGTCCAAGGCAGCAAGCCTTTCTTCCTGTTCTGGAATTGTTTCCAAGAGCTTCTTTCTTCTCTCCCAATTTCCACTCCATCGAGTCATCTGACTTAATAGATCTAGAATTTGTTCTCTCTCATTTGTTAAACTTTCAATACTAGACATTGTGTCAGTGACTCGCTTTCTGGCGATTGTTAGTTCTTTAGTTGCTCGTGATAGACGTGATTGCAGAGGTGCTGTGGAAACCATTCCTGAGGGCTCAACTCTTGGACTACTTACTATCTTATTCCCCTCTGGAATGACTACATGACCATCAATTGATACAGCTCTTAGGTTATCCTTCGTTGCAATACGAGTTGCTATTTTTGCAGATTTTGTTAGTACATAATCACCAATAGCTCTTCGAAGCAAATCTTGTGTTTTATCATCTATATTGAGCCTTTCCCAAAGCCACCCCTCGATACCCGTAGATGTATTTAGAGTGGGACGTGATACTGTTTCAAAATCAGGTTTTAATAGAATGAGTGGCGATGGAGCGTTTGCATTATCTCTGAGCTTTTGGAGAATCTGAAAGTCAGACTCCTCTGTAACAATAAACGAAAGTGCAAAATTATCTGGCAGAATTGCCTCCACAGCTGTTGCAATAGAATCATCAGCGCTGAATAGCTCGATTATTGGACCAGACACTGACCCCAAATTGTGCTCTAATATGGCATCTTTAAGTTCTCTTACTGCTTCAGGTATTCGCTTAGAGGTCTCTGATAGCCTAACTTGGAGTTCATCAATCTCTTTTTGGAGTTGGGCCACAAGGCTACTCTGTCGAAAACGTTCTTCATTGAATGTGGAAATCTCTCTCTCAATCTGGCCTTTTTTCAGAGCAAGCTCCTTATCGTCTGCTTTTTCCATTTCGGTCCATACGTGCGACCATTTGCTTTCAATTGATTCTAGTTCGGCTTCTTCAACTTGAAGCCTTTCACGAACACTTCTCATGAGGAGATCTTTACCTTCAAGCTCTGCGTGAAGGGCTTTGTATTTTCCATGTGTTTCCGCCCTCTTCGTATTCCATTCTGCAAATGCTTCAAGCTCATCTCTAATATGAGCACGTTCTTCATCTATCTCTTGAAGTTCCTTCTTTAATTGACGTTGCTTCTCCAAGGTTTCTTCTTTTGTAGAACAAATTCTCTCGATATCTTCTTTGAGTTTCTCTTGTTTTCGGCCTTCTGCTTTTACCTCTCTCTCTAATTGTTGAAGTTCGCTTATTTGTTTCTGAGAATCACCTTTGATTCTGGAGAGATTTCTGTTTTCTTCATCGATTTTGGCTGATATACTCCCAATCTCAATCTGCAGATTTGCTAGTTTCTCGTCAAGTTCTTGTGTTTGTCTTTCATTCTCTTCAACTTGTGCTTGAATCTGAGCCTGTTCTTCAAGGATCGAAATAAGTCCTGTTTCTTTGCCTTCAATTTCTGCTTTGATATTTTTGACCTTCACAATTATATCATCAAATAAAGCCCACCTAAGCTCCTGCTCCAGAATCCTCTCTTTATCTTGTAAAGAACGCTTTTTTTCTAGCCTATCTAAATCATGTTTTAATAATTCTAGTTCTCTCTCTACCGATTTAGATTCTGTCAATGCTGAAGTAAGTTTGTGGCGACTCTGAATTACTTCGGTCTCTTGCAGTACGATTCTATCTCTCAAAGTGTTAAGTCCAGTGCCCTCCTCCACCAGTTTTCTTACCTCGTAAGGATCCATATCACGAATTGCATTGATTCTTTCCTGGGGAATGAAGACCAAGGGATTATCAGTGTCTAGACCAAATGAATCGACAATTAATCGGTGTTCTGCAGCTTTAACCCTGCGACCATCAACATATGCTCTAGGAATACCATCACGGTCTATTTTTCGCAGAAACTTCCTGTTTTGTCCATTCACCTTGACGATGACTTCAACTTTAGCACTAGAAGCTCCGTGTCTGATGAAATCACTCCACTTACCATATCGATTCTCGCGTTGGTTCGAACCAAGACCAAACTTCAGAGCATGAAAAATGGAGGTCTTCCCAGAACCATTTGGTCCAGCAAGTACAGTCAATCCTTTATCGAATGTAACTATCCCTGAGTAGAATGACAGGAAGTTGTCCAGTTTAACAGATTCAATATATGCTCTGATATCTCCCAAATGCTATTCCCCTAGTTAACGTCCCATAATTCTTTGAAGCCTGTCGCTACTTTTCTTCGCTCGAAGAAGTCTAGTTAATCGGTCTTCTGGAGAACCATTCAAAATGTAAGGATGCTTAGAGAGGAATTCATGGTCTGTTTTTGACAAAGGCATTCCCTCATTGAGCACTTCAATGATTCGCTGAGTATTTGCATAGTCTTCACTAACTGCCAGAAGATAGAGTTGATCAAGAAAATCATCAGGATACTCATGATGTAGGTTATCTAACTTTATTTGTGTCACGCCACTGATCTTCTGAGTAATCGAAGATAGATATCGACTGTTTGTGAGTGGTATAACATAGCTATCCTCAATAAATTTCTCAATATTCTCTCGCGAGATTTGACTAGTGCTATCTCTCTCCATCATGAATAAACTTGTAGCTAATCGTTTTATGTCAGAAAATCCCCAA
The DNA here is from genome assembly GCA_004524595.1 of Candidatus Thorarchaeota archaeon. The sequence continues at coordinate 19,356 of SDOA01000049.1, read as the reverse complement.
CTTTCAGTTAGTTCAGCTATTATTGTAGGATCCATTTCTTCTCGATTCTTCAGAACTTGTTCAAACACCCTTACTCGATCTTCGAGTGTAGTGGAGCTAAATACGTAGGTCCTGTCGAATAATGTCAGAGTTTCTATGTCCAGATCTTGAGGTCTTGTTGTAGTTGCGACCACTAATATCTCATCATCATCCCATGTTGTGCGTTTGAGTTCATCTTGGAGTACTGCAGACATTTCGCTGTTCTTTGGAGTGATTGATTCAAGTCTTTCAATCAATAATAGTACTGGTGTGTTTCTACGAGCGAACTCAAAACCAATGCTAAAAAGACTAGTTTCTCTCTTCGTCTTTCTGAGCATTTCTTCCATTCTAAAACGTACCATCTTTAGAGGTACCTCTCGACACAGATGATGGGAAAAGGCTTCAAAATCAGTTCCCGGAGGCCCAATCAAGAGAACACGTCCTCCGAATTCGAGGTTGGATTCAGTCATTTCCTTCTTCAGTGTATCAAAGCGTTTCACTAGTGCATGATGCTCCATGGCTTTTGTCACTATTGAATATTGACTCAGACGAGTTGGTGGTAGATTCTCTGGTTCAATTAGTGAAACTACTTCTGCATAGGTTCTCTCTTCGCCCAATTTGCAATCCCACTTTTTGGCCTTCGAAATTTCTCATGAAGCCATATTACATCTTCGGAGACGGTACAAATTCGCGCCCTTTACCTTAATATATGACGCACCATTATTTACCACATTGAATTTCTTCTCTTCTATTACTAGAAGATTCCGCGCCTCATACTGCGATGTTCATAAGTATTATAGACCCACTACATCTTTGCCTGTGATAGAATGAACTCTCCATCAACAAAGTTACGAGAACTTGTCAGAAGTATCATTACTACTGTAGAGAGTAGGGGTCTCTTTGTACACTCAACAGACTTAGAGATCAAGTATTCGACTAGCGGTACAAAGGATAAGATTCAAACAACTAGATTTCCTCTGATTGTAGGTTCCTGTGTTCTTAATGCGCTTGTCCCTCGCTCTGCCATGTTATTGGTTGGCGGGCATGGTGGAGGAAAGACAACACTAGCTAAGATTCTAGGTCGCATGATGACTGGAAAGAGCCTTGAAGAGATTGAAGACGGGATACTACGAGGACATCCTCAGCTTACGGAAGAGAAAATGGTGGCAACACTTCGTCCTGGTCCTCTTATAAAAGAGGGGATTGAAGTCGTTGTATGGCGTTCGTTTATTACTGGTTTCTGGAAGATCATAGATGAAATAAACCGACTCACACCCCACTCTCAAAATATACTTCTCTCTCTTCTAGCTGAGGGCGAGGTCAAGTATTATGATGATGTGAAGCGGTGTGCTGAGTTTTGTCTATATGCTACACTAAATCCTGCTGATAGTGGAACTTTTGATATAGGTCCACCTTTTCTTGATCGTTTCGGAATTGCAGTTCCAATAACAATGCCAACAGTGAGTGATCTAGAACTTATTCTTGCATCACGAGACGAACGCTTGTTTGGTTTTGATGAACTCTGGCAAGTACCGGCAATTCTTACTGAAGAGAATCTCCTGACGATATGGAACTTGGCAGACAAAGTACCTGTATCATCGGAAGCATCAGAATATATGCGATCGACGATACGAGAATTCGGAGCATGTATTAGAGCTGACAAGAGCCAGTCTTCTGGACTTACTGTTGAAACTGGACTTTGTGATGGCTGTCATTTCAATACCACAAAGAGTGTTTGTAACAAGGTTATCATTCCATTAAGCGTCCGTGCTGCCAAGGACTTGAATCGTTATTCAAAAGCCGCAGCATGGTTGGTTGGGGCTCAAGAAGTAAGCATTGAGATTGTGAAGTCCCTAGCACCTCTGGTCTTCTGGCACAGGACCCGATTTATCAGGGATGAACTTGAACGGTCTCCATTCTATGGGAATTCTTATGCATTCACTCAATACCTGGTGGAGTTAGCTTCCTCCCGATTCGCTCAAAGAGCTGTCGCAGTAGAGCTTATTGAAAAGCTCAAGCATGGAGTACAAGATAAAGACGCTATGGAACAACTTAAGGAAATGTCGAAGAGTGATATGATAGTACGATTAGATTATTCAGAATTAGCAAAAGAGCTAAAGAAACCTAGATACGCGAAGACAGTTCAGAATATTGAGAGAGGTATCAAGGGTCGAGATGTTGAGAAACTTAGTCAAATACATGGTGAATTATTGCAAGACTCTGACTTTCCGAATCGGAGTATGCTATTAAATCAGGTATCTGAGGCACTCCATAAATTGACTTTGACTCAATTTGAACTGACCTTTGAGCAATGGCAGGATCTCTGGACTACTATTGGTATTAGTTTTCCAAAACTTACGCCAGTTCTCAAAGAAACTCTAAGTGCGCCCAAGAGGAAAGTATTGAGGGTCGATGGCCTCACTCTTGTAATCTATGTTACTGGGGATTCTCCTGAATCTTCTGTATTTTTAGAGATTTCTGGAGGTTCTGAGGCAGTTTCGTTAAAGGAAGAATTGGAATCTCATCTATGTTCATAGAGGTGTAGGTCGATGGAAAACACTGCCGATGAAACGCACTGGATTGATTCGTTACGAAATATCGCAAGAATCGCATGGTCTCAGGCGATAAGGGACTTTTATCATCCACCTCTCCCAGAACCTGAGATTGAACATAATCTTGAGGCTTCTAGCTTCTTCTATATCGATTCTCAAAATTGGAGAGTCCATCTTAACACAGTTGGAGTACCTCTCCATATGATTGATGAGGAAGCTGTATCATACCTAACATCTGTTTGTCATCATGAGATACAGCACTATCTTCTCTGTCCCTTTGATGGTGTAATGAACGGGAGGATGTTCTCTGCAGCAAGGAAACATGTCAATGAAGCAACTGCTATGTTTGTATGTAACATCTTTGCGGACTTTGTAGTTGACTCAAGTCTCTTGAACCGTTTTCCATCTCTCACTCATAGTAGAATCAATAATTCAATTCATGACTCTGCCATGAGAGTTAGCACTCCCAGTGACCTCTGGTTGCTTATCGTTACTTGCTATAGACTCATGTGGGGCTTTCTAATTCCGCCTACACTTACTATAAATGAAAATACCGTTAATGTTGCACAACAAATAATCGATATTGCACGGAGGTCATTAAACGATGAGCATCGATGGCCTAAAACCTGTCAGAAGATAGCAGAGATCATCTCTAAATGGCTTCCAGAAGATCAAGAAGGACTTCCGGGTTGTTCAACGGATAGAACAAAAGAGATTGAACAGAGTGATTCTGAAGACGGTAAAAGTCTTGTAATGGTACCTCTTGATGTTGATGGAATCATGGGCAGTCCTGTCGAGATTAGAAATGGTGATATGGCTAAAAAATGTCTTCAAAGTCCAGAGGGATTCAATCTAGAAGAAGAGATGGAAAGATTAGCTATCGAAGTCGACCAAATGGGCGGCAATATTGATGATCTACATGGCGTCTATTTTACAGCTGGTGTAGGACCCGCAAGTGCTGAATGGACTCGTTTTTGGTATAGGGCGAAGGCTTATGGTGCACTACGAATCGAGATTGAATCATCTAAGATGACTGGCACTATTCCCCTTACACCTGAAGTCTGGAGACTCGGTGACCCACTAGAAGAACTTGATTTAGTTCAGTCTTTGCAGACTTTTCCAGTATTAATCCCTAATAGGTCTACAAGAAAATGGCAGCAGTATGAGGTCAGTGGAGGCGAGGTTTCCAAATCTCTTCCTGACATGTTACTGGTAATCGATTCTTCCGGCTCAATGACTTGGGCAATGAAGTCTTGTACTATTGCTGGTGAATATCATACCGCCCTCGTATCTGCATTTGCTGCAATGGACTTTGCCTATCGCAAGGGATGTAGAGTGTCTGCGATTAATTTTTCCGATGGCACAGTCTCATGTGATTGGTCTAAGGAGCGAGCACCAGTAGAGGATGTTCTGCTCTCATATCAGGGTGGAGGGACTGTTGCTCCTATCAAGCAAATCATTACAAGTTGTGAGAAGACCGAATCCAAAGTAATGGCCTTGCTCATCACTGATGCTGAGGTCTCAAACTGGAACCAAATGGTTGATACAGTTGAAATGTTGGTCCGACGAGGACACAAACTGTTCATGTTTCATATTGGAGCAGGTCGAAGCTCCAGAACCTCCAAGGCATATCAAGCGTTGCAAAATGCTGGTGCCTCTGTTTATCCTATTAAATCGGTCAAGGATTTACCGGGACTTGTAGTGAGAGAAGTACGCTCAGTCTACAAGAGATGATTCGAAATATTGTTTCACCATAACTTTTATCTCAATCATCATAGCGGTGTCGGTTGGTCGATCCTCAGAATGAAGAGGGTCTATTTGAGGCCTTAATCAATGTACGAAGTCATAGACAAAAAAGTTCTCAATGAAATTACCAAGATGCTTGTTGTTACGGCACCTGAAATCGCGCGAGTCTGCAAACCGGGTCAATTCGTCATGATCCGTGTAAATGAAACCGGCGAACGATTTCCTCTGACCTTGGCAGATTTTGACCGTGAGAAAGGAACTATCACTGTCACTTTTCAAGAAGTGGGGAAGTCCACAAGACTTCTTGGCAGTCTTGAAGTAGGGGATACGATTCTGGATTTCATAGGTCCTTTAGGGAAACCCTCTCCAACAGACAAAGTCTATGGGACTGTAGTGGCTGTTGGAGGTGGATGTGGAAGTGCAATTGTATATCCTGTTGCACGGGCATTCAAAGAGTCTGGGAATTACTTGATCACTATCAATGGTGCTCGTACAATGGACCTGCTCATCTATAGAGATGCGATGAAATCAATCAGTGATGAATTCTATGAAACAACCGACGATGGCACCTGTGGGACCCATGGTTTTGTTACTACTGTTCTTGGTGATCTCATAAAACAAGGTCGTAAGATTGACCTTGTCTTTGCTGTTGGTCCAGTCCCAATGATGAAATTTGTAGCAAAGACAACTGAGGAATCAAAGATTCACACTATTGTGAGCCTGAACAGTATTATGGTAGACGGGACAGGTATGTGTGGTGCATGTCGTGTAACTGTTGGTGGACAGATGAAATTTGCATGTGTGGATGGACCGGAGTTTGATGGTCATCAGGTCGATTTTGGAGAACTAATGGACCGATTAAATGCATATGTCGAACAAGAGGCTCTATCCAATGAAATATGGGCAAATGAGCATGGAGGTGCTGAGTGATGACTGATAACGAGAAAGACTCAGCTCCAAAGAGAGAGCGCAAACCTCCAACCACGAAAGTTCCAATGCCCGAACAAGATCCCCAAGAACGTAGTCATAATTTCGACGAAGTTGCATTAGGTTACACAGTTGAACAGGCAATGGCAGAAGCAGAGAAATGCATCCAGTGCCGAAATCCAAAGTGTGTGAGTGGATGCCCTGTTGAGGTTCCAATTAAGGACTTCATAAATCTTATCCGTGAAGGTAAATTCATGGAGGCTGCAGCAAAAATCAAGGAAACAAATAGTCTTCCTGCAGTCTGCGGAAGAGTATGTCCTCAAGAGACCCAATGTGAACAGTCCTGCATCTATGGGATTCGAAATGAACCAATCGCAATAGGCAGATTGGAACGATTCGTAGCTGATTATGCTCGTCTTCATGGAGAGCCACTCCCTGACCTCCCCCCGAAGAATGGAAGGAAAGTTGCAATTATTGGAGCTGGTCCTGCTGGTCTCACATGTGCTGGAGACCTCATCAATATGGGTTACGATGTGACAATCTTCGAAGCATTTCATAAAACAGGTGGTGTTCTAGTATATGGAATCCCCGAGTTCAGATTGCCCAAAGATATTGTTCAAGCGGAAGTAGATTTCTTAGAGAAGCTGGGTGTTAAGATTCGATTGAATCATGTCATTGGTAAGATCCGAACCATTCCTGAATTGATGGATGAAGATGGGTATCAAGCAGTCTTCATTGGTAGTGGAGCTGGCGCACCTAATTTCATGAGAATTCCCGGGATGAACCTTACAACAGTCTTCTCAGCAAACGAGTTTCTAACCAGGGTCAATCTCATGAAAGCGTATAAATTCCCAGAATATGATACCCCTGTGCGAGTCGGAAAGCAAGTCGCTGTCATTGGTGGAGGGAATGTAGCAATGGATGCAGCACGTACTGCTCTTAGATTAGGAGCTGATAAAGTCACAATTGTCTATCGCAGATCCCATGAAGAGCTGCCTGCCCGTGCTGAAGAGGTACACCATGCTGAAGAAGAAGGTGTTCTTTTTGAGTTCCTTGTCAATCCAACTAAGGTCATTGGTGATGAGAATCGTAATGTAGTAGGAATGGAATGTCTAAGAATGGAACTTGGAGAACCAGATGATTCTGGCAGAAGGAGACCAGTTCCCATCAAGAACTCGGAATTCGTTATTGATGTTGACACTGTTATTGTCGCAATTGGTAACTCTCCTAACCCAATCATTCCTCAATCTACACCAGGCCTTGAGGTCTCTCAGTGGGGAACGATTGTCGTAGATGAAGAAACTGGTATGACTTCTATACTTGGTGTCTTTGCAGGCGGTGACATTGTCACAGGAGCTGCGACAGTCATTAGTGCAATGGGAGCAGGAAAGAGAGCCGCACGAGGTATTCATGAATATCTGAACAAGTAGTTAATTTGGGAACCCCCACGGTTCCCACTCCTTCATCTTTTTCTTTAAGTATAATTTATTTGGTCATGTACACCTGATATTGATAGATATAGCGTGTGCACTTGGGAGTTGAGTGCATGAGCCAAAAAATGAACTCAATCGTTGCTGTTCTAGCAATTATTCTATTAGGTATTGGAGGTCTCTTTATAGCTGCAGGAATGTTCTCCTTTTTCTCATCTATAACGACCACAACGACAACTACGACTGATACATCCACAACAGAAACTACCACCACAACGACCACTAATACGACCACAACCACAACAACGACAACTATTATAGAAGAACCAAAGATTTTGACGATTCTTACTCGTCATGATATTGCTGTGCAGAGTGTCTTTACAGATGCGTTTCTCTCATTACCCTATGCAATTGAAAACAATATTATTGAAATTGTATGGAGAGCACAATCTGATGAGTTTTGGGATGACCTTATCCTTGCAGATGAAATCGATATCTGTTGGGGTGGGGGTGTGACCCTGTTTGACTGGCTCATGCAAGAGGGTCTGCTATCTCCAATGAATAGTACTTTGATGCAAGAGGTGGAAAGTCGGGTACCTGATACAATTGCAGGTGCTTCTATGCAAGGTAACAATACTCTTGAGCAGTTGGTATGGATTGCTAGTAAAATCTCATCCTATGGATTCATGGTGAATCATGCTTTCCTGGATGATTACTCATTACCAGTACCCTACTATTGGGAGAATCTTTCAAGTCCAATTTATGGACAAAATCTACCAACAATTCCGACTATTGCAATGGGAAATGCACCTTACACGACAAGTCATGCAATGATCTATCACACGACACTCCAGCTAATGGGTTGGGAAGCGGGTTGGACCCATCTCACACGCATGGCTGGCAATGCACAGATATGTGGCGGATCCGTGGAGGCTCAGACTCTTGTTCAGAATGGTGATAGAGGAATAGTCCCATGTATTGATTTCTATGGATTTCTCAGTCAATTCCAAAATCCTGATTGTGAATACATCATACCACAAGATGGAACTATAATTGAGGGCGACCCAATCGCCATTGCTGGTAGCACAGTCCAGAAAGACCTTGCAGAGGGTTTTATCGATTTTGTACTCTCACCTTATGGTCAATCCCTCTGGCTAGATGAGGACCTTTTACGGCTGCCAGTCCTTAGGGAGGCATTTGACGAACCTGGTGCCTCTGGAAAGGAATACTTGTATACTATTTACAACCAGACAATCGAGAGCACATCTTTCGTTGTTAACCAGACTCAGTTTTCATCCTTGAGCATATCTGTGATGAACTATTTTGAATCTGTTCTCACAGATTCTTTTACTGAACAACAAGACTGCTGGAACACAATGGTGGAGTTATACTTTGATGGTAATATTACACTCGATGAACTTGATCTTTATGCGGCTGAGATGGCAGAACTCATGATAATTGCGGATCCCAAGACAACTCTTGATGAACAATTTACTCTAGAATACGCAATAGCGATCAACAATGATCTGATGAACGATGCTGTTTATGCAAATACTGTTCAAACAAGATGGACCACTGCTGCAAAAATCCAGTACATTCAAGTTAGGAGTGATTTACTTGCGTTATATTCTATGTATGATTCTCAGTCAGTCATTGGATGGGCATTTATCGAATCCTTTGGTGGACTCGTTCTTGGAATCATAGGTACTGGAGGTTTCGTGGCCATTGCGCTAATACGACCGAAACACTACCAGTAATAACAAATCACCATGGAAAACGACTCCCCACCAAGAAATGCATTGATATAGATGAGCAGTTAAGAGTAATTGAGTATATTTCTGAGTGTGACCCCAATGAAGAAAGTACCAATCAGTACCAACGAAATGCGGTCTTTAGAACGGAATGCACAGTATCTAGGCATTTCTCATAGCCTACTCATGCAAATAGCTGGACGGGAAGTTGCCAGAGTCATTATCGATAATGAAGATATCGAGGGTAAATCAATAGTAATTCTGTCAGGTCTTGGGGGGAATGGTGGTGATGGTCTTGTTGCAGCTAGGTATCTTGACGAGGTAGGTGCAAAGGTTCAGGTCTTCTTACTGGGTCATGAAAAAGCAATTTCCAATGAAGACACTCAGGTCAATTGGGACATTCTCAGAAATCTGAAGAACATCAATACTTCAACGCTCCAGACAGAGTCTGATGTGAAATCGTGCAAAGCTATTCGAAACGCAGATATTCTGGTCGATGCTCTCATGGGTTTTGGTCTACATTCAACATTGAGGGAGCCGCTTCTTACAGCTGTTAAATCAATCAACAAGTCCAAGGCCATCAAATATTCAATCGATATACCATCTGGTATTGATTCTGATAAAGGAGTTGTTCATGGAGATGCTGTTGTTGCAGATCATACAATTTCCCTTCATGCTGAGAAGATTGGATTGACTCATGCAGCAAAATATGCAGGTAAATCTCATGTTGTCACCATTGGCATTCCTCGAGAGGCTGCATATACCTGTGGTCCTGGAGACCTGTTGCATTTCGATAGACCGCGTAAATCCTCTGCAAAGAAGGGCGATTCTGGTCGAATTCTTGTCATTGGTGGCAGTGATGTATATTCTGGAGCGCCTGCACTTTCAGGAATGGCTGCACTTCGCACCGGTTCTGATCTTGTAAGCATTCTCGCTCCTGAACCTGTCGTACTTGCTATTCGTAAGTACAGTCCGAATCTCATGGTCACAAGCCTAGGAACTCATATTCTTCAACCAGAAGTTGTGGATGTAGCTCTTGAGATGATATCTAAAAATGATGTTGTTGTTTTTGGCCCTGGTTTGGGTACACATCCTGAAACAATGACTACAGTAACAACGCTCGTGCAGAAGATCATTGATCTTAAGAAACCACTAGTGCTTGATGCTGACGGTCTAAAAGCAATTGCGCAGTCCGGTATCAAGTTGAATCCTGATAATGTTGTTCTTACTCCTCATTGGGGTGAACTCAAGACCATAATGTACGCAGACCTTGGAAATTCTGAAAATCTAGAGAATCGTATAAGTAGAGCAATAGATGCAGCCAAGCAGTACAATGCCTCAATACTATTGAAGGGACCAATAGATGTTATTGCTCATCCATCTGGAAATTACAAGATCAATCGAACTGGAGTCCCAGCTATGACTGTTGGAGGAACTGGGGATGTCTTGACCGGAATTATTGCATCTTTATTATCACGTTATTCTAACGCATTCCAAGCCGCTTGTGCAGGTGCTTTCATATCAGGACTTGCAGGTGAACTTGCTGCTCATGAACTTGGAGACCATATTGTTGCAACTGATTGCATTGAAAAAATCCCTGAAGTATTTAACAAGTTATAGGTCAACTTATCCTATGCTCATTCTATGACTGGCATTTGCTCAAGCAGTGCACGTGCGAGTTTCCGATTCTCTTCATTTACTGGGACCCATACAATCCCTTCGTTGGGCTGTCCATAGAGGATGACTGAGCCTTCTGGTGCAAGTAAGACGGCAGGAAATCCTAGAAGGTCTTCTTCACCATCAACTGTGACTAGGGTGGGCTTGTTGTGAGTGATGGCTGTCGCAATTGTTGACCATGTTTCAGGATAAATCGCCGCTGGTGGATTGTAAATCAAGAAGTGGTTCTCTGCCGTGAATTTTCTATCATATGTCCCCCGTTTTGTAATCCCATCGACAAGCATTACCTGAGGTGTATATCCCTCATCCTGAATAGTTGCAGTGGTGACATCCCCAACAGTAATTACCAGTTCGGGTTGCTCATCAAGAATCCGTTTCACAACAGCTCTCTCAGGGACGCAGACCTTCTGGCTGTAAAGGTCTCCTTTAGGTTTCGTCAATTCTGTCCGACCTTCTAGTTGTAAATAACGCGGTGGCTCATTTGTTCCCTCAAGTCTATAGCCCAGCCTGTCAATATCACCACGCCTAATCCGCGCAGAAGCTATCTTATCCCCATCATTTGCACGAACAGGCTTCAAAAATTCAATAGTGTCCTCAATGCCGAGTTTCTGCTTTCGTAGATCCAATGCACCTGATTGAATCTCAGTACAACACGGACCTTCATACATCATGAAGGTCATTCTTTCTTTAATCGATAATAATTCATCTTTCCTTGTTGCAGTTCTCACTTCGACAATATCATCTAATTTACAATTTTTCAAATATTCTTGAAGTCTATTCACACGGATATCAAGCGGTTGGATAATCTTTTGTAATTCTAATTCGTGACCAACAAGCTCTCCATCAGTGACCACTGCGAGAGGATTCTTCTCTTCAACAAGCCTGTCAATCATGATATGATGTCCCAGATGCAGCCTGTCGAAGAGGTTCATAGCCCAAGTTGCCAAATTTGTCACAATTATTACTCACAATCTGACACACTTAATATCCTTGCTACTGTGTTGAAGTTAGTGGATAAACTGCATGTGTTTCTTAGAACACTTAATATCCTTGTTTTCTTCTTTCAATGTAGATATCATGGGATGTAGTATAACGTGAAGATATTGGCTGTAGCAGATGTGCATTGTCCACGATTCTTGAATGAATTCAAGCAATCATTAGCTCAGCAAAGTTCCCCTGATGTTTTCTTCTTAGCTGGTGATATGGTAAATCGCGGTAAAGCTGAAGAATATGAAACGATTCTAGACCTCATTGGACAGACTCTAGGAGCTGGTTTTCCAATTATTGGTTGTTTTGGAAATGAAGAATATAATGAAGTCAGGAAAGAGATACTTGGAATAGTGGGAGATCGCATGCTCTTCTTAGATGAACGAAGCTTCATCTTTGAGGTGAAAAATGATACCATTGGTGTTGTAGGAACTCAAGGTTCCTTAGATAAGGCTACCAGCTGGCAACGAAGAAATATTCCTAGTATCAAGGGTATATTTGAACGACGGGCGAAAAGAGCATCCTCTCTCCTTAAGAAAATTGAGAAGAAGGTTGACCGTAGGATTCTTCTCATGCATTATAGTCCTTGTCTAGAGACCTGTACAGGTGAGGCTGAAAGGGCATTTTCTTGGTTAGGTAGTCGAAAATTCTACAATCTTGTTGCAGCTCAACAACCAGATTTGGTGATACATGGTCATGTTCATAATTCTATAAAACACAGTGCGATGATAGGGACCACGTTAGTTCACAACGTAGCCCTACCTGCTGTTGGTCACATCACTGAACTGAATCTCTGGGATTAAAAAAATTAATCGTGACCTGTAATCTTCATTGTTGGTTCAAACTTGTAACCATAGACGATAATTCCACCATGACCAAACTCTTTGATTTTACGGAAACATGCACGAACTCTCATACCAATCTTGACATCCTGTGGATCAATATTGACAATCTGAGTGGTAAGTCTCGTACCTTCATCAAGTTCCACTTGAGCAACCACGTATGGCATCTGCCTTTTGAAGTCTTCAGGTGCTTGCCGGACTATAGCGAAAGAGTAGATTATTCCCAATCCCTTAAAATGATAGGTTTCCAATTTCCCTTTTCTTCGACACTCAGGACAGACAGGTCTCGGTGGAAAGTAGTGCGTTCCACATGTTTCACATTTGTTACCCTGAATATTGTACATAGATCGAATTCTTCGCCAGACTTGTGCAACTCCTTGTTCTGCCATCTGTAATCATCTCCCAAGAATATGAACGATAGAAGTGGCTCCAGTGCCACCTATATTCACCGCTAGCGCTTTTTCTGCTCCATCAACCTGTCTCTTCTCTGCATCGCCTCTGAGTTGTAGAGCAAGTTCAACAATTTGTGCTACTCCAGTTGCCCCGACTGGATGACCTCTTGCTTTGAGACCTCCAGAAGTGTTGACAGGGTATTTTCCACCAATCTCTGTAATCCCCTCCTCTAGAGCCTTTCCACCCCTTCCTTTCTCAGCTATACCAACATCTTCAGTCAGGATTATCTCTCCAATGGAGAAACTATCATGTAATTCCAATACATCGATATCCTTGAGTTCAATGCCTGCCTCTTTAAGCGCATATTTTGTCGAGATAACAACTGCTCCCATTGTAGTGATTGATTTTCTGTCATGCAACGCTAGTGTATCACTTCTCTGATCGGAAGCTTCGATATAAACGGGTGTATCTGAATACTTCTTTGCGATGTCTTCTCTACACATTACAAGTCCCGCAGCTCCATCTGTAACAGGTGAAGAGTGGAGTACTCGTAGTGGATCTGCAAGCATTCCTGATTTCATAACAACTTCAATTGGAACGGGGCTCTGAAATTGTGCCCAAGGATTGTAGGATGCGTTCTTATGATTCTTAACAGTCGGTAAAGCAAGATGTTCCTCAGTTGTACCAAATTCATACATGTGTCTCCGTGCCATAAATGCATAGAGTGCTGGAAATGTGGCTCCAAACATGCCCTCCCATTCCCAATCAGACGCTACGCTTATTGTATTCATCGCTTCGGTCTGATTCACATCACTCATCTTTTCACTACCGAGGACTAGCATTACATCATGTTCGCCTGATTTGATTGCCATGTATGCTTGACGAATTGCGGCTCCACCGCTTGCGCAAGCAGCTTCAACACTGTACGCTGGGATATTGCCGAGTCCACCCATATCAACTGCAAGAGCGCCTAGATGTTCTTGTCCCGTGAATCGACCAGCACTCATGTTCCCCACGACCATACCGTCGATATCTGAACCTGGTACTGCTGCATCGAAGATGGCATACATTCCTGCTTCCAGAGTAATGTCTCTGAGATTCTTGTCCCATAACTCTCCGAATTTACTCATTCCAACGCCAATAATAGCTACTCTGTTACTCATTGTATAACCACCTCACCCTAGTGCCTTGATCTTTCGTCTATACTTTGCATAGGTTGCATAATTAACGTATGTCTTTCGTGCTATGTAATCATCAACTGTAGGAACTTCACCACGACGATTTTCGATTGCTTCTTCTACAGTGATTGAGAAAGCATCACTACCTGCTCCAGAACCATATGCAACAACAAAGATCCTTGATCCTGGTTTAGCGATATCTAAGACTCTTGCTAGGCCAATCATAGCTGAACCAGAGTAGGTGTTTCCTATTTGACGAACCACAAGACTATCTTCTAGTTTCTCCTTTGGAACACCAATCTGTTTACCCATTGCTATTGGAAACTTACCATTAGGCATATGGAAGACAAAATAATCGTAATCATCAACTGTCGTCTTTGTCTTTTTAAACAAGAGATTTGCGCCTTCCCCAACATGTCGAAAATAAGCAGGTTCACCAGTAAATCTCGCGCCATGACTTGGAAAATCTTCACCTTCCCTCCGCCAGAAGTCCGGAGTGTCAGTAGTAAAAGAAACTGTATCCTCGATAGTAGCCAATAGGTTCTTTGTGCCAATTAAGAATGCTGCACCTCCTGCAGCAGCAGAATATTCGAGTGCATCACCAGGTCTACCCTGAGCAGTGTCGGCGCCAATAGCTAATCCAATTTTAATCATCTTTGAAGTAACAAGTCCCATAGCCGCCTGTACTGCCGCAGTTCCTGCTTTACATGCGAATTCAAAATCTGCGCATGTCATATTATGTGAACATCCTATTGCTTCGGCAACTATTGTTCCAGTAGGTTTTACTGCATATGGATGTGATTCTGATCCAATATACACAGCTTCAATATCAATAGGATCAATGTCTGCCATCTTTATTGCATTTCGTGCTGCTTCAACTGAGATTGTGGCTACATCCTCATCTGGTCCCGGAACAGATTTTTCAAATACACCAAGACCTGGACCTATTTTTTCTCCATCTTCACCCCATAGTTCTGCGATGTCTGATGTTTTAATCCGGTATCGTGGGACGTAAACTCCATAACCTACAATTCCAACCATAGCGATTCTCTCCATATAAAACAAATCGGTGAACGTCGAATTGCGCTACGTCATTATTTTAGGTGTCTGCCTCCAACGCTCTTATGAACATTGCGTTGTCACCTATCAATTTGTAACGACTTTTACCGATTGTCTTCTATCTCCTTTGGACATTGCCGACAATCTTCCATTTGAGTTCTACTATTTATCACTAACGCCTTAGCAACGATATTTGTTGACAATTAGATAGAACTATGACGAACTATATTGCTTGAATTAAGCCTATAAGTGTCTAATTCAACATATGTGTTGGCTAGAATGATGTCCGATACATTGAAAGAAAGGCAGATCCAGAGAATAACTCTTAGAGAATCGAAGACAGCCGCAGAACTACTTGTTGAACTGAATTTTACTACCAATCATATTGTTCTTGTTGATGGAAAGCGTGTAGATCTGGATTTTCAAATTCAAGAAAATGATAGAGTCATCATTCTTCCATTGATTGCTGGTGGTTGATCTGGTCGAGAGATTCCTGCATGGCTGATTGGATTTCCCGTTTACTTAGATTTCTGAAACTCCTAAAATTATCTCTCATGGATTCAATTAGCATCTTTGAAGTTCCAGAGCTGTACTGTGTTGCACGTTTTTGTTCCATTGCTATTTCTTTTGGAACTCCCATCTTCATGGCTAATTGTCTGAACATTAATTTTCGTGCAGGTTTTTTAGTAGGATCGATGTTCAATGTAGCAGGTATTGAGAGAGCAAGATTCACAAAATCTGGATATAGATATGGGAAGAATGGTTGAAGACCATGATGACATAGTACACGAGCATCACGTTGAATATTAGCTTTATCTGTGACGGAAACGTCTCTCCATAGGGCTGCTTCAACTTCTTCTGGACCTTGCTCAATCATTATCTTTTCATATCTTGCATAGCCGCCAAAAAGCTCATCCGGCCCCTGTCCACTCACCATCACGCTAAATTCTCTCTTTTTGGCCTCTCTAGCTGCAAAGTAGAATGGAATTGCAATCTCTACATCCATTCTTTTACTCTGTCCAATTGATCTTATTACATCTGGAAGAGCTTGCCAGAGTGAGTCTGAATCAATCCTTACTTCAATCATGTCTATTGACATAGTTTTGGCAGCTCGTACTGAAGCTTTTGCATCATACGAGTTATCGCATCGAGCTGTAATCAATAATGTTTCTTCGCATTGTTTTTTTGTAAGCACTGCTGCTAAAGAACTATCAACGCCTCCGGAAAATAGAACTGCACACCTTGAGATATCTTTAATTTGTTTAAAGGAATCAAGGAGATAATGATTCAACTTGCCTAGAATCTCTGAAGGATTTAACTTGTGTTGTACTGCTGGTCGGTGTAGATTATCTGACATCTAGGTCAAGAATCCTCTAATTGTTCACAAGTCTTATGACGTCCGAAGAGCGGCAATTGTGCCATAATTTAATTTGTAAGTACATCTTGAAGCATGACCTGTTTTACACCAGTGATCTTGTTCAGTCTCTGTTCTAATACTCTAACTTCGACCGTCAATTGTTGTGGTGTAAAGTAGCATTCATAGAAACATTGGTCAGCTGCTTGACAAATACCACTTGTAAAGAGAATATCTTCAAGCCCAACTTCCATGAACACCATTGTAAGTTCTTCTAAGAAACTCTTACTGAGTTTATCGATAACGAGCTTCAGATACATAACACGTTCGCTATCAACTGGATACATCTTGACATTGCCGTCTTTTATCACAAGAATTGTAAGACCATATTTATGGCCAATCTTTTCGACGAACTCTGCTGGTAGAGTGATTGTGTCACCCTTCTCAATTTTTAGAACCTTTGCTTGAGTCATGTCACCCTTGCTCAAATGCATTTGCCTCCGGACAGTCAAAAGCATCAATGTCGGTATAGATTATATCTCTTGTGGGAGGTGCAGAAGACTATGTTTTTCCACTAAACCACCTGCGAATTTTGGCAAGCGCCTCACTTTCTGGTTTTTCCACAACATGGAGTGCCCAGCATCTATCTTGACTACTAGTATATTCAAGGAATGCCACTTCTCCCTCAGACCTGATTCTTTCCATCTCTTGAAGTTGACCATTCAACCATGCCTTTCTTGAAATTGGCATTCTTGCAGTAGTTTGGTCAAATAGAGCTGGGTGTAGATCAAATATCAATGCGCGTTCCTTCATATATTCCAAGACGCCATCTTGAAGAGCAGGACCAATTTTTTCTCTATCAGTGAAAAAAGAAGCAGCCACTGACATATTTGGAAATTTCTCTGGTAGATTTAATGCGAATTTGAAAGAGCGATTGAACTTTGAAAGATGTGTAGCAGCATCTAGGAATAGGATTGTTTCTGGCTTTCCTTCATATTCATCCTCAGATATGTCAACAGCTACTGACTGTACTTTCTCTTCTTTATCAATCATTGACTGTATCAATTTGTCTGTTACTGGTGGGAGTTCTTCCTCATTGATATCCTCAATCGACTCATAATTCATCTCATCATCGTAGTATTCTTCTTTGGATTTGTCCTGTTTTTTCTTATCTTCAATAGTCCTCGGTCGCCTATGTGGTGGTATGAATCCAATCTCCTCAACAAGATACTGTAGAATTAGTGGAAGAAAGAGATCATATAATGTTCCTCGTGTTTCGGTCACTAGAAGAATGGTCTTGAATGAACTGGCGGCCTCAATTATTCCCGATTGATAATCCGCAGAATCATCAAAAAATTTCTGTAGATTCTCTTTCGAGTATCCTTTAGTTACTCTATCAGTCCATTCTTGATAGACTTCCTTCATCTCCTGTTTTCTGCGGTCTTTTACGAGGCCCATGAACTTACCAAGATATTTGACTCCACGACTTACTGCGGTCGTTGGACTGATGAAGACAGTCATCAAGCCTACTGCTTCTCCGGCATATTCACTTGCTTCTGCACTGCGTATTTTTCCCATAACCTCTTCAGTCAATGATGGTGGACCTAATTTTTCCACAAGAACTTCAATCATCCCAGGATAGTCTTCAAATGATGCATCAGCAGGTCCAATATTTTCTCCCACTGGGGATGCATCTGAGAGTACTTCTGCAAAGATGTTTGGTCGTTTCATCATCCAAATCAGAGGGATCTTAACTGATTGATAATCATGAAGCCACTGTCTCTCTGAATCCTTTGCACCAAAATAGAACTTGGAAGAATCAGGAAAAAGTCCATCGAAAATCTTCATGAATTGGTCAAAACCTGATTTTGTGCTGAGTCCCATTTCCTCCTTTTCCATAGCATCTACGACTAATATCAAGCTTGTTTCTTTATTCTTGGCAATTTTAGCCATTGTCAGCATTACCTGTTTTGGAGAGAGATAGATTAATTCACTCTCTGCGTAAGGCGCGTCATAAAACGAAAACAATCCCAACCGTTTCCATGGTTTCCGTGTAAGCTTTGTTTTTGCAAGATGGGAGAACCATTCATACCCTCTTTGGTATCTAGGAATTGATTCTTCCTCGGTCGTTGAATATGCCATGAAATACACCTGACGATGGTCTTGAGTGACCTTGTTGATTATGTAACTGTTGAGGAGTGATAAAGTTTTGTCTCTATCAATCCATTCTTACCGCTATAACTGCCACTACAAGAGCTACTACAAGAACACCGATTATTACAAAAATCCTCCAATCCAGAACAATCCCTCCTGGCGCATAAGGATCGACAGATGAACTTAGAATACTAGCTGCGTTTCCTAACATGTTCAGAAGTTCACATGCCTGACCAGCATAGACTAAATTACCACTACTAGCCCCAGGGATGAATCCCCATGCACCACCTTCTACTTGGCAATTAAGAATGAAGTTAATAGCAGCACTACTATTAACTGAAACAATTCCTCCAGTATGATCTAAAACTTTGAGAGCGTAATAGGTACTAATAAAGTTTGGATCGTTTGTTCCAACTCCTTCTTCAAATCCACCTAAGAAATCAGGATCATCAGATGATTCCACTTGACGTGCTAGAACCCATTCTGTTGCAGTTTGAAGTCCTGGAACCGTACTTATACTAGGTAGCAAATCCAGTGCCATTATGGCTGATGCAGTTGCAGTGACTGATGGCAAATCGGAGTTTGGATGTAATTTGTAAGCATCTCCTTCCTTACAGCTATTTATCCATTCCAGAGTTGCTGTTTCATTCCAAAGCCAGTTCCATGGATTAAGATCTTGATCATATTCATCCAAATAGTCAATGATGAATAGTGCTTGGAATGTTGAAATAATATCTGCGTTTGATTGAGGTACACTGCTGAATCCTCCATCACTTGTCTGAGTTTTATTGACGAATACCATAATGGCTTCTGTGTCAATATCTTTGACATTGATTCCTGGATAGTCCGATTGGGCTTTCAGCATGTTCAAGAGAATGATACCCATGAATGTCATTTTGATCGTGACTGGACCAAGCAGATATTCACTAAAACCACCAAATCGAGCGCGGTCCAAATCAGTAGATTGATTTGATTTCCATTGGCGAGCAATAAGAGCATCCAATACTTTTGTTATATTGACCGGCGGGGGTCTACTATCTAGAGACCCTAATTCATTCAAAGCTAAGATTGCTCCGTATGTTGTATCTATACGTACAACACTATCGGAAGGTGGACTGTACCCTCCTCTTTGAACATCATATCTACTATTAATGTAAGACCTGAGAGAATCTGATCTGCTTGCTGCAGCTACTTGCTGAGTTGAAGCTGCTAACAGTACTATCATGAATGCAAATGCTATGGTAACTACCTTAACTCGTTTCATAAATACATCCCGGTCAAATTTGAT
>SDOA01000048.1 GCA_004524595.1 Candidatus Thorarchaeota archaeon | reverse complement strand
TAATATGGTCAGAGATTGGTTCTGTTCGAACAAAGGGTCTAAGACTTTCTCTTATTTGGTTCTTCTTTCTTGGATATATGACTCTCTTTTGGGCTGTGGATATTGGTTCTACAGTTTTCGGATTACATTTTCATTTTCCAAGTGTTCTTCTGGCAATTGGTGGTCAATTTGCGATTTTATCTGCATTGATTGCTTTGTATCTTATTGGACCACTTCCTACAATTCTTGGCAGAGAACTAGAGGTTGAGGAACTTGACCTTAACTTTGATGAGAAGCAGGTCAAGAAAACTGTAGATGCATTTGTTGGAACTGATGATTTCGACTCGATTAGAAGTCAAATAGATATAATCGACGCTGGAAGCGAGATTAGTGATTCTGAGATGAGTGAAATACTTGGCGAGGACTTCAAGACCAAACTACCATTACGAAGCATTCCTGGAGTTGGAGATGCTCTCGAGAAGAAATTGCATGATGCAGGTTACGAATCCGCTGCACAAATTGCAGGAGAAACTGCGCTGCGATTATCCCAAAAGATAGATGGACTTACCATTACCCGTGCAGAAAAACTACTGAAAGATGCTCGTTCTCTGGTGAAGAAAAAAATGAAGAACAATAAGAAATGAGAATCAAAAAAAATTCATTTTGGTTTGTCCATCAATCTCTCTTTAGATTTGATTCTTCTATCAGAACCATGTGGAGTCCTATAAACTGAATCTTGTGTTTTTTCAACTTCTCTTGCTTCATCTGCTAATTTTGCAGCAGCTCTCATCAATTCATGACCTGATGCTGTGAGCGGGATGTATTCATGTGAGTCTTTTCTCTTGAAGCATGCTTCTGAAGTGACTCCTGAAACTGATTCAGCAATCTTCAAACTAGCATATGCTTTTGCCTTGGCATATGGATTTTGGTAATTTGCATATTCTATTGCAACCTCAGCGTCGAGGGTAATCTTCGGTAAATCAGGTTGAATAGCATTACTGATGTCTGATATTACCTTACCAACTAAACTCTGAATTGCTCTGATGACACCGCCATTTGCTAGAACCCTCAAAATATCTGAATTGAAGAGTACCATCTCAGTTGGATCTAGGAATTCAGCTCTTGCTCCGATCATCGAATCTGGTGGGACAATAATGAACCCTTGCTTTTCAAATACGTGGACCGCCTGTTTAACACCATCATCTTTTGCATACCATACCTTCTTAGATGGTGCATCAGAAATTGAGATTACATAGACTCCAATTTCACGTAATACTTCTCGAGCTAGAGACGGGCCCTCAAGACCGGCATTTGGGCTTGCTAAGAGGACAAGATCCGGTTTGTATTCTCTAACATAGTCTATCAGAGTCCTGCATGAGTTAGTATCCATCTTTGCTCCACTTGCAAAGACACGGACTTCAAGATTTTCACATTCTGCTCTCTCATCAAAGATAAAATCTAGTAAAGGGGAAGACCCGATACATCCCATTTTCACGATGGCAAGTTTGAATGGCATTTTGTGTCCTCGTTAAGAATCCCTTTTCAAATAGACGATTTTAAGTTCCTATGTATTGCATTTAACGGTTCTCCATTAATGCTGATTCCTAATTTTCTGAAAATGACCTTGATGTGTATTTTTTACAATCGTCACAAAACACCTCATAGTCCCAGTATTCATTTGCGCTAACCACACTCACTGACCATTGTGCGTAAATAATCCTCACATTGATACTTCTGCAGTTCCCACACCCATACATGTATAGTCGATCCTTCAAAGGATGCTCATCAATTTTCACACCTTTACCTCTATATATCATCGAAATGTAATCATTATTTTCATCAGGAACTAGAAGTTCATTAAAAGATGTCAGCCAATCTTTTTGAGCAAGCCGAGGGGACTCAGAAATGACTTCATCGACCATTGTAGTTCAAACCTAGAAAAATGATTAAATTCAGTATATTTGTTATTTTCTAGTCGGAAATATGTCTGAAATAATATGCAAGTCCTGTTCCTGCTAACAGATCAGCCCCTTTCAGTTGTTTTCCACAAGTAGCACACTTGAAAACAATCTTCGGATCATTAGATGCTGTTCCGCATTTATTGCATAGAGGTTCAACATCTATCACTGCAAGTTCGCTAACCTTAACTGGTTGCTTACAGCTTAAACAGGTCACTTCTGCAAGGTCATCTATAATCACTGCATGGAACTGATTACTGCATTTGGGGCAAAAAACAGTGTATACCTTATGTAAATCATCTGACTGACAATTTGGACATAATAGGTCAATTGTCAAATCCGAATCTCCGCATTGACGGCATTCTACTTTTCTTCCATATGTTCTGGATTCTAAAATTTCTTCATCTTCAAGGTCCTTAAGTAATCTTATTACTTCATCATTATCATTACCTAGATACTCATACGCTTGTGGGTATCTTAATGTCGATATCATAACATGTTTGGGTTTGATGGAACCAATTCTGTTAGACATCATGTCACTCACGAGTTTCTTGACACCTGGATTGAGTAGGAGTTCTTCTCCCGTCGTTTCGTTAATCAAGTCATGTAGAACGTAGAATGCCTTTTTCAATTCATTATCCCACTGGTCACTATCAAAATCAATGTGAGGCACTAATCGAAGAATATTTCGTTCGACTGCTGCGCTGTTCTCGTTCTCGGTGAGAAGAACTCCAATACAATTAGGAGGTCTCATATAGGATATCACAAGACCACTTTGAATTTTTGAATAACCCACCTCAGTTTCTTGGTTTACACCATGACCCATAAAGACGGTGACAGCTTCTTCACTAGAAAGAACTGGCATCTCAGGATAAGCTCGACCTACCATTGGACCGAGTCTGTCATCCCACCATACGGAAAAGATTGCCTTTGGCATGATTTTTCCCCTTCGTCAAAGATGTCCCATAAGAGAGAGGTTAGTTTTGCATGAAGCTTCTGCTCTTATCAGCATATTCTTGATGGATACCTTCCGAAATTGTTGTACGGATGTTGAAGCACCGAAGAGTATAAAACCGCACTCTGAGGTTCGACCTTTCAACTCGTGACATATTGTGTACACAGGATGTTGTTTACATGTTCTCATCGAATCGTAGCCGTTTCTTAATAGCTCTACTGTTGACATGGTTCGTCTTATCGCCCTATGTCACAACAGTCAGTAATTTCGAGTTTTCAGTTACTCCCACCAATACAATGGAGATTGCTGCTCCCACAATTTCGGGTCCAGCTTTTTATGAGTTTGAGAATGGAAGCCGTGGCGACACTCTTGAGTATGATGCTTATGACCCGAATCCAAAGAACTACTCAGTGATTGTAGATGGTGGAAATTATCTTTCGGGCGTCTGGGATGGAAACGCAATTACAGTTCTTCTTGTATATTTATACACACTTGATATGATTGATACTCTACCACAGGAATTTGCATTTGTCGTTACTGTATTCAATCAGGCCGGGGAATCTGCAATTGCAGCAACTACTGTCAGAGTCATACAAGATGAAACAGCACCGATAATTCAACAACCTGCTAATATTACATACGAGTATGGCAGCTTTGGCCATGAGATTCAATGGAATATCACTGAATCAAATCCAGAATTCTATAATATCACACGTCTCTCAAATGAAACCGGTACAAACTTCACTATCATAGAATCCGGTGATTGGGACGGAGATGATATCATCATCAACATTGATGGCCTGAACGAGAGCCGATGGTACATATACACACTATTTGTCCGAGATATCTTTGGTCTGAATGTTAGTAGTGCTGTTAATGTAACAGTCTATCCTGATTTATCCAGTCCTGAGTTGTCTTCTCCAGATGATATTTCATTTGAATTTGGGGCTCTAGGGAACAAAGTCACATGGCATGTCTATGATAGTAATCCTAAGAATTATACGATAACTGGCATTGTCCATTATAATGATACACTATATGGGAACTATACAGCATTTAATTCCTTTGCAAATGTGACAATGACGAATTGGACATTGACAAATCCTGATGGTGATGATGTATCAATTATTCTTGACTGGTTCTTCTTAGGTAATTATACATTTATAATTCAGGCATTTGATATATACGGCCGTAATTCCACTGATTCTGTGTTTGTATATATCTATCCTGATGTACGGGCTCCTATTATCGATCCCGATGAAGACCTCTTATATGAAGAAGGCTATACAGGATATAGCATAACATGGGGTGTAGAGGAGAATAATCCTCTCTGGTATAATCTTACAGTAAATGGAGATTCCATGTTGGATGGTATCTGGAGAGGAGAAAACATCACCATAGATGTTGATAATCTAGATGTTGGTAGTTATGAATACAATATGACCTTCAGCGATTTCTTTGGTTCAGCATCTTATGCAATAATCACGGTCACAGTCACACCTGATGCACACCTGCCAATTATTACTACAATCAACGTGTTTCAGACATATTCTACTCCAACAAAGAATAATCTGTCTGTGCAAGCTTATGCCTGGGATTTGAATAATCTGAAAAGTATTGAAGTCGAATGGGGTGTTGGAAGTCCAACTGCACCTGATTTCAATCCCGCCAGTAAAATTATGGAGAGAGCAATTCTAGAGGATTTCTACGAGGCCTTGATCGGAGAGTACTCTCATGGAGTAGTTGTCTGGTTCAGAATAATAGCAATTGATAATTCATCTGTCCAGAACGAAGAAGTAACAGAATGGATGAGTATCACAATTACTGATATGAGTTATACAGGTGTCCCAGCACCTCTATATGCTATTATTGCACTACTGGGGGGTCTCTCACTTTTGGTATTCATTGTCATCTACTTTAGAACAAAGGTCAAGTAGACCTCATTCCTCAGGAGGTAGTTCTCACTCCTGAGGAGTACCTCTTTTTTTTTTCAGATACTGATATATCATTCATGATTTGAACTAAGTTTGTAGTATTTATTTTTCTTAAATCGTGATGAGTTAATAATAGCCTGAATCTCCTTTTCTTCGAGAGGTATTGCCTCTATCAAATTTGCCTGCATTGTTCCCATTAGGACCTCCTCTCCTCTTGACGTCCTCACAATCACCGTTGTCCACCCAGCATCCGATCCTATGTTGCCACAGGAGATGTCTGCATCAAATCCCGTTAGATCTTGGCAATACGCACAAGATGTGGCTGCCACAATGTCTAGCTCAGCTATTGGCCATTTTCTTTCATTGTTTTCCAATGTGATTTTAAACTCACCACCGGCAATTGCAAACCATTTTACATCCTCTATTTTGATGTTCGATTTTAGAAGAAATTCTTGTAGCTTTCTATGGTCGAATGATTCCATGCAGAAGAGACTAATCTTGAACACGCTTGTTTCTGAATTGAGCTTTAGCCATCCTGCAGGATGCCTTTCCATTCTTTGAATTGCCTCTATGTTACATGGAGTTCCAACTACTGCTAAAGATGATAATCCTATTTTGAATCCTTCTAACATCTTTGCTATGACTTGAGCATGTGTATAGATTGTTCCACCACATTTTAGTAGGTCTTCATTGTTCCTTGCAATCCTAGTTTCTGGAAACCATGGCGTATCTTTTGACTTATTTACAACGACAGCCCCTTCAATAATCTTTGATTCTAGCATAAATTTAAGGATTGCAATTACAGCCCCTCCGTCTTGTTTTGCATGGTTTCCTAGAGACCTCGCTTTCCAAATACTCCTAACGTTACCAATAAGTTGTTCTTCAAGTACATGAGTTCGTGGGCACATGGCATAACAGATACCGCATGAGATACAATCCCCAGTTAATTGTGGTGTATATTTTTCATCAATTAGGTTTCCAGTAATCGCATTGACAGGACAACTTTCAACACAAGAACCGCACTCAACACAAGCTCCTGTTTGTATTATTTCTCTATCCAGTTTTTTGAATGAATATATCTTCGTTTTTTCTTTAAGGACTCTTTGAATTTCATCAACAATGAGCTTGTGATCTTTTGACATTGGTTACACTCCTTTATTCTTCATATTTTTCGATAGTACTTATATTTAGCAATACTGGAATTACTAAAGGTATATCTCTATGTTTAAGAAGGACATCTGTCGGTCCAAGGTAATGTGGATAGATAATTATGAAATTGTCGGAAGACCAGATTAACGAACTCCTATTAGCTAGTGAAAAACAAGTCTGCATGACTGATGAGTGTTGTGTGCAGCTTGTGGCTGTGGCAGATCTTCCAAGTAGATTTGGTGATTTCCAGATATGCGGTTTCATTAGTCCATGTGATGGAAAAGAACATACTGCTATCATTAAAGGAGATGTTGTTAGAAAGGATGGTGTTGTCACACGCGTCCATTCCGAATGCCTTACAGGTGATGTCATGGGCAGCAAAAGGTGCGATTGCAGAGATCAACTTCTGGAATCTCTGAGGATAATCGAGAAAAAAGGTACTGGAGTTATTCTCTATCTTCGTCAAGAAGGTCGAAATATCGGTTTGACAGAAAAAATCAAAGCCTATGCCTTGCAGGACCATGGAGTAGATACCATTGATGCTAATCTTCTTCTTGGTTATCAGCCAGATGAACGTGATTATGGGATAGCCGCAAACATACTGAAAAACCTACAGATACACTCAATCAAACTTCTGACAAATAATCCTGAGAAAATACAGCAATTGACTGCTGCAGGTATTCAGATTGATGAAAGGCTACCTCTCATAATTGAAGCAACAGAATACAATCGTGCCTATCTTGAAACCAAGGCTGCAAAATCTGGTCATCTTTTTGGTGAATTAGCTTCCACACGAGATGTTAAGAAGATACAGATCATTGCTGAACAATTACCTCATGAGGGAGAGTAAATCTATTCCCTCCTAACTCTTCCCCATTCCTTTCAATACTTTCTCAATATGTTCCTTAAGTGTATCTTCTGAGTTATCTGCTTTCACAAATACTGGAACATTATCAAGACCTGTTGCTATATAGCTTGAGAGCAGCCATGAGCCTGGTGGGAATTCAAGGGTCTTGTCCAAAATACTAAGATCGATTTGGAATGAACTACTAACCACTGTACGATCGTAAGGTCTTGGCAAAGTACCAACAAAGAATGTGTGAAGTTGTTGCATTATGTTAGTGTTCAGGTAAGCAATTCTCTGGGTGGCAATAGCTCCACCTAAACCATATTTTCTCCCCTGTCTCAATAATCTCTCTACTGCATAACTGCAGCGCTCGGTCAATCCACTTGCTTTGCTTGGGATAAATTCTTGAGCTTCATCGAAGACAAAGAGAATCTGTGGTTTGATTTGGAATTTACGTTTTCTATATTTCAGTGCGGCTCCTGTTAATCCAATGACAAGATCCCTCAGTGTCTCTGAATCGGCCATTGAGATGCAAATTACTCTCTCGTCACCAGAAAGCATCTTTAGAATATCGCTAATCGTCACACCGCTACTTGTTGCTTTCTTTGCTCTTGCAAGATTCCTCTTCAGACTAGATCTTGTAGTTGCCCATGCATATACACCAGAGCTTGAATGAACATTGAAACTCTCAACAGCACTCTTTGCTTTAGCAGCAAAAGAATCTATGAATGCTTCATCAAGAATATCATTCATGTTTTTGGTATTGTCTTCCATCCAATCATTCACGAAATCTAAAGTTTCTTCAATTGCCTGTATATAATGTGGTTTATCGAGACCCTGTCCCGAACGCATATCTTGTATTTCTTCCAGTAGGCTCCCGAATGTTGGAATCTGCGTTAGTGGTTGATTGTAATGGGTAACAAGACCGTCATTGTATAACTTCTTCAAGATTTCATTTGCTTTATCATCATCTTCAAAATCACGCGGTTTAACAATTGACCGTGCGAATTCTTCTGGTGATTCGGCCTCTTCTTCAAGAATGACCTTTCCCGGAATTTTAGAATCCGATAATATGTCACTTATCAAGAATGGATATTCGCAGCTGATGTCAAAAATGACGATTTTGGTATCTTTAGTATGATAGAGCACTCTCCTAAATAGATTAGATAGAAGATTGCTTTTCCCTCCACCAGTAAACGAGAAAACACCGAAGTGGTATCTAACAAGTTTGTTGAGATCAACGTATATCGGTACTTGTTCATCAGATTCGAGAAACATTCTTAGAGTTCCCAATCTCGGGTCCTTACGAGGATTTTCAGAAGTCGTCTTGGTTGTGTACCCTATAGATTCCTTTACTTTTGCATTGTATATTTGGTCTACAGTTTCCATATTGATAACATAGACCTCTTCGCCAACCAGAGGATATGAGAATCCCTTTCGAAATTCAGTTTCTCCTTTTGCATTAAAAACAAGGTCATAATTAATTGGTATTGCTGTCATGTGCACCATCATTGTGGCTTGGTCATCAGTGGACCAATCAGACACTGATTGTTCTATAATCTCCATTTGCATAGGATAATAATGACTATCGCTAACGCCACCTAGCCCATAATGAAGTGGCCATACCTTACTTATCACCATCACAGTATATCTCTCGATAGCCTCCTTGACAGATTTCTTAGATTGCCCCTTGAAGTTTTTGACAGCAAGAAGCATTCCTTCTTCTAGCTGCGCCATGAGCTCCTTGTTGTAACGTATCTTGATTCTGCAATCATATCTAGCCGCAGAACCAGACCATTCTGAAGTATAGTTGGCTGCAATAGGGATGACTCTAGCTAATCTACCAACAAAGGCACCATCAAAATCAGTGAAATGTTTCTTACGTAGTTCTTCTTGATTGCTCAACACTAGACCTCCTCTCTCTAAAACTACTCAAATAGAATAGGAATTCGCGCAGATCTGGACGATTCATCAACCAGGTTCCTGTGCTCTCTATCATACCTTTTACTTGTGTGAAATGATATTTGGCAACCTTGTCTGCCACGTATAGTGGTTTTAGGTGACCAAATAATTCAGGAATACTCATACTTGTCATTGCTTTGAATAGTGTGATTACAAATGATTGTATGGGATTATCTCTTCCCTCATAAAAAACGACCTCTACAGATTCTGGATAATCTGGTCGTTTTTCATAATCATGCTTCAATGTTACAATGTTCTCTTTTTTCGTATCAAATTCTGGATAAACAAGTCTATCATATAACAAGACATTGCTTCTCAATTTTGGCTCTGATCCTGCTTGGCAAAGCTGAAAATATGATTTGAGAAATGTTTTCTCAATCGAGATCTGGTTTCTTCTTGCACCAGAAACGAGACCCGGTTCTTTATCAAAATGAGGAACTATGGTCTTGAATGCTGTATCATATTCTACTGTTGCCCAAGGAACTTTAAGATGCTCTCGCTCATGAAGCGAAATCCACTGGAGGATCATTCTATCTGTATCTGGTGTATCTTCTCGTTTCTCTATGAAGCCTCCCTTGAATCTTCCAACATAGTTAAGGACTGGAAGGACTTGACGTTTCAAATCTCTAGCTGACGTATCCTTTGCTACACCGAGGAGTAAAATTCGGTTCTTCCAGCAATTTTCTACAGCAAGATATAGAGATGCTATACTTAGAAAAGCTAGATCATTTGTTGTTAACCAACGACCATCTATTTTGAACCGATCTTCGTATCCCACATTGGAATCCGTTGAGAACATTCGGCCACACACTTCATCAACGATACTCTTGATCCTTACATGCAAATCTCTGTATTGCGGCTTTAGGACAAAATGGTCCTTGTCTCTAATGATAACTCCTTCAGCTTCCCCTGTTCCTTTCATTCCATTCTTCAGTTCTTTATCCAATCTTGCCTCCTGAAACTCATTATCAAACTCAAGCAGTTCAACGAGTTCTTTACGTGTAAGGCTGTTACCTTCTGCATTCATGAGTTCAAAAATAATTCTTGACAATAGGAACTCTCCACGTGCTGCAGGAGTACCCATCCGTAGATTTCCAAATAATTTCCTTGCATACACCCATTCAGTCTTTGAAAATGCTCTACCGTTCATTTTATGACCGATAAGACCGCACTCATGATCTAAATCTACTCTAAAGTCCGAGGTTTCAGCATAGAATGATGCAACCTCTGAGGAAAATATTCTATCAAGGAGAAGAATATCGACTGGTTTTTCTAGAGATGTAAGATGATAGGTGAGATAGAACTCTGATAATCCCATCATATAATCCGCAAATGCAGAGTTATCAATGACCCAAGAATCAGAGTGACTAATCGATTGTTCTACGTCGCCTTCTTCTGACCTTATCAGAAGTGTCTGATCAATGTGAGGTACTTCACTTATGTAGACTGGAAGAACACTCGATACCCCCACCCCCCGTTCGAGATATTTTTCATCATACTCAAAAACTGCTTTTCCAGTTTCTTCTATTTCTATTGTACCAAAAGCAGGGTAAGCTCCTGCGAAAAAGATGAGTAAATCAAATACATCATGCTTCAAGACCGTACCGTCAATTCCTACAAATGTGAGTTTCCTTTTACCAAAGAATTCGTCTACAAACTTTGTATCAAATGACTTGGATTCATACGAAACTAATAATTTTGAGAGGAACTCATCATATGTTCCTCTTAAACTTTCAAATTTGCTTTTATAATCAAGGACCTGTTTCTGGGCTCCGCCTAATAATAAGTCTCCGGTCTGTTTTAGACGTCGGCCAATGAACGAAGAATCATCATTCATTATGGTCCCCACAGCTCCTTATGATGGACTTAGAGCCTGAGATAAGATAAGCACATCACTCGGTTATTATGAGTGTTCTTCTTACTTTTGTGTCTATATTCTATTCTATGATGCATTGTATCTTCTTTTAGATTTATTTTTCATCAATGTACTGTACTGTTTCCCTCTTCAAGTTGATAGAACGCAAAGCAATTGCCATAATAATGACAAAAAGAAGACACCCAATTCCAACTAAATAATAGAGGATCTTAAGACTTCCATTGAGTTCCCAGATATAGGCACCAAATGAGTACGCAAACAATCCTATAACACTGAGAGCATAACGATATGTTCCTAGAGCTCTTCCTTTCTTCTCTATTGTAACACTTCCAGCGACTATTGTATTTTCCGCACCTATCCATAACGCAACTGGTATCGACCAAAGCGCATTAAGTACAATGAGATATAGAAATCCTTCCACAAATGCAAATACTAGTATTATCAAAGCATTGCCGATGAGTGCAAGAATTTGAGCTGCTTTAACATTCTTGTCTGCCAATGTTCCAGCAGAGTAAAGAATTATCGCACTCGTGATTGAATAGAAACTCCAAGCGTATCCATAAAAAGCAGGACTAATATTCCATTCTCCAACAACTAAGTTTCCAAGATACGGAACTGCAGCTCTGAGGAAAAAGATGAACCCGGAAATACCTAAAACAAACTTCCAGAAGTCTTTCCCTAGTCCGCGAACTGTTATAATAGGTCCTCTTCTTGCTTCCTTGATAATATCTTTTGTAAGTGATTCTTTGACAAAAAGAGCAGTAGCTAATAATGCTATTATTGAACCGATTGCTGCAATAATGTGTAAATGACTTGCTGTGTAACCAGAATCCAACATTATGCCCCCTAGAATAGGGCTGATGCCGTCTACAATAAAAGCTGGCAAAAGAACCATTGTGAAGGTTCGTGCACTATGAGCTCCTCCATCAGCTACGATCTCATCTGCAGGTATTGCTGCTGTGATGACAAGGATTGATGCCCAACCAAATTGATTGAGTGCATACTCTATTGCGATAAATGGCCAAGTTGGATTAAGCCACATTCCCAAGAGACCTATTGCCATAGGGATGAAAGAAATCACCATTGTGTTCTTTCGACCAATGAAATCGGAAATAATACCTGAGGCCATATATCCTAGAATCATTGCAAATGTACCAATTGAAAAAGCCATCCCTATCTGCCATTTTGCGAGTAAAACATCAAGTTCTAGAAAGATACTGAACTCCCAAGCCCACAAACTCATTGAGAATTGGGCAATACCTGTTACTAGAGCTAATCGCCAGAGATTCATATTCAACCCCATGACTTTCCGAGCCCTGCCTCCCATAACTATAGGATAGGTTTCTGTTGTGGGTTTTATCATCTCATCTGACGACAAGGCTGTGTACTCCTGTTTCTAACTCTGATTAATTGTCTTTAAGACGATGTCTATTGGAGCTTGAAACTACGTATCACACAACCTTAAAGTGTACGAGATTTGAGTCAGAATTGAGTATAATAATAGTGAGGCGCCTTAGTAGTGATTACGTTAGAAGATGCTGATCTCAGACTCAATAGAGCTGTCACCTTTGAATGGCTCTATGCTAATGGTCTAGGCGGATATACATCTTCTACTATTGTTGGTCTTAATGTTAGAAGCTATCATGGCTTACTAGTATCTTCGCTAAGTCCTCCCGTTGATAGATGGCTAACACTATCCAGATTAGATGAGGTTTTAGTGAATAGAGATGGAGAATGTAATCTCAGTACTGAACAGACCACAGAGGGTGTCACACATAGGGGTTATCGCTACCTGAAGCGATTCGAGTTAAATCCTCTTCCTCAGATGGTATATGCCACGGGTTGTGTTGAACTCGAAAAAACAGTATTCATGGCTTATAGAAGGAATCTCACAGTTGTAAATTATGAGCTAAAGAATTCTGAGGAAACTGTCTTCACAGTGACCCCACTTCAGACATGTCGAGATATTCATACAAGACCTCCTCATCTTGACTTCACGCCAGAATTTGAGGTCATTAATGAACATTCATACTTCTCTTTTGATGATCGACCTATTAGTCCTTGGATGTACGCTTATACTCCCGATGCTGAATTCATGCTAAGTGAACACAGGGTAACTGCGCCGCAGGTCTATAGGCGTGATAAAGCAATGGGTTTGCCAAATGAGGAAGAGATGGTCATACCTGGTGTCTTTCACACAATCCTTGAACCCGGTGAACACTTTCTTTCTTTTTTGTTTGCTGTCGCTCCTTCGCGTAAAGAACTCATGGAAGGTCTTGGTCCATTATCAGAAGCACAGAGAAAGGATTTTGCAAAGCTTAGATTTGAGGAGCTCCGAAGGCGAAAAATCCTTAATGACCGAGCCTATGCTATGTCATCTAGAGAAAGAGATGAGGATATTGAATGGCTTATCCTTGATGCGGATACTTTCATTGTTGACAGGGTTTCCACAAATATGCGCTCAATAATTGCAGGTTACCATGAACTAGCTGATATCGGTCTTGATGCAATGATATCATTATCTGGATTGACAATGTCAATCGGTAGATTCCAAGATGCTAGAGCCGTTTTGACAAATTATGCTCGCTATTCACGTTATGGACTAATTCCAAATGATTTTCCAGACCGTGGTATCCAACCAGAATACGATTCTGTAGATGCATCATTATGGTTCATAATGGCTGTCTATCGATATATCAAAGCGACCAATGATGTTGAATTTCTAAGAGGAATCATTTGGGATACAATGGAATCTATTATAACTGCCTATAGAATTGGAACAAAATACAACATCCATGAAGACCACGATGGTATGCTCGTCTCAGGAATTGAGGGTGTTGAGGTCTCTTGGATGAATGAACGTGTAGATGATTGGTGTCCAACACCTAGAATTGGTAAATGTGTTGAGACAAATGCTCTCTGGTTCAATGCGCTGATGGCGATGGGTAAAATGTGTGAAATTATGGGACGAGATCCCTATGAGTTTCAAGCTGTTGCTTCTTGGATACGCGAAGCATTTGAACAGACATTCTGGGACCCTGATCTTGGTTATCTCTATGATGTTGTGACAGATGATGTTAAAGACAAATCTATTCGGCCAAATCAAATCTTTGCCATCAGCTTGCCATTTCCTTTGCTTGATTCTCTAAAAGCAAATTCTGTTCTTAAGATTGTTACAAAAGAACTCCTCACACCATTTGGCCTTAGAACCCTATCTCCAAGTGATTCCCGCTATGCACGAGCATATACCGGTGGTCCAAGGAGTAGAGCAGCTGCAGCACATCAAGGGTCAGTACACCCATGGTTGATTGGACCTTACATAACCGCTTGGTTGGCTGTAAATGGTGATACTCCTGAGAACAAGCTCAAAGCTGAGAAAAAATTCTTCAGGCCTGTATTGAGTTCAGTTAGAAGAGGGTGTTTGGGAACAGTTTCTGATATGTTCGATGGTTCAACACCTCATCGTGATAGAGGTATGGTTTCTAGAGCAAGAAGTGTAGCTGAGCTTCTAAGAGTATATTTTGATGAGTTCTAAAACGATAATTCATCTAGATGATTCATTCATAATAGTACTATATAGAAAAGTTGCATACATTAATTGCAGTTTGTTGGTTATTCCATCAGAGGTAATCAGGAAAGTACCTGCGATGAAAACACCAAGAGATCAAGAACCAGCAATATGCTTGAGATATTTCATTATTAGACATATGCAGCACGCTAGGTTCTTGGCGAGGTGGGTAAAATGAGAAAAATAATTACGGTTATGTTAATTACATTGCTGTTTGTAAGTTTTACAGGAGCGATAAATCCTGCTGTTGCACAGACTACTCCGGATCCAACTCTACGCGTTGCTTGGGAAGTTGCTGAAGAGACCATTCAGGTCGAACATTCAGAACAACACTCCCATTGGGTGTTCGGTCCCCAGCCCACAGTTTGGATTGAGTATGCCAATGGAACAGATATTGCTGAAAACAGCTATAGAGTTGAAGTAGGTTACGACCTATTTATTAATATTATAATACCTAAAGCATTCCTTGGAGTAGGTAATGAATTAGATTCAATTCAATTCTGGGGCACTCGTGATGTATTGAGATCGCCATCTTTTGGATTGGAATACAATGCTACTGCAGAAAGATGGAATTGTGTTGCCTTCATTTATGTTCCCGGCGTTGAGGAACCACGATCATCCAGCTTTATCCAGCTCGATTCTTTAGCTTCTTCATTTACCGAAGAAACAGATTATTATGAAGTAATTTTCGCTATCACTTATTCGACATTAATTCTACCACAGATACTCAGTACCGGAATGCAAGTTATTGATAAAGATGGACGACCAGTTATGCCATCGTGGTTAGCTCAAAATATTCGTGGTGAGTTTGGTAGCCCACCAATTGGTTTCGGGATTGCTGTTAATCCATTTGATTTTTCATTGCCAAATTATTACTATGCAGATATCGTTAACGAATTTGCTAATATTATTCACTATGTCGATGTAAATGACACTTTCATTGTTAGAATGATGTCTTCTGTTCAGATTGGTCGGACATTGATACCCTTTACACAATTGACTCAGAACTTATCCTACATGATTACAGTGAATTGGACTTATCCAGTTGGACTAGATGTTTCAGAGGCAGTCTTATTCAATAAAGATTTGACATGGACACAACGAGAATTCGACCTCTATCCATTTATGTTTTTGAATGTCAATTCATCAGATGTTTCAGTCCTAGCAGGATACATTGACCTTACGTGGGAATGGCTAAATCTTGGTGGAGGGATTGGAATGTGGTTCCCACACCTCTCTGTTATTGAGAATTCAACAATAGAATTATCTCAATATTATGTTGCTGATGAAGTCAATACTGGTGCATTTGATGACCGTCACAGAATCCAGTGGGCTGGGTACTTTACAAATGAAACTGATTTAGATCCTGGATTTGGATTTGGTGGTATAATCGAGCCCGAGATGGGATTGGTAACAGTCCTCGATGTCGATGATAAACCAATCATTGCGAGACCCGAAATCAAAGAGCGAGCAACTTTAAAGTTGTCATTCCGTGCTGCCTTCATAGAGGCATTTGTCTATAAGATGGATGGTTCTATTGCTAATGTGGCACAACAAGGTGAACCACTTAACCTTACTCTCTTGGTCCATAGAGATGTGAATGAGTTAAATGGCTCAATTGTTTATGAAATTTTAGATATAGATTCTGGACTTACTGCCTTATTCAATCTCACACAGCAATTGAAAGATATCACTATTGAAGTCAAGGGTTCAATAATGGATGGCAACGAAACTCATTATTGGCGAATTGATATCACTCATAAAATGGTGCTAGACTTCGAAACAGGTATGCCAACTACTATTTCATCATATCGAGTAAATATGTATCTTAGAGGTGGTGCACTATTATGGAGTGTAACTCTCCCAACTATTCATCTGTTAGTATCTGATTTTGATTTGACATTAGGTACTGATTTATCGATACTTGAGGTCATGTTCAACTTTGACTCCGAAGCCCTGTCAATGGTAATTGAGAGAGCAACAGTGAAGGTAGGCATCATCCAGAATGTACGAATACAAGATCAATATGGTAATTGGACTTATCCCTATTGGCTGAATGACACTCAGTTAACTATCGAGCAATACAATGCATTAGTTGACTCTTGGACAGATCAGTATAATCAGATTGACCTTTCAACTAGTACAATTTGGAGCCCTAGAAATCTACGGTTAGGCGTAGTGCCATACTACACACCTCCTACATGGGTAGTGACTGATAATGGTGCAATTGATCTCGATGGGAATATCTTCACCGAAGATGATCAATACTTTATACTTCGAACAGGGTATTGGGATCATTGGGGTAATATAACAGTTAACGGTATGCGGGTAGGTGTTGGTTTTGATCCCTCACCTGGTCAACCGGGCGATGAGTTCTGGTCAGAGAACTGGATGGGAGTTGTAAAGCAAGAAATCTGGTTCACTACAAATGAGACTTTCTATTGGTATCATACAGATGGAAGTCCAGTAAGTCCTATTGAGATGGTTGAAATTCAGAGTACACTCTGGGCTGATATTGACAACGATATTCCTCTGCCTGGATACGAGTATGTATCTTGGCTCTCAAAGAATCGAACACTGGATCTTAGTACAATCCCTGGTATAGAGCAAGGTCGTTGGACATCAACTTGGTTTGCATGGGGTACAACTCAGAATTTCTGGGTCAGTATCGCTGGAGATCAAGCAACACTTGCTCATTTTAAAGCTGAGTATGCTGGTTTGTTGATATTCAATGATGGAATTGGACCTTCTGAAAGTGCTCCTGATTTCTCCATTGTACGCGGACAGGTTGTCACTGAAGAAGTGACTCATCTTGTACTGATAGATGATGTCGAGAGTGTTGAACTTCGCAGACCATTTGGAGCAACTAACTCATCTGGTGATGTGATTGTAGATCCTGATACAGAGGTTCGATTTGGAGTGACCGTATCTAATGTCGATGTGACCATCTATCCACTTCAAGTTGAACATTCCTCTGCATTACGAGGAGCTTGGGATTTTAGACAATCCTATCAGGGAGTTATTGGTCTGAATTCAACCAACTTCGATTATTGG
Source organism: Candidatus Thorarchaeota archaeon (assembly GCA_004524595.1). The sequence goes on along the minus strand of SDOA01000048.1, from coordinate 12,271 downwards.
ATAACTGATGCAACAATCGAAGAGATGGCGTTTGATATTACCTTCAACGTGGACATGGTTGAGTTTGACCCAGAAGATTCTCAGACATGGAACCATGCTGTTTCGTTCAAAGTCGACCAAGTCATTGGCGATTGGACGCTCACCGATTTCGACAATAGCGTGTTAAATGGTCGTAGCCTTGCAGTGAACTTCTTCGGAGTTTTAACATCTGGAACTGCCACAAGATATTATGCTGATGAACGACCTGTGACAGATAGCAATTCTGCAAGTCTCGATGCTTCATACTATCGATTCGGTGACGAAGACACACCCTATGCTGAGGTTTCAATGGGAGAACTACCCTATATTTGGGGCGGGGACAGCTACACAGAAACCCACTACTCAGGGTCTTCTACAGCTCCTATTGGAGCCTTCAGTATCATGTATGAGTCAGCATCAGGGAATTCAGTAACTAACTGGAATGTAGATGTATCAATGCTCTTCATGACTGCAGGTTATTCAAACTGGGGTGGTCATGATATCATCTGCGATCCTGTCTTTGTTGCATATACTAGCTCGCTTCAGAGTGGTGCCAGTACAACTACAACTACCACACCTTCCACAAACGGAGAAGGCAATCCAGCAACGCTCTATCTCATTGTTGGTGGCGTTGTCGCTCTTGTTGTGATAGTTTGTGTAATGTATCGTAGACGCTAATGGAACATTATAACGGATGAGGTCTGAAGAATTGTCTAGACCTCTTCCGTTCTCTTTTTTTTAGTCAACCAGATTATCTGGGAGAATATCTGCTATTGTCGAGGGATCAGTGAGAAAGCTATTATCAGGAGGCATAACTAGAATCCATCCAGCTTTTGTATGCTCATATGATGCACAAGAGGCAAAACCACTCATTAACCAATCATGAATTTCAGAAGGAACACCAGTTACAAGAGAATGAAGGAGATTAGATGTCAATGGATGAGTAACGATTGCAACACTATCTCCTTGATGTCGAAGACCAATCTCATTTAGACAATCTCTAATTCTCGAACGTGCTTCTGACATTGATTCTCCATTGTTTGGCTTGAAGTCTTCATCTTCCCAGAGTCGCTGAAGAGTCTCTCTCAGCTTATCTTCATCAGTCCATGGGATTCCCAATTCGAGTTCAATAAGACACTCCTTTTTCTCTACGTTGCAGTAGAACTCTTTCTTTAGAATATTTGAAGTTTCAACAGCCACACTTGCTGGTGAGCTATAGATTCTACTCACACCTGTTACAAGTCGAGAATTCGCGAGTTCTTGAACCTGATTCTTTCCTCTATCTGAAAGTTTCTCTGGATTATCTTTATCCATTTCGCCAAGTGTAATTACATAGACCATAGTTCTAGGTTCGAGTCTGGTTGTATGTTCTCGTTCTTGGACATATTCAAACATCTTCCTGACCGCCTAGCAATCAATTCATATTCTTCTAATATATTAGATTGTCATACATTTATTGATTCCTGCTTTTTCTTAGCACCTCATATGAGCCATATCCGCCCTCTCTTTCATTTAATTGAAATGTCCCAAATGATTGAATTAGAAAGGAGAGTTCCCCCTCATTTCCCCTGAATGGTACAGGTATTATTGATCCCGGGTTTGCTTTGAGAATGTACTTTTCTCCTTGCTTATCCGTGATCTCAAGTTCTGTAGATGTTGGGAAAACACCACACTCTCTATACGAGTGTTCTAAAATTCGTATTGATTCAATTGGGATGTTCCCTCCATCTTTATAGATGAAACCTCCAGACCCTATTCGGCCATCATCCATGACAACTGCTGCAGGATTGAGTGCTAGATTCTCATCAAACCAAATGACAAAATAAAACCAGTTACCAATACCAGTCCAGTCTCTTATTCCATGAGTATGGTCTCTCTGTCCAATACATGCATCGATATTGTAAATTTCGTCTCCAATCTGTATTGATCCACTTACTTTTCCTATTTGTTCCCAATGCATATCTCCTGTTTTCTTACCAATCTCGAGAGATTCTTTGGTCATATGTTCACTATATTCATAGGTTTCATGAATTGCACTATATTGTAAGTTTATTTTTCCACCAACTAAATCGGTGATGACTTCAGGTGTTTCCTGCACCTTGGCGAAATTCTCTGGATTATCGAAAATAAGCATTGGACCTTCAAAGGTGTATTTCCATCTCCCATCTTCAAGGCAGGAATATTGAACACTCTCCACTCGCAACACATCAGGGTAGTTACTAGCATCATCCGTTGCATGATATGCTCCAACTGATCCATCCGGTAGAAACAGGAAAAAGAATGTCATTCCGTCTTTCTTATTTGGCTTGAATCCAAGTCGGCTCATACCACCAATCTTAGTCCTTTTGTCGTAGAAGATGAAATAATAACTCTCATTCCACTCTACATCAACTGATGATGGTCTGTGTGTCAATGGTTCCATCTATTCTCTCTCCAAATCATGAAGTATTACGACCCCCTCATTGCCATCTATGGTCACTTTCTGTCCTGTCTTGAAGATTTGACATGCATTTCGTATATTTGTGACAGCGGGGATTCCGAATTCGCGTGAAACAACTGCACCATGCGAGAGAATTCCACCTGTCTCTGTGATGAGACCGCCTATCTTAGAAAAGACTGGAGTCCATCCTGGGTCGGTTCGTGGTACCACTAGTATCTCACCAGCTTTAACTTGAGGAACATTCTCGACACTATTCAGTACACGAACATATCCAGTTAAGAGACCTTGGCTTGCAGGGATTCCCTTGAATCCTTCAGCAGATTTTGGCAATGGATCATCAAATTCTCTCTCTCCTTGGAGGAATTTTGGAGGAGTTGTATTTTCATATTTCAGGAATTCTTCAAATCTATCCTGCACTCGCATTTTGATTTCTTCTTTGTCAACAGTTAATGGGTTTCTGAGTATTTGTTTCACTTCATTACGATAAAGGAAAAAGATGTGTATAGGTTCATTGAGATATCCTTCATTTACAAGGCGGTTACCAATCTCAAGGTACGCTATCCGTTCTCTTGTAATCCATCGATCAAGATTAAATCTCTGATTCTCGCGGAATCCTGTATAAGTCCTAGCCATACCAAGTATTGTTGAGAATAACACTTTTTTAAGTGGTCCATACCTCTGCGCACGAATTATCTTCTCGACGAATTTTTCCGCTTTTACTCTTCTTTGAGCCAAGGTTCCCTCTGCTTCCTTTAGGTCTCTAGCCTCCTCAGATACTAGTGATTTCAGGACATCAAATACAAGTTCAGGAGAGTCGCTCCAACGCGGATAATATGGTTCTCTTGTGAATCCACGGTCTCCGAATTCATCTATGAATTCATTGAAGCTTTCAAGAAACTCCTTTGATAGTGATGAGCTGAATGAATCAAGACTACTAAGAATTTCTCGAGACGGAGTATTGAGGAGGAACTTACATAGCTCCTCATCTTTGCGGATAATTGAAGCAAGAGCTTCGATTCGTTTATTTGTTTCACTGGTTTTATGTTCGACTCCTGATAAGAGAATAGGATACAAGATTATGGCTGCTTTTTCACCTAACCATCTCTTTAGAAGATAATTGGTGATTAAGTTCATTCCTAGAGTATGGACTGGTAATCCATAACGGACCAATCTGAAATGTTTCATCATGACTTTATCAAGGTCATCTGCTATCTCCATTAATTCAAGAGCAGACCCACTGTTACGGAATTTTTCGAAGGCTGTATCAAATGCTTTACATGCGGGATCGAATTCCTCTTTTGACCACCTTTCATAAACATCATTTGTCTTGGTCATACTCCCATCACCGTCGAGGAGCATGACCCTTATCTCCGCTATTATTCGATTCTTAATGGCGAAGGGAAGGTTTCTCATGGTATCTTTTCCATATGGTCCAGAGCCATCAGGGAAGTAATTCATGACATCATCGGATCTTATGAAAGGAGGCATCTCATTGATGACTTTCGTTTTTAGAACATCGAGGTTGAAATATGCATGTCCTTTGTAGAGTTTGAGAAGTTCCTCAGGCATATTCTTGTATCCCATGACCGCATTTGCTTCAATATTCACAATATAGGTGATTTGATCTCCTAGAAGACTAAAAAATAGTGGAGAAACAGGATCATTCCAATAGTCATCTGAGTATCCTCTGGTCCAAAAGACATCATCTTTTGCCTGTCCCCTTTTTTTCCTGTCAATCGTAATTGGTCTTGATTGCAAAAGATGAATTTGCCCTTGCTTATCTATTGCCCATTCAATATCTTGAGGTCCTTTGAAAAAATCTTCAATTGATTTCCCAAGGTCAGCTAACCTGATAATTTCGTCATCATCAAGTGATGAGAGCTGACTTCGATTAGACTCATTTTTTAATTGCATGACCCCGCAACCTTTGTCGTTACTCACAACGATTGTATTTTTGGTGCCTATTTCTCTACTAATTAGGCTAGAGGGAGTCTTTCCATCTTTTTGATATTGTACAATATATCTGTCTGGTATCGCATAGCCTGATACAACTGATTCTCCAAGACCAAAATTGGATTCTATCATAATCTCATTATCTGCATTTGATATAGGATTCTTCGTAAACATTACCCCGGCACTTTTCGCATCTATCATTGATTGAACAATGACTGCAACCAGCACATTTTCATGAGGAATATGGTTTTCTTCTCGATATGAAATGGCTCTCGTAGTCCATATTGAACCAAAACAATGTTTGACGTGTTCAATGACATCTTCAGCACCTTCAATATTAAGAGAAGTGTCATATTGACCTGCAAACGATGCATCTGGCAAATCTTCAGCTGTAGCTGAAGACCTTACTGCTACGGGACCTCCACTAATTTCAGAATAAGCAAATTTAATCTCATTAACTAAGGTTTCTGGCAATACTGATTCCTGTATTTTTTTCCTAAGTGTTTCAGAAGCACGTTTCATTTCAAGCGCATCATCATGACGAATTCCCTTCAAATATTGAGATGCAATATATTCGAGTTCGTTCTCCTTAACAAAGCTCGCATACGCATCAGTAGTGATTATGAATCCCTTTGGTATGTTGAAACCTGCATTTGCCAAAATTGTAAGATTTGATGCTTTACCTCCTGTCATTGTCTTTTTTGAAGCATTGGGATTATTTAGAAAGATTATTTGACCCAGCTCAGTAATTGCATAGACCTCCTTTATGTCTTGAAGCTTTTTAGATTTCAAATCAAACGATGCTAAAGCCATTTCGGCATGACTGATAACTCATTTCGTCAATCTTCTATCGTCTTAAAATGGAAAATTGTATTATCTGGAAGATTCTTTAAGCCTCATGTCATTGACTCCTTTGAGGCTGTATAGATTGAGAATTACACCTGAGAAGATGCGAAAGTTAGACGGTAGAACTTGCTTTATTTGTGGTAAGTATTTGCTCAATTATTCAGAAAATGATTTGGCATATATGGAGGTCCATACAGGGAGCTCTGTTAAAGCAAAACCTAACAAGTACTTTTTGTTTCCTTGTCCTAATTGCAATAAGATAGCTCATCTAAGATGCTGGTATGATGTGGGTGAAAAGAAGGTAAAGAAAGGATGGTTCAGTAAGAGTGAATACCAATTGACATGTCCAAGTTGCAGCACTATTTTGTCACAGAAACGACCACAACGAGTAGACTGGAAACGGGGCTACCAGATTCCGGGACGCCCAGAGGTTGATTTATTGGAACTTCAGGTTCAAGATGTCATTGCTTACAAAGCAGGTTCTTTCTTTGGGAAGATTGGTAAAGCAATTGATGGTCTTTTCCAATCTGTAGGTCTTCGATCTCTATCTAATCCTGAGCGAAGTGCCGTTGCCAGAGCTGCACACAGAGTAGGAAAGACAATTCAAGATGTTGCTGAACAAGTATTTAGAATGAAGCTGACCCAAGAGCAACGTTCAGATCTCAAGGAATTGCGCTGTCAGAATTGTGATGCCCCCTTACCCCTGCCTGGTGAGTTTGCTGATGCAGTTGTATGTGCTCATTGTGGCACTGCACACCTACTTTGAGGCCTCTGAACTCGCATGAGATTCATTAATATGCACGAGGCTGAGTAAATAAACAAACTAGCCAGTTGGAGGACTAGATTCCGAATGCCAGTTTACCTCGAGTTTAATCAAACCACATCTCAATTTTCTGAGACGACACGTGACTCATCAGATGATAGCATACTTCTTGCTATTGATGAAAGTCACAAGAAACTCATCATGACTGTTCCTGTTGGGATGAGCATGATTGCACGACGTGCTGCAGAACGACAAGCACGTGGTATTACAAAATCCGGATTCTTATGTAATGATGGTGGCCGATATGGCCGTGATCATGACCTTGAGGTCTTGGGAGAAGGTGGTCAGTTACCTGATCGTCTCCGTGAAAGCCCTCGAGAAGTGTACTAGTCAATTGCAGCATTCGATGAGCCCCTCCTACGGGCTCCTTTCCTCTTTTTTTAATATCCATAGTTGCTAATATGGGAAATTTCTTTAATAAGAACGTTTATTAGTTCACTATTGTGAAGAACGAGAAGGGATTATTATGATTCAATGTTGCAACATGAAATATAGCGAAATAAGAAAAAAAGACGTCATTGACTCTGACGGAGAAAAAGTTGGAGAAATCATTGATGCAATATTTGATATGTCAAACAACAATATTGAATTGAAGTACTTCGTCTTGGGCGGTGGTATTATTGAAGAACTGCTGGAATCATTACGAATCCGACCTGATATTGACCCGGTATGCTCAATTGATGACATTGAAAGTATCTCCGACAAGATCTATCTAAAGGTCAACAAATCTTCATTACTCAAGACAGTTGATAAGGGTGTCCTAACTGAAAGTGATATTAAATTCTCCAAAATTGATAAAGTAAAAATTGAGGACTCTGATGGTTATAAGATTGGGAATATTATAGATCTCTGGTTTGATAACGAGAGTACAATGTGGTTCCTTATTGGCGGAGGTTTCTTCGAAGAAATCTTGGAAAAGATACACGCACAACCTGATTGTGATTTGATTGCTCCTGCAGAAATAATCCAATCGGTTAACAGAGATTCCATCATCTTTAGCCAGACAAAATTTCAACTGGAGTCTACTTGTTTTAATGAATATGAGCGCGAGAAGAAACGTCTTGCTAATGAAAAAGACAAAAAAACTCAGATGGCGAGAATTCGATTTGGTCCCCCAAGTCCAGGTATGCTACGTGCTTAAAGCTCTTGGAAATGAAGCTCGCTTATTAGAGCTTCATGTTCCTGACTTTGTATTAAACTCCATTTTAAAATTTAATATTAAAAAAAAAATACTTTCAGTTCTTTCAATCATTAATGCCATTCTGTAAATCGCTTTTTTTAGATTTAATCCTTAAATATGGACTTTCTAGACCTCGTTTTCATTTAATAATAATCACAAGTAAGATACCAATTATCGTAAGTAATGTGCCAAAGGCTACGTATTTGTTTACATCCTCATTTAAATAGACAGCAGAGAGTGGAGCCGTTATCATTGGTGCTGAAGCAATTAGAATTGAAGTAACTGTAGCTCCAACTAATTTGACAGCATAACTATACGCAATTAGACTGAAGCCCATTCCAAAAAGACCTGTTACGATTGCAATGACTGATATCCGTCGGGTTGGCAATCTTCGACCTCCACGTAATGAGACCATAAACACTGGGATGAAAATAACCGAAGCTACTAAGATTCGGAAAAAGTTTGCATCGGCAGCCTCTACGGAGATTAACCCGAATTGGAATATCACATCACTTGCTGCCCAAGCGAGTATCGTAAGGAATGCAAGTGCAAATCCAATTCTTCTATCTCTGATATTCCATCTCTCAATTTCCTTTGATTCCTCAGATTGTTTGGCTCGTGCGATTACCATCACTCCCAAAACAACTGCAACTGTACCAATTATCCTCTGTAGCAATACTGGCTCTTCAAGGAAGATGGCTGCCATTAGATATACCACAAAAGGATAACTCATTGTGATTGGAAATGCTCGAGCTACTCCTATCCGTTCTTGACTGAGGAAATACATTGTATCGCCAATCATTATACCAATGATCATTGAGATAGCTAGAGGAAACATTGATTCTGCGGGAACAGTGAAACTGACAGAACCTACTGCTGTTACAGTAAAAAGAAATGATAGTGGTAAGCTTATCCAAATTCTCGTAATGGCAATATCGAGAACACTAATCTCATTGTCTATTTTCCGGTAGATAACATTTGTTACTCCAAAAAGGGCTGTCGCTGCAAGTGCACTTAGAATGCCAATGATGTATGGTCCAAGTGAAGCTTGCATATAGTCTGTCTTTAATTAATACCTACTAATAATCTCTGAGTTTTCTACAGAATGCTTCATCTTGAGAAGTGAATTCTTATCTTTTAATGACAGATTCACAATATATGTGGGTGCGATATCCTCTGTCAGTCTCAAACTTTTCCGGTACTCGAGTGTAACGCACTAATTATAGAGGATTCTGAGGATTGGTAATTCTAGTTATTTAGAATTTCAAGATTGCCCGAACTTTCTCTTCTAACTCATCAGGATCAATAAGTGTTACAAATTCATTTGCATCTTCGAGAAGATCTTTCGCTTTTTCGTAATATTCTTTTGGTACAACGACGAGTACTGGTATGTTGTATGTCTTTGCTGGATATAGCAAATCAATAGGCCTAGAACCTCTATATGCATCGATTGAAACTGTCACTGGTACTTCCTTTGTATCTTTTTGCTTTCCTCTTGGGGGGAGCAGTTTGTGCAAATGGCTAATAATAAGATGGATTTCACCTGGTTCAATGTGTGAGGCAATTTTCCCATGACCATCCCACTCATTTGCCAATGGAACTGTGCAGAATCCTTCTGCAACAATTTTTGATAAGAGGGAAGAATCTGTTCCTTCAAAGTAACCTATTGTTTTCATAATAATCACCTTGTTACAGTATGTAACTTTAATTAATAATCCTTCGATTTGGCAAAATTAATAAATTATTGTTAACTCACAACCAGTGTTTCGTATCCAATTCTAAAAATCTTTGAGTAATTGCTCAGTCGATATGCTTATAGTAAGTTGGAAACTGGCTGAAGTTACCAAGCAATCATTGTGTTATGAAAATCACAATCGTGGGTGTGTCTATGACAAGTAGCCAGAAAGTCTATCTTCATAAAATAGTAACATTAAATCCTGAGAAATTTTACACGCAAGATTTTGCTTTGGATTTTCTCCTTAAACTTGCTGGTGATAGTGAGAAGAAACGAACATTTCTAACAAAGCTCTACAAAGGTACTCATATACGAAAGCGACATACTGTCATTGATGATTATGATAAGGATCCTTCGGAGTATACATTCTATCCAAAGACACCCACTTTACAACCTGAACCATCTACAGCTGTCAGGAATGATTTATACATTAAAGAGGCAAAACAGCTTACACTTAAAGCTACAAAGCAACTCCTCGATGACACTCCTGAATTTGAGAGAAGCAAAGTTACTCATTTAATTACTGTAAGTTGTACAGGTTTTGTAGCACCTGGTTTAGATTTCTATCTCGTACGGGACCTTGGACTTAGTCCAACTATTCATCGAACAAACATTGGATTCATGGGATGTCAAGGTGCTTTTCCTGCATTGAAGATGGCTAGAGATATTTGTTTCGCAGACTCAGATGCCAGAGTTCTCGTCATTAACGTGGAACTCTGTTCAGTGCACATACAACAACGAGAGGAGTTGGATGTACAGGTTTCGAATGCAATCTTTGCAGACGGAATTTCTGCGGCTCTCATCTCATCTCATTATAATGATGTCAGAGGTAACAAATTCATACTAGACAAGTTTGCGACAAGTTTTGCAGCAGATACAGAAAACGATATGGCTTGGAGAATTGGAGATCAAGGTTTTTTGATGAAGCTCTCTGTCTATGTCCCTCAAATCGTTAAAGAGAATATCAAACCGCTCATGGACAACTTATTCGAACATTCTGAAATCAAACAAGAAGACATTGACATCTGGGCAATCCATCCAGGTGGTCGTGCAATTCTTGAGCGTTGTCAAGAGGCTTTGGACATTACCAAAGAGGATTTAGACTCTTCTTATCGGATCATGGAAGAGTATGGTAATATGAGTTCGACAACAATTATGTTCGTGCTAGCTGATATTCTAGACCATCCAGCTAAGAAGGGAAATGTTTTCGCCGCAGCATTTGGACCTGGAATTACTGTAGAGGCTGGATTAATGGAGAAGATCATTGATTAGTTCAGACTTCATGTACTCTGTTTTTTTCTATCATAGAGTTTTTTATTATAGTAGGACTGTGATGTGTAGACAGCTCCAATTGGATTATGAGCAAGTACTCTATCTTTCGCGACTAAGCATGTTACGAGAGCTTTTGAATGTTTGATGAAAAGTGAGTCATGTCCCACGCAGAGACCGACAATCACATTAAGTCCCGTTTCCTCGGCATTCAGAATCATTGCTTGCCCTATTGGATTGCAGACGCATTCATAGATGCCAGGTCGTATCTTCTCATCATCTCTAAGACCTATCTCCTCCTTAGGGATACTACCTGTCTTACAACAGACCGATGCAACATCGAATCCATTCTGTGTGTAAATATCTGCGAGAGTTCTTGCCTCACGTCTCAATCCAACGCAATAAGCAATTCCCAGTTTCTTGATTCCCATTCTTTCAGCAAATTCCATAGTTTCTTGGACGCGTGTCCACTCACAATATCCAGTTGCTTCAACTCTTGCTGACTCCTGAGAAACTCTCCTGTTCTTAGGCTCTTCGTACAGATTCCTTGCTTCCGCAAGTACAGTCTCGTGAGTCTGCATCGGACAAAATTCATCTGTTGGAAGATTATCAAGGTCCCCAGAATAGCATGCTAGTTTCCCACAATTCGTACATTTGACCATATGTCTACCTCAAGTTATTCGGGCATGAACTAGTCTAATATTTCTATCCAAAAGAGGTCCATATTTTAGATCCATTCTACGGAATGTGTATCAAGTATTTTTCGCAACCATTGATGACCGAACTCATAATCTATTGCATAACTACCTTTGTGCTCTTCCACAATTTTATCTTTCTTTGAGAGTATCGTTGGAATATCATCCTGTCTTTTCTTCTCAATTTGAATTATCACATCAGAGTCAATTATGAACGTGGGCTCTCCCAGAGCATTTTCAGTAAAAGTTGCAATATCTAGGATAGGTGTGATATCAAGATGGGTTATTCTATTTTCTGAGAGGTCGATTCTTCCTATTCTCTTGAGGGAGGAAAGCCTAGTGAAATCGAATGAGGTCAAATTACAATTCCTCAGACTCAAGCTATCCATTGATTCAATATCTCTAAGAAATTCGAAGTCAACCTGAAATTCCATATCCTCACTGAAGAAATCCGAAACTTCTACAATCTTCAATGGAACTTTGCGAGGAAGTTTAAGTGAGAATGGTTTTATCGGGTTCTCTTGACCTAGTTCACCAAAATACATACTCTCCAGATTTTGACAGCCTGAGAGATCAGAAAGATCCAGTTCTGACATGTCTAGAGAATAGAATCCCATTGATTCGAGATTGGGAATTGTTCTGAGCACCTCGAGTCCCTTTAGATTTCGAGTTAGACATGCTATTGTAACCACTCTGAGTTCTGGATGGTTTGCTAGGGGTGTGAGGTCAATCTCTTCTATACTCATTTCTGGATTTATATTGATCTCAAGAGCAACGAGTGCATCGAGCTCTTCTATTCCCCGGAGACTGATGCTTTCGAGTTCAGATCCCTCAAATAGTTTCAATGTTATTAAATTCTTCAGTTCAGTTAGAGGCGAGATATCGAGATTAATAGTTTCCACGACATTGATCTGTAATATCTGAACCTCTGGTGCAGCTGCTTGGATATCCTCAACAAGCTCCATATCAAATGCATCAGTTATGTCAATTCGAAATAGACCCGCCAAAGACTCTCGTCTTTTTCTTCGCTCAAGTGAGAGTGTTTCAACCATTCAGTGTTTGCTCCAAGTTCGAATTTTTCAATTTGAGTATAAGGATATCTACATAAATTACGAGAAACTAGGATTGATGTATAATCTAACTTAATTCATCTGTCTGATAACTTTCTCCTTTTATTCAAGATTCGTCACAAGAGTCCTAGAACGTCTAATGAAAAGCGAGTCAAGTTCTCTTAGTTTTAGAAATTTTATTTCCACGCATCATCGGACGAAGGGAGTGTTTCTTTCGGAGGTTCAGAGTTCTCGTATTTTTT
>SDOA01000155.1 GCA_004524595.1 Candidatus Thorarchaeota archaeon | reverse complement strand
TGGATATCCTGCTGAGATGACATAATACCCAGTAATTGTAAAGGTCTTTCCAATGTATGTCACTGGATTATCCATGACATCGCTAATATTTAGTGGTACATCTTCAGCTGGAATTGATGGTCGATAGAGAGTAAAGTAGTAGATCGTTGCAAGATTCGTACCAATAAGAATAACAATCATAGCTATGAGCGCGATTGGCTTCTTTGGACTTGTCTTTGTTTTTTTACTTTTAGACATAATTTCAACCACATAGTAAATCGAATGGAAGGTTGGACTATGAACAAATGTCAATATAAGCTCAATGTGTCAATCAAATTCGGAATTTTATCAATCAATTTTTATGTAGAACAGCACGAGCGGAAGAACGACTAAGCGAAAGAGTAGATTAATTATGATTTTGCCATAATGATGGTGTGCAAAATGATGAGAAGACTTGGACTGATCAGCGTCTATGATAAGATTGGGATAGTTGAATTCTGTAAGAGCATCTCTTCTCGCTATGATTTTATTAGCACTGGTAAGACTGCGGGTCTTCTTATGTCATCAGATATACCTGTTAGAACCGTTTCTAATTTTACGAAATTCCCTGAAATTCTTAATGGAAGAGTAAAAACACTCCATCCTATACTGCTAGGTGGAATCCTTGGCTTGAAGGATCAACACGAAGAGATGAGGAATTTGGATATACCACCTGTCGGACTTGTTGTTGTAAATCTCTACCCATTCGAAGAGGTCATTTCAAAGACTCACTCAGAGAAAGATGCTCTAGAGAACATAGACATCGGTGGAGTTACTCTTCTTCGGGCTGCAGCCAAAAATTATCCAGAAGTTATTGTTGTTTCATCTCCGCAAGATTATGATCAAGTAAGTGCCGCCATACTGAATGATGAAGTCCCTCTAGAGCTACGAAAAGAACTTGCAAAGAAGGTATTTCTGTATACAGCTAAATATGATGCGGCAATAAGCCAATACTTTTCAAAGAGTGAAAAAATGCCTACAAGTTTTGTACTTGCATTTGATAATCCGCAAGATCTGCGTTATGGCGAGAACTGGCATCAAGAAGCCAAGTATTATCTTGAGTCAAGCAAGACTCCTTTCTACAAACAAATTCATGGAAAGGATATATCGTACAATAATCTCGTTGATTTCTATGCAGCACTTGGGATTCTATCTGAACATGAAATGCCATCCTGTGGTATAATCAAACATTCAAGTCCCTGTGGATTTGCATCAGCTATTGATATTGAAACCGCGTTTGATCACGCATTTGAAACCGATACCCTCTCGGCATTTGGATCTGTCATGGGCTTTAATCGTCCCATTACTACAGAACTTGCAATCAAACTCAATGCAATGTTTGTGGATGCGATCATAGCCCCAAGCTACGAATCAGAAGCTCTTACAACACTCAAAAAGAAGTCGAAACTAATTCTCTGTACAATAAACCATTTTGAGATTCCACGACTTTCATTTCGATCTATTCCAAACGGCATTTTGGTTCAGACAACGGATTCTCGTGTCATCAGTGAGGGGGATATCACAGTGGTTTCAAAGAGAACGCCCACTTCATATGAACTGAAGGACCTCCTATTTGCATGGAAAGTTGTCAAGTATGTGAAATCTAATGCTGCTGTAATAAGCAAGGGCACTCGAACCCTAGGGATTGGTATGGGGCAGACTTCCCGGATTGGTGCAGTTGAACTTGCTTTAAGTCGGGCAAAGGAACGCACGAAAGGTGCAGTCATGGCATCTGACGCATTCTTTCCCTATAGAGACTCTATTGATGCGGCTGTTGAACTTGGGATAACTGCAATAATTGCACCTGGCGGTTCAATTAGAGACAATGAGTCTATCACTGCTGCTGATGAATCTGGTATAGCTCTAGTTTGGTCTGGTCTTAGAGCATTCCTTCATTGAAGTTCCTATTTCTTCAGGTAACAATTGATCTCTGCAATTCTACTCATTGGTACAATTGTCCGTACTTCATCCACATTGTACCGTGATTTTTCATCTTGATAGGGTCCTCTGCTGATTTCGACATAATCCCGACCAACATTTTTGATAGTCCCCCTGATAGAGTTGTAATGTCCATCTTCATCGCCTGTATCGATAATGACCTCAATAGGTATTTCTTTCTCCATTAAGTCTTGTAACTTGTTCATCATAGTGGACAAACCTCACATATTTTGAATACTCCTTGAATCTAAACTTATAGTTTCGACAAAAGTTGAATCTCTTAGTGATACTTCAAGTCTTCTGTTAGCGAAGAGATTAATAGAACTACTACTTCACACAATTTATGACAGATTTACAGATTGAAGATATCCACATTGGTACAGGACAATCCCCCAGAATGGGACAGACTGCTGTTGTCCATTACACTGGCTGGTTGACTAATGGAAGGAAATTTGACAGTTCAGTCGACCGTGGCGAGCCTTTTGAATTTCAGATTGGTGTAGGTCAAGTGATTCAAGGTTGGGATGAAGGTGTGATGACGATGAGAATTGGTGGAAAAAGAAAATTAACTATTCCTCCTGAGTTAGCATATGGTCCGAGGGATGTAGGTAATGGATTGATACCCCCAAACTCGACATTAATATTCGAAGTCGAACTACTTGACTTGAAATAAAATCGAGATGGAATTCGAAAGAATCTTTTACTGATTTGGTATATGTATTCATGAATATAATAATATCAATGTACAAGCTGGGAATTATCATGAAAGATGAGAGAGAAGATGCTTCTGATAAAATCATTAAACGGTTGAGCGAACTCCATGAAGCATCTGGAGGTACATGCAAGGGCTGTGGTTATCAAGCAGACGACAACGAGTGTTTTGAGTGTGAAGAGTGTGGAGCACCAATTTGCACTTACTGCCATAATATGACAAACGATTATACTTTCATCTGTCGTGCTTGTATTGAATCAAAAGGCTTGACCGTAGATGATGTTCAATTCGATACTGATGGTGCAGGAAGACCATTCTTCTGAAGAACAACACACCTGAATACTAGGTATCTTATAATGTGTGGGATCATGTTCTATTGAATTAGATTCTGTTCCTTCTTTCTCTTCTGTGCCTCACGAATTGTGGTTGCATAAGCTTTCGCTTTTACCACTCTTGGATTAGAAGGATCCGCTCGTGTTGCTCTGTCAAACGAGAATGCTGCCTTAATCTTGTACAAGTTGGCTCTTGAATAATCTCCTTCTCCCTCAATCTGGGAACCTAATAGATTACATGCACTGGCAAGAGACCACCAAGCATCAAAGGATGAAGGATCAATACTGGTTGCCTGGTCAAAGGCTTCAATTGCCTGTTCGATCCTTCCTTCCATCATTGCGTTCTTTCCTTTCTCGTACCACTCATGTGCATCCATGATTCAGACCTATCATTTGACATACAATGCTTATTCATAAGCTTGAGGATTTTTAAGAATCAGTTGAATTTTCAAGACGAAACAACTTTTTGCATTTTTTGAAAATTCGTTGTTATATGTTCTCTCGACATCTCCGAGAAAAGTATCTTTATCCAAGATCATGTGGGAGCTGTTTCCGGTGTATTTGTATGAAGTATGGAATAAATCTCCCTAATTTTGGTTGGTTTGGTGATATTGATACAATAGTGGAACTTGCAATTGAGGCAGAAAAAAGTGGGTGGGATGGATTTTTTCTCTGGGACCATCTACTTGTCTTCAAGAAAGAAGACATGGTTCTTCCCTTTGTTGATCCATGGATTGCACTGACCGCAATAGCATGCAACACCTCAAAAATACGCCTTGGCCCGCTCATCACACCTCTACCTCGTAGGAGACCTTGGAAGGTTGCACGTGAAGCCCTTTCATTAGACCATCTCTCAAAAGGACGATTGATACTTGGAGTAGGTATCGGAGCACCCCCTGATGTTGAGTTCGATTACTTTGGTGAAGAGAGTGATACAAAGATACGCGCTCAAAAACTAGATGAGAGCTTAGACATCATAACAGGTTTATGGACTGGAGAACCATTTTCGTATCATGGTGTCCATTATCAACTTGAGGAGATGACCTTCCTACCAAAACCAAGACAGAGTCCTCGTATTCCTATATGGGTCGGTGGTGGTGTTCCTAACAAAGCACCCTTCAGACGAGCAGCCCATTATGATGGTGTTGCCCCTGTCCATTCAAGATGGCCAGAACCTGTGACTCCTAAGGATCTTGAGCATGTCCTTGAAATTGTGCATTCAGAACGAGGAACTCTTGAAAATTATGATGTCATTATCTGTGGTGAAACGACCGGAACTGATACAAACGCAGATGAAGAGAAGCTTAAACCATGGATTAAGGGAGGAATAACATGGTGGCTTGAAGACATTCATGGTCTCAGAGCTGAGATTGATGAATTAAGAGAGCGTATTAACAATGGTCCTCCTAATTCATGATTTATCATATCCATTTGCCAATTAGGTCAAATACATGCGTTGAACATATCCTTTAATTCAGGTTCACCTATCTGCCTTGTAGCTATGTCATTCCAGAACAATTATCGAATAATCGCAGGAGTGCTCATTCTCTTAATTGGAGTTGCTGCAACAGCAGTTATGGCTATTCAATTAGTGAATAATCCTCCCCAGAATACACCCGACGACAATCATGAAGATTCAATTCCTTCAACCTTAAATGTTACACTTCTCACAAACGCTGGCGTCATGATTGAGACCAATGAAACCCGAATCTACATAGATCCAATCCTACTTAATGATAGTTTTACAGACTATCCTGCAGATATCGTATGTGTAACACATCCTCATGGAGACCACTATGATGTCGACTCCCTTGATATTATTAAGACCGAAGATACTGTCTTCATCATCCCAGCAAACATGACTGATGCAGTCAGTCTTTATGGAGCTATTTCCGTCGTTCCAGGGGACAGTGTTCTTGTAGGTGACATCAATATCACTGCGTTCTATATGTATACATTTTCAGAATACGGTTATCCTGCTAGTCATCCTATTGAAGCCAATTGGACAAGCTTCATCATCGATATTGATGGCTTCACAATCTTCCATGCTGGTGACTCAAAGAACATCTTCGAGTACTATCAAATACGGGGACAAATCGACCTTGCATTCTTCCCACTTGGTCCAGGTTGTCAGACAATGGCTAACTATGAGGTTGTTGAAGCTTTGGATCGTTTAGAGCCTGCATTCTTTATTCCCATTCACTTTGAAGAAGATGCTCAATATTCATGGTTCGCCGCTTATGGTGATGATGTCGAGGAATTAACAGATTGTACCGCAATTATCTTGGATTATTGGAGTATGTACACGTTTGAATTATCCTGAGGTCAGATATTTCTAAGAGCTGGAACGCTAATAATTTCCAGCTCCTTTTTTCATTTCTCAGTTGTTTTATTCTAGTAGAATAAATCAACATCTATGAACTATGTGTTTATTGTAATAGAATTCTACTCTACTTCGAAAGATTCAGAAGGACAACATAATAGAACCATATCTTGAGAATCCCGTCATGAATGATATAAATAGAATTCCAAAAAAGCGACCAATTCTCTTTGAATTGTATTGCCTAACCTGTGGCGGTTCATTATATGCTTTAGAGGAAGAACCTGCTTATGTTGGGCGTCCTGAGGTAGGACTTAATCCTGAAGGATTCACCATCACGAAGTTGGAATGTGTATTATGTCGTGAGAAATTCGAAATTGATGGGATTGGACTCAAGTATGAGAAGAGCATTGCAGACGAGATAGGTTGGCCTTTTCCTGTCGAGATAGAGGATGGTCCTAGTGTTATTCCCGAGCGTATTCAAAAGAGGATGAAGATGCGTGAACTTCATGATGATCCAACCCTGCAATCGATTGAAGATTTCTATGCAGATAATTATGATCGAAATCCCTATACTCTTGAGAAGGATGTCCTATATTATGTTCTAAAGAGAAAAGGTAAATTTATGAAAAAACCCACTCCCCTCGACAAAATCACACTTACAAATGACGAAGACTCCTATAATGCCCAAATACTAAGTGTTGGTGATAAACATGGTCTTGAACGAAAGTGGTTACCTCGGAAAATCAGTGCTGGAGAATATACAGAGAGTGATATAATAGAATCCAGAAATCATCAACCAAATGGCGCAATAATACATGCGTATTATGTCGTCTATAAAACTCAGTTTCATCCTATTGCTATAATTTATAGGTAATGAATTAGATCTACTATTTTTACTATTTCTAATAGAATTATGAGAAAGGATTATTTTGTTTTTTAGGACATTAATTAATCCACACACCACTCAAATATTTCCTAAATCTCTGATTATTAATAAATGATAAAACATGAGTCGTTAAATATCTCCTATATGTTACCGCACAAGGGATTTCGGCAAAGTGTCTCTCTTATGTTTTGAATGATTCATCATTCTAAGTACTTTCTGAACCTTTAATTTAGAGATTCCCCAGTTTATGATCTCTTCGTCAGGCATTCTCCTCTCAAGTTTCAAGAATAGAATAGTATCTAATTCAGGATAGCTGACTCCAATCTCCCCCTCATCTGTCTGTCCCTGCCAAAGACCCGCAGAAGGGGTCTTCTTTATTATTTTTTGAGGAATTCCAAGATGTTCTGAGAGGTCCCAAACATTTGTCTTGTAGAGGTCTCCGATCGGTAGAATGTCTGTCCCACCATCTCCATATTTTGTGAAGTAACCTATCATCAACTCAGTCTTGTTCCCAGAACCAAGAACTAATCTATTCTCTTGGTTTGCTTTTGCATACCATGTCACCATGCGTAGCCGCGAAATCAGGTTTCCCTTTGCTACTCTCTCTAACTTTATTGACTCATAGGCGGCGACAGCTTTTTTTAACTCGAATAATTCATGACGCATACCAAGTTTTTCAGCCAACATTTTTGCATCTTCTATGTTCTTAGCATCTTTTTCTGCATCTACTGGTAGCATGATTCCTAGGACTCTCTCAGCACCTATAGCTTCACAAGCAAGTGTGGCAACGAGACTCGAATCGATACCTCCACTTAATCCCAATACAACGCCATCGACTCCAGACCTATTGACATAGTCTTTTATGAAATCGACCACGCGTTCCTTTACTGGCTCGTAATCTTCAAATCTAAGACCTTCTGGCAATTCCATCTGATTACCTCAAGATAGTCAATCAATTTTCCCTTTTGTATATTACTTGAGAGGTAATTTCTGCCAGTTGTGGAGTATTATGGCAAAGAGCGATGTTATGAACCTAGCAAGAGGGTTTCTATCAGGAAATAGAAGAACGATGCATTTCCAATGTAGAGTATCATCACAGTGAATGCCCCCAGTATCTTCATCAAAAACCGTTTGTCTTTGATAAAATTGTAGCAGATGAATAATGAGAGTCCAAGAAACAGTTCAGGGATAATGATGTACCACGCTAGGTTTCCTGTCATACCATTTACGGTGGCTGTCCACGAAGGAAGATAGACCAAGGTCAGCTCTGCCAAAGCGAAAATCAATACAGAGAGAATCCCAACTATTCCATATGCCAACTGAAGGGACTTCCTCTTTTGAAACTCATTCCCAACGAATAGAATAATGAAGAATGGAATTGCCCAGAGACCTGCCATATAGAGCGGAATTGAACCTCCTACCATTGGAAAGCCATCGTTCGGAAACTGCAGAGCTCCTAGTGTTTCTGCAAGATACCAGTCGGGAAATACCATTAGAAGACTAAGGATGAATGAGAAGAGCCATATACTCTGCCAGTCTTCGTACCCCTTCCCATAGAACTCGAGAATTACAAGCCCATTATAGATTATGACGAGAATCAGTACTTTAGCACTGACTGCACCCCCAAATGGGAAGAGCAGTGTAATGGCTGCTATAACACTGAAGATTATGTGAATCAGAATGAAGTCCCTGATTGATTTTTCTTTGAGGATCTGCATGATTCTTCCGTCATATTACCGACCTATAAATTGTAGGAAAAACATGCTAAACCTTATCTTTGCTCATGACAGGTAAAGGTGAAACGTATAGGGGCAGCCACTACCAATTATTGTCTTATCCTTATACGAAATTTGGGAGATTAGAATATGTCAGAAAAACTTGGACAATTGGACCTGGTATTCGTTGTTGATAATACTGGTTCTATG
>SDOA01000154.1 GCA_004524595.1 Candidatus Thorarchaeota archaeon | reverse complement strand
GGAATTACGTTGAGGCTCAAAGAAGACAAATCGGTGGTAAGAAGAGACACTCATTCTTTCAGGAGGATACCTCTGGGATAATCCCCCTGAACGAGATGATTACCTATCCCTTTGATACACAGGAGTTCGAAGAGAATGTAATGGAAATCCTGGGGTACTACAGGGATGACCCAATTAAGGAGCGATTGCTGAGTATCTTCTATACACGACGAAGTGTCGATCAACAGACTCTGATAGAGATCTCAGGCTTCTCACGAAGTACGATCTCTCGATGTCTGAAGAACGCTTTTGACAGGGGATATATCCACTCTTTGCCAAGAGAGCAACGAGGACCAAGAATCTATTACATGAGATCTATCTCTCTGAGCATTCTCTCTGTCATTTTGAAAACGGATGATTATATCTACTCATGCGCCTCGAGATTTCAGGAGATTCTATCCACACTTCAATCTGAAAGACAGCTGAGCAGAGATAGAGGAGATACTGCCTTTCTGACCGCGAAGGTCAAGGAAATTCTAAAGCAGATCAGTGACTTCAAGAACAATACAAGATTCTTGAGACAGGCATACAGCGACCTTTCGAAGTTTATCGATGAGAATACTCAGAAATAGAGCACCATGAGGAAGATGACAGAAACCAAGGATACTATTGGTTGTCCTTGTTTACTTATACTGAGTCAAATCATAAGATGCGCGATTTCTCAGAGAAGAATGGCTTTACTGAATTAGCGTGCCTTCAGAAGTTTTGGGGAGAGAGAACTGAAGATAAGTATCTATTACAATAGCGGGTAGACTGATACAGAAGTTGTTCTCAGTCATGGCTTGAAATATTCTCGATTTAGCAGGTTACTGCATCTATGATTCTCCGCTGGAGATGGCAAAATGGGCTTCTAACATCGCGCTGAGCGTTGGTTTTCATAGCTCTTGTCATAGACTCCAGTGGTTACTTTTTCGCTATTGCTTCTGCTCAACCGATCATTGTAAGCTGTGCAGTCTTGGACTCCAGAGAGATGTGCTCCCAGAAAACAACACAGGGTGGACTCTGTGAGGTCGCAAGCGTGTCAGGACAACCTCAGAGTCCTTTATCTGGACAGTGATTTTAAAGACCTACAATCATAGTTCAAACAGTCGTCTAAAGGAGGTCCAACTCTATCTACATTCTTAGCAGCTGTTGACAACCCAAGAATCTTTGAGTGTATTTTTGACACCGTTACTGTAGTTGTGTTAGTATTCAACTATAAAGGCTCATGGTCGCAGAAGCATTTGAAAAACCATGGAATCTTCAACTCAATCTTGATTTGATTTGTGCAAATAGCTCCCGCACCTCCTTAATAGATGACCCTGTGCCAAGAACTGTGATTTTTCCTGCCTTGATCGGACCAACATTATATGGTATGATGACACCCTCTGATGAATCACCAGTATACAGGACATCACTCCATACTTTTCGAAGCACCTTGAATTTCCTGAGTTCTTTTGGCAGACTGATATTCTCAGATCGAGCTGCTCTGACAGGACCTTTTCGTTCCAATAAGTATACAATCTCCCATGGATAGATTGCCCCTGTCATCCGAGGGTTGCATTCTGTCGCAAATATGCCTTCTTTTGTTTCAATATAATCCAGACCAAAGGGACCAATAAAGCCCCTATTTGCGAGATATTTCGCAAACCTGAATGATAGTCTATCCACAAATCCCTCATCAAATCTGACTGGAAACTCATTTCCAAGATGTGATATACCATTCTCCAAGATCTGATTTGATGTTCTGAGATGTACAATCATACCATCCTGCTTGATGAACCACACTGATGACGGTGATGAGAGTTTCTCATAGAATGGTTCTACAAGAAACCGTGTTCCAAGAGGGCTATTTCCGATTATTTCGTGGAAACATACCTCATCCATGTAGCTTAGAACATGTATTGTTGATGCTGATGCTCCATACTCACCTCTAAGGATGACTCTACCAGTTCTATTGAACATATGATTGACGACACGACATACCTCTGATTCAGTCATTTCGGTCGTGATTATCGAATCTTCTACAACTGGAATATCTAATTCCCTGCATATTTGCTTGAAGACAATCTTGTTGTCCATCTCTTCAGTCACTTCTGTACTGGAATACATGAAGAGACCTAGATGTTCGCTGGCTTTTCTCTCGAGCCTGCCACCATAGTATGGACTGAAGACTGCATCATGCCGCATATTGCCGAGTAATGAATCCAGAGCGTTCTTACTACCATTGTTCATGATTCTCTCGGGCAATGAACTGTCTTCTTTTCCCTTGAGGACTACGATGTTTTTAGAGCCCAATTCAACCTCACAAAGCCATTGGTGATAGGCTCTATCTGGAGGCGACTTGAGATACACGACATCTTCTGCTCTAGCTATTGCAAGAACTCTATCATATTTTCGTATATCTGGGACTTGTTGTATGATACCGCTGAAACATGGAAGTGTATCGATATCATGAGCAAACACCCTTGGAGACCCCAGTGATTCAACAAATGAGCCATGTCGTAGATACTCCTCCACTACTCACTCACCCCGGTGTCCATGAAGATCTGAAACAGTGCTTGTACCCGGGCAACTCTAGTTGAATCACTCAAGAATTCCTGTGCTATTGCTTCGAAGAACCATGATGTGACATCAGAGATATCTCGCCCCAAGAGATAATCGACCTTACCGTTGAGAAATCTCGCGAATTCAACATAATAGTCAACCAATCTCATACTACTGTCCTTGTCTCTTATCTCATAGATAGTATTGCGAATGTGTTTAAAATGATGAATCAGATACACAAAGAACGAGAGCTCTTTTGCTTGATCATACTCCGCTTTTGGAAATGTCTTGTTCTTCAGAATCTTATGGGGTGTCTCTTTCATGAACTCGATCCCATATTTCTCAGGATTGGCATGGAAATCAGAACCAGGGAGGCATAATAGCTCGTGAACGTATATTCCTTCAGGATTGAGATTGATAACAAAATCAAGTGAATCACAGAACTGAGTATAATTATCGCCAGGAAGTCCTATTATCAAGCTAAACCAGAGCCTAACATCTGGTTTCTTTTCCTTCATTAGTATAATGTTCCGTCGATATCGATCAGCATTGAATCGTCTATTCATAAGCTTCAGAACTTGGGGAGATGTGGATTGGACCCCAAGGGCAAATTCATCATTGTAGAGTTGAGGTAGGAGTCCCAAGATCTTCTCATCAGACATGTATTCTGGACTCAATTCGAATGTGACTGGTTTCTTGTGAATATTAAGCTCAGTCAACATCTCAATCAGGGCAATTGTTCGCTCTCTTCTCAGAAAAGGATTGGAATCAGTAATGTATACTGTACGAACATTGGGATGTTGGAACAGGTATTCAAATGCAGGTCGTAACTTCCCAAGATCAAAGTATCTCATTCTCTGCTGACCCCATGTACAATAACCACAATTGAACGGACATCCCCTCGAGGTCTCTATCGCCGCTCTGACAGTTATTGGAGAGTTATCCAAATAATCACGGTAATCCTCGCACTCGAACGGAAGTGAGAGCGTGTCAAGGTCAACAAAAGGTGATGTTGGATTTTCAATGACTCTGGATCGGTCCCTATAGACTAGGCCAGGAACATTGCTTGGGTCATTTCCAGCCAGAAATGATTGAAAGGGGACTTCGCCTTCTCCTACAAACACATAGTCAAGGAAAGCGTTTTCTTCCATAAGAGTCCTAGACATCCCACTAGCCTCTGGACCGCCAAGGACAACCAATGAATCGGGATAGACATCTTTCAATCGCTTTGATATCCTAAGGATATCGCTGATATTCCATACATATGCAGTAAATCCATAGATATCAGCTCTCTTTCTTGATAGGTCACTAATAATGTCATCAATTGGCATTCCAAGATCATATTGCGAAATATTGATTCGATAGTTTTCTGAAACGTTCTTGTCTTTCAATGCATAGCTCTTGATACTGACTGGTCCAAGACAGAGGTCTCGGCCAGGAAAGCTTATGGATACTAAATGTATTGTTTTCATCTTATCACCACTATTTTTGAAATCTCAATGCAGAGGGGATCCTTCTCCCTAGTAAATAGTGAAAATTCGATACAATATGCTACCAGAGAACCCTTTAGCTGAATCTTTATGATCGGGTCTAATCTGGATGAGATATTTCGTAGAGGTGCATTATGTCCACTATGATCTAATTTGGTAATCCCTCATTATTGCTGCACCTCCGAGATAGCAAAATATGCCGCATCTTGAATCGTTGAAAATATATGGGAAAAAAAAGGAGTTCTGGAAAAATCTAGAGAGGACTTTAATGGGAACTGATGATTTGGTAATCCCTTCTAGTCACTGTAATCTCCAATGTTCACTCTCCGAGGTGTATATTTAAACGTTTTCGCTATTCATTCAGTTATTGATGAGTTTGCTCAGCGCTCATGATGAGCGCTTTCACGCCGATGTGAATGCTGCAAGGAACATTATGGATTTTCAACAACCTATACAACCCACTGCCGTTGATGGGGGGACCGCTTCGACATAATGTCCAAGTTGTCCAACTAACATTCAGCGGTGCATATCATCACTATCGTTTTTTCGTTGTTATGATCATGCAAGCTGGATTTTGGCATGTACTTTGGTAGAGCGTCATGGCACAGGGGTTACTGCTACATAACTATCAACCATACGGTCAAGAGAAACAGATGCAACCCTTCAACCAATTTATATACAAGTGGCCCAAGAATTTAGGACAACTTTCACACCATGTGGAGTGGAGGATGAGGATAATGAGTGATAACAGGTTTGAAAATACAATTGATGAAATACCTGAAGTAATAACAGAACCAACAGATTCTAAGACACTAGCTGGAACTCTGATTAAAATTGGACTTGTAGGATGGTTCGCTTACTTTGGTTATTGGATATTAAATTTGGTAATCTACCAAGTTGATATTTATCTATGGGTACATCTCTTTACCGAAATCGGAATATTATCATATCTATTTGACTTGAGTTTCATTATAATTGGAATAGGGTTTATTGGACAATACAAGAAAAATGAACAATTAATACAGCTCGCAACCGCAATCATAGCATTCAGCTATGGTATCTACTCAATTGCCCTAGTCAATGTTATTGGTCCTATACTTGAATCAATAACAAGTAGCTCCTTGTTAACAAATTATGTTACTATTAGTTTTACTGCACTGTTTTACTTCTTTGTTGGAATAAGTATCATTACTCAAAAATGGAGTGAAACGTACGCCTCTATGAGAAAGCAAGTAGGGATAGTTTGGCTTGTTTGGGCAACAATCTACCTAATATTGCAAGTTACATTTTTACTGGAGATTGTGCTTGTTTCAATTTTTATGTTAATTGCTATTTCTATGACATTTATCATACTCCCAGCCACCTTGATGTTTTACCTTACAGATAGCTCAATTATCACTATTTCAACCATAGGAATGTTGAAAGATATCATTCTCATTATAATCGGACTTGCACTACTCGGTATCGCTGCAACTTCATGGCTGACATATATCCCACTCTTTAGTGACACATTTATGGGAGAAATTGGGGGGATTTTGGTGCTCCTATATGTATATGGTAAGAGAAGAAGTGAGTGAAGCCTTCTGGTTTATGAGTGGGCACGAATGTCAGTGCTCTACAAGCCTGACTTCAGCTTCTGCAATTATAGCTATAGTTTCGCTTAGCTCCTCGTCTTTGCCCTCTATGATGACTACAAACAGCATCCATCAGACTTTACGGAGCGCTTCAAACGTCTCTTGAACAGGGGCAGCAACATGAGCCGGAGGGACCAAATCGCAGAGAAGGACTTATGATCAATACGTTGATGAGATACGGAGATCTAAGACTGTCATCATTTCCAATTCACTGACCAAATTACAGCTAGCAATAAAATGTAGGAATGTTGAAAGAGTGGTCAGTACCAAATAGGTGTTCCAAACACGGGGCACTCTCAAATTAGGAAATCTAAAACAATATTGAGGAAAAAGAAGATTATGTGGAAACCTGAATTCTATCCTAATTCAATGACTCATTCTCTTTTACTCGGAACTTCACTATTCTCTTCACTAATTCAAGTGGAATTGGTTTGTCCAGGGGAAATTGAATTGTACCCTTTGATCTCTTATATTGGGTCAACTCATTCTTGAATGCTTCAATCGCAGATGGACCACCGGGATAGAAGCCAATATGATGCTTGAATGCTGCGAAGTGCACCAGATTTCCATTGAGCCTAAAAGTAGGTATCCCATAGGCTATGGTCTCTTGTGCAGCAGGGGCAGAATTTAGAATTGCCTCTCTCAGATTTTCGAGAATATTCTGTACATCCGGAGTAAATTTCATGATGTATTCATCAATTGTTTCGACGCGGTGTCCTGACCTACTCATATCCATCACCATAAGAGCTTATACAAACTCGTATATTAACTATTGTTTATTATCTTTGGCTTTTAGTATCAACCAATCTTTTTGAGAGACTATTACCATCCTAGAGTCCATAATAGAGTCATTTTTGAGATAAATACAACTTTATTGCCAAGAGGAATAAGTAGCACATCAATCGATTGAAAGGTGTTTCTACTTCTTTTTCCTTCTTTTCATTCAACATGCTGGATATATCAAAGGATACAAGAGAGTTGGGAGTTCTATACACACCAAGGAAAATCAGGTGATCTACATGGAAGCATCGCTGAGAGATATGCTGAAGCATGGAAGAAAATTCGAACGGATGAGTACTGATCAACCAGGCGTGTTCATCAGAAAGATACCTCCTTCAGTCGAAGAGCCAGCCTTCCTAGCCCTTGAGATCAATCCTCTTGACGAGAATAATCTACCAATGAGTAGATTTGGCATCATTATCAGAAGTAAGGAACAACTCGATGCGGTCAGAGCAATCATTACTTCAGAGTGTGTGGACGAAATACTTGGCGAGATTGAGAGTGTGAGCAACCTCGAAATTAATGATGATTAAGAGAGTCATGAATAGCATAACTAAAAGATAACTACTCAGAAAACAGTAGGTCATGTGTTTACAGATAAAGTGCATATACAGAAACTTAGTAAATCAATTGTCAAGTACTTGAACCAACAGCCCCCTGATATATGACCTAAAATTACTATTTCGCTCGGAGAGAAGAATTGAATTTTACTTCTAGCATATCACATCGAGAATCTTCCGAAGAAGAAGTTCTCTTTGGGTTCCTTTCGTGTTCTTGCCTGTGTGATCTTCTCCTTGATCTTTTCAGTGACTTTGTCTTTCATCTTCTCGACATCGCCTTCATATCCCAGAGCAAATACAACAACGACTCTGTGAGAATCTGGGAGACTGAGAGCCACTTTCACTCGCTTTTCATTATAGCCAGCCATCTGGTGGACACGTAGTCCTAGATGCTCTGCTTCTATGACAAGACTCATGACGCTGAGACCGAGGTCGTACGCATAGTAGGGTATGTTGTTCGTCTTACATGCCTGACCAGAATCAGCACTGACTGATACAAGATACGGTGCAGATTTTGCCCAGCCATTCCCAAAGGTGAGTGCACCTTCAAATGACTCTCTCGTCTCATCTTTCTTGCTCACGAGAACATAGTTCCATTCCTGCTTATTAAAACACGATGGTGCCCAGCGAGCTGCTTCAATAAGCAGATTGATTTTCTCTTGCTCCACATCCCTTTCTTGGAATACTATGACACTCCTTCTGTTCCTAATCTCAGGTAGTAGATTCATGAATTCTCAGCAATTGGAACAGATAAATGAATATTTGGAAGGACTATCATTGTAATGACCATCAAATTCCAGACTTGTATTCTCAAGTATATGGCTACAGATTACTAATCACCTGTTCTTTTTAGGTTACGTAACAGTTCACACACCTGCTCAGGATGAGCTGTCGAGAATGCAAATGGCCGATTATTGGTGAGTGTGACTTTTACAGCATCACCCAGCTTTGTGTTGTAAGCCCATGTTCCGTCGCGGCCCCATCGAATCCCTACCCCGCCATAATCTCGAAGGCGTATCTGTATGTGTTCGATTTTGATTATCTCAGCCACGAGAATGACTTTACGTGGAAACCAACCATATCTGACCTCAAGTAGGCTATCAGATATCTTAATTCGTAAGACACGGAAATTCGAGTACAATAACACGAAGGCAATGG
>SDOA01000153.1 GCA_004524595.1 Candidatus Thorarchaeota archaeon | reverse complement strand
TCACTCTCGATGTGTTATCTGTTTCTATGTTTGTTCCCGAAGATGGTTCAGTAGTTTCCCTGTTCAAAACACTTCCACTCCAAGGCTATATGAAGCTCATAATCATCTCTTAAACCTAAGCAACTTGGAAAGAATTGGTCAAGATCATGAAGTACTCTTGTTGACTACTTTCTTCCGAAGACATACATAATTGATGCTTCTGAAGAACCTGTAACCTTGACTCTCTCTTTGATTGACTCTCCCTCTTTCTTTAATTCATCATAAGACGGATGATGGATTATTCGAGCCAGATCATCATCAATCTCCCTGATTACGAAGTCGACATTCTCCTTTCTCAGTGGATTCTCACAACCAGGAGCATCCTCACAGAAGAGGCATTTGACTCCCCGTGAGGTTTCATAGATCTCCACAGTACTCAGACCAACCTTGTTGACCTCGTTTCTTAATTCTTGACGAGTTAAAGCTTCGAAATGAGGTATTTCTAGGACAGTATCGATCTTTACATTCAGATTGTGGATTTCCTTGCTTAATTGTTGGGCCTCTGTCTGTTTTCCATCAGAATACAATTCTTGGATGATGAAATTGCCTCCAGGTTTCAACACACGATACATCTCAGCCAGTACAGTATCAATATTCTCAAGGTGATGAATTGAATAAGAAATACACACTGTATCAAAATGATTGTCTGGAAATAACATTCTTTCAGCATTCATCTCCACAAAATCGACTGGAGAGTCTTTGAATTTCTCTCGTGCCTTCTTCAAGTCATCTGGTGAGATGTCTATTCCCACGAATGAAGTGTATTCCTTTAGTGTCTTTATCAGTGTGCCAATGAATTCGCCATCTTGTGTACCTACATCGAGAATCTCTCCGCCAGAGATAGTTCCGAGTCTTTCTCTGACTTCGATTGCACCTGACTCTCTCAGTCCTTCGGGTAAGTCTGTTATCAATCCAGCTTGCCTCGACAGATGTTGGGTTACTCTTAGACATCAATCCTTCGAACAAAGTATTTTCATTGACAAGGTCACCATAGTGAATCAAAGAATATCGATTTTCTTTTTATCCGTAAACACATTTATTGTGGTTTAGTCAAGTGGAAAGTGTTTGTCTCCCTTAGAAACAGATGTTTACCATAAAATGGTATCAGGAGGTTCAAGACATATGACATCTACTCATAACTGGTTGATTGTATCTTCTATCATAATCGGATTGCTTGTGTTCTCATCAGTTTTTGTGCCCTACACCTTGCCTCTAAGGACTCAGGTCTCAAATAAAATTGATGTACAACAGACAGAATTTGTACCCTCCAACGGTGTCACTCCAGAGATTCAATGGAGTCGTATGACAGGAGGTGCTGTAGACTCTTCTCCATGCGTGGCTGATGTTGATGGTGATGGAGAACTTGAAGTACTGATACGGTCAGATGACTACTATCTGTACTGCCTTAATGCAATAAATGGCATGGTCGAATGGAAGTTTTATCTAGGTGCTAATTTGTACACCTCTCCATCGATTGCAGATATTGATGCGGATGGCCAGCTTGAGGTCATCATGCCTGCTGGAACCCTCTTTTGTATCGATGGCGCTCTAGGTGAGGAGGAATGGTCTGTACCTGGAAATGCTCTGAGTTCTGCCTGCATAGCTGATGTTGATGGTGACAACAATCTTGAGATTATGGTTGTTGATAGTATGGACCAATCAGTCCGTTGTATCAATAGTACTGGCGATGTTGAATGGGAGACTCCTGACCTGGACATTACTACTTATTCAGCACCTACTGCCTCTGATGTTGATGGTGATGGAGAACTCGAAGTACTCTGTGGCTCATCAAACTATAATTTCTATTGTTTCAATGGTAATGATGGATCTATCGAGTGGAACTACACAACAAGTGGACATTCCTCCTACACAGCCGCAGTTGCCAACCTAGATGAAGACCCTATCAAGGAAATTGTCTTTGGAACAAATGATGGTCATGTCTATTGTCTAAACGGAACCATGGGTGGCTTCGAATGGAATTATTTTGTGGGATCATATCCTATCATATCAACACCGTGTATTGCTGATTCTGGAAGTGATGGGACACTTGATGTGTTTGTGGGTACATTTGATAACTACCTCCATTGTATTGATGGTGAATCTGGTACTCAAAAGTGGACAAAAGCTACCAGTAATGATATCTATGCGGCTTCGTGTGCTGTGAATGTAGATGGAGATGATGTGCTAGAGGTCTTTGTTGGATCTCATGACTATGCAATGTACTGCATCGACTCGAAATCCGGTGCAACTGATTGGTATTATCAAACGGCAGGTGAAATAGACTCTGCTCCGTACGTGGGAGATTTAGATGGTGATGGTCGAATAGAGATCGTTTTTGGATCCAATGACCGAAATATCTACTGTCTGGAAGCTCCTACTCCGTATGCTCCTCATCCATGGACAGGCGTTGGCTCCAGAGGAGACCCCTATCTCACTGGTTGCTTCATAGACACTGACAATGACCATCTTACTGACAACTATGAGATTATTGTAGGTCTTGATGAGAATGCTGCAGATTCCGACGGAGATTTTGTGGATGATTATACAGAATTTATTATCGCAGCAGACCCTCTTGACGGAATAACTGTATATCCTCACGAGGAGTGGTCCCTAGTTGTGGAATCATTTGTACCTAATTCTCCTCTTGTTGTGGATGTAAATAATGATGGCCAGTTGGATCTCCTCACGGCATTTGCTGGTCTTTTATTATGTTACGATGGTTCTTCAATGGAGCAGTTGTGGAATCACACCTATAGCTTTACGATGATTGATACAATTTTTGCTGAGGATGTAAACGGAGACTCGTTACTTGAAGTAGTAGCTGTTCATTCTAACGTATGCTATTGCTATAGGGCTGTTGATGGAGTCCAGCTCTGGAATTTCACATCAATTAACACATTGGCTGATGCTGGGTGTGTGTGTGACACCAATAATGATGGTGCCTTTGAGATTATAGTTGGGTCGGCAGCCACAGCAGACCCTCATGTTTACTGCCTCAATGGAAGTACTGGAAAGCAGATTTGGAACTTTACAACGACAGGATTGATAGCTCCTTCCCCAAGTGCAGCAGACCTCAATCATGATGGACAAATCGATATTGTCTTTGGTTCATGGGACGGTACTATATACTGTCTCAATGCTTCAGATGGTTCAGAGCTATGGAAATACACCGATATCTATCGGCCATCTGGATATTCTCCAGTGATAGCAGACATTGATCTCGACGGTGACTTAGAGGTCTTTGTTGGAGCATTTGATACGGACATTCACTGCATCAATGGCGTTAATGGAACAAGGGAGTGGGTGTATTCTACTAGTGACTACGCTCTCTCCTCTGCTACAGTTGTAGATGTCGATAATGATGGTGATTTCGAGGCGATAGTACCCTCTCGTGATGGAAATGTCTATTGTCTGAACTCAACGGGGCATTTGGTGTGGACGTATCATACCGATGACAATATTCACTGTGGTGCATCCGTGGCCGATGTCGATATGGATAGTGAGTTAGAGATATTGGTGACATCCAAAGATAATTATCTCCACTGCATAGATGGAGAGAGCGGTTTTGGAGAGTGGAAATATCCTCTAGGTGATTTTGGATGGGGAATTCCAACAGTGGTTGACTTTGATGGTGATAATGTACTTGAGATAATCGTCACAGTTGGATGGTCTGGTAGTTATGGAAAGATCTTCTGCCTAAGTCTCGCCTTAACTCCAGAACCTGACTTCTATCCATGGCCTGGTATTGCACCTCTTGGCGATCCCACACACAAGTGCAGATATATTGACACTGACCTCGACTTTCTTGTTGATGAGTATGAGATTGCTGCAGGCAGTGATGTTTTCTCTTCTGATCCAGATACGGATCTTTTATCCGACTATCAGGAGTACCTCCAATCGACTGATCCTATGTTTGACTCAGTTCCACCAGGCGCAATAGATGATATTGTCATAAGTGATGTGACACAGACCTCTCTAGTGCTCAACTGGAATGCTCCTGGAGAAAATGGCGATATAGGAACCGTGTCTTCTTACATTGTCAAATGGTCATCCAGCGGACCAATTATTGAAGAAAACTGGAGCAATGCTACAACCTATACTCAGGCATGGATACCTCTTGCGCCAAACAGTCTAGAATCGCATCAGATAACTGGTCTCTCAACTGGTCAAGAATATTGGTTTGCAATTCGGGCACTTGATAAAGATGGTAACATTGGGGCAATATCAAACAGTCCAAGCACTCTGGTTGGTGATTATGTATCACCCGGCAAAATTACGGACCTTACCGTTGACAATATCATGTCCACTTCTGTGTATATGACTTGGACTGCACCTGGTGATGACGGAAGCACTGGGATAGCTAGTGGTTACATCTTGAAGTACTCAACAACAGAAGCAATCTCAGAGGACAACTGGGATGCAGCAATCGTATACGAGCAGTCATGGACACCTTCAGTTAACGGGACAGTGGAATATAGAAATATTACGGGTCTGACTCCAAATACTGAATACTGGTTTGCAATTGTAGCCTTTGACGAAGTGCCCAATTATGGCCAACTTTCAAACGTTGTTGCATTGACCACACTTGATAGCACGACTACCACTACTACCAGTACGACCATAACTACGACCACTATAACTACCACTACATCCATTAGTAACACGACTGGTAATGGACTTCAATTTGAGAGCGGCCTTGTGATTGGTATAGGTGCGGCTGTTGCAGTGTTCGCTGTGGGATTCGTGATTTTTATCATTAAGAAGAAAAAATGAATCTATAGATTACACAGGCTTGGAACTCATCATCCAAGCCTGTAACTTTCTAGTGTGATAAGTAATCATAAAATGAACAGGTCAAGACGATGAAATTGTTTTATGTTGAAGAGCTGGCACTTTAAAATACCTCCTTCTTATCTCATTTAAAGTTTTGATTTATTCTTGTTATAGAGGAGCTCTTTAAGCTGTTAAATCATAAAAAAGCAATCAAAAATGATTATGCAAAGGTATAAACTGATTAAAGAGTTCGAGATTGACACAATCATTAGGAGAACTAACCATGCCATCTTTGCAAGAGTGCCAAAAGAAGCGGCATCTTCAGAAGCTCTATCACGGTCGACATAGAATTAAGCTTGTTGAAGAATGGCAAAAGGAGTAAGTATCAGAATATGAGACAAAAACCCTTTTGGCGATTGAGAAAGTTGCGCAAGAAGCTATTGAAGTAGCTACAGACTTAATTGCGATGATTCTCAAGGATGAATCAGTACCTCCCACAGATGATTATACCGACATCAATCGAATTCTCGATATTGAAATTATAACAAAGGAAGAAGAAGAACCAAGTAGCAGTTAAACCATCCATCGTCGTTTGATATACACTTAGAATATGCTTCAAAAACCTTCGAAAGTCCACTCGCTTCCATATCCATTCCTGAGAAACGCTCGTAGTTCTGCATAGGATTCAAAGCCATATTTCTTGTTGAACTTACGGCAAGCCGCTACAAAATACTCGAGGTCCTCTATGGTCCATACCTCAATGAAATCTTCATGGAGCGAGCCTGGTTCAGCCTCCTTCAGTGCTGGGACAAGGTCGGAAGTATAGATCAAATATCCTCCCCTGGTAGCTATATCTAGAAAAATGGTTGAGTAAATGTGTCCCACTCCCTCTAATGCCCACATAGCATCCAATCTCTCAGCCTCGGTCTTCTTATCATCGAATAGTGTCGTGAATGCTCCTCTAATTTCTTGGATGCTGTTGTTGTCCATTACCCAATTAATGCCTGCCAAATCCATATAGGGGAGTTGACTGATATAGTTACTCAGGCTCTCTTTGAGATTATCATCAGGAACTGTACTGAGTATATTTTCAATTTCAGTCCTAGCGCTCTCTTCCATTTCACGCAGTGGTCGAATATCATTCTCGTGAATCCAGTGATTCCTGAACTTTGAAAGTGCTTTCTTGACATCTATTTTCTTTCCCATTGTTAACTCTCCGCACAGTTATGGGTCTTTTATTGAATGTTGACTGCCTATATTAAGTATCGCAATTTTTTAGAATCAGTGCTACGTTGTTTTTGCACCTACTTATTATCACAAAATGAAAAAACATCAAATCTAAATCTGCAGATGTTGTAGAAGTAATAGTATATTTTGATTACTTAGGAGTGGAAAGAAATTAAGACATGTCCGAAGTGTGGAAAAGCAAATGATATAATGCGAAAGTACTGTGCTCGCTGTGGAGCCTCACTACTAGTAAAGGAAGAGGATTCGCAACCAGAATCGATTGATGAACCTGAGGATCTATCACCTGCGGAGTCCTCTATAGCTGTTGAAGACAAGGAACTCGTTTCTCCCAGTGAAGATGTATTCGAGCCTGAAGCAATTGATATTGATGAAACGCCAATTGAAACCACTGCCCATGAAGACGAACGTATTTCATCAGAAGAGGAAATTTCTGAACCTGAACCAATGGACTACGAACGAGGTAAGGAAGTTGTCAAAGATATTCTTGAGAAGGTCCGAGCTGCTGAAGCTCGCGCTAAGGCAGAGGAGATGGCAGTATCGATAGACAATGAAGTAGAAACTGAAGAGATAGAATCATCAGAAGAAACAGATGAGTCCGAGGTACTTGAAGAGCTTGTGGAGGAAGAGGATATGGAAGATGAAGAAGAGGAAGAATCTACCGATGACGAAATGGAGATATCGACCTCTGAGGAGCTAATAATAGAAGAACCTGCTCCAGTGATTCAACGCCCTAGTACTCCTGTTGACTATATACCTGTACGTGATGAGAAGATCAGAACGCTTGAATCTGATATCAAAGCCCTCAATATTGAACGTGAACAACTCCAATCAGAGTTAGCAAAATTGAATTCCCGTCTTAATGAAGAGGTAGAACGATATCTCGTCGTTGCTCAAACTAAAAGAACCCGTGCCGAGAGCTTAGAACGGGAGCTGAGTTTGGCAAAGAAGGAATTTAATGAAGCAAACAAGGAATACAAGAATGCAGAAAATCGCAGGAAGAAGGAGTTATCAAGCGCTGAGAAACGTATTAGTGATGTTGGCAAACGAATAAAGAAGGCCGAGGATGATAAAGAAAAGAGGATCCGAGATTTAGAAAAGGAGCGGTTGAGGCGAGAGGAGGAAGCATGAAAGAGTTAAGCGGTTTTTTTCAGATTAATTACTATGGTCATTTATGGACCATAGTTTAGTTGGATTTTTTTGAGTGAGAGCTGAACTCAGTATAAATAAAGCTAAATTTGATACTCAAAGCTCATATATCACACGTTAGTCATGAATCTCCTATGAATTATTAACATAGAACTATTTTCTACAGACTGATCAAAAACTAGTGACATCTTTTGCAAGCAATTCTCGCATGTAGTAAGAATTGACTCTTCTCTCATCATTATATTGATTCATTGTCATTATAGCTACTAGGAGGAAACTTGGCAGTGATAGGGTCGCTCCAGATTGCAGTCCCTGCTGGATGCATGAACGATTGTAGTTTCTGTATTTACAAACAACACTTGACAAAATTCAACGCAATCTGGAAGAATGACTTCGAAAGATGGGCCGGAGAAATCGAGAAAAGAATCAGATATGCTACAGATCAAGTAAGAGTCGTAATAATCACAAGTCAAGGTGAACCAACACTCAACATGCCTTACATCAGAGATACTCTCACAATTCTCAGTAAAGTTGCGACTTCTTTGGCTCAAATTGAAATACAAACAAGTGGAGTTGGTCTAACAGAAGATATGCTGGACCAGCTATACCAAATAGAGGTACGAGTTGTATCACTTTCAATTCCTGCTTTGCGTAAAGAGAAGATATTAGAAGTAATGAAGGTGACTGAAAGCTATAGTTATGACCCAATTTCACTGGTACGTCTTATACGTTCTAAAGGATTCATACTCGGCCTTTCTATTGCTATGACTAATTGGTTCGATGATTACTCTCTGGATGATATTTTGACTCTATTCCTGACAGAATGGATACCAAATCAGGTATCTTTCAAAAGACTATATGGTGCAGATGACATTGCTTCAAAGAGATATGATGACGTCCTTGCTACATTCACATCAAGACGAGATTTTAAAAAATTAGAATTACTCCCATTTGGCGTCTGGAAGTATGATGTACGAGGAATTGGC
>SDOA01000152.1 GCA_004524595.1 Candidatus Thorarchaeota archaeon | reverse complement strand
TTGCTTCAGTCATCTGGTTAAAATTAACACCATAGTCTTGGAGGTCTGAGAAGACATTGTGCGTGCCAATATCTGTGGGAGCATGCAGATTCGAGATTTGATCGACAAAGTCCTCGAGGTCATCGCCAATTCCAGCTACTGTGTGTGAGTTGGTCTCAGTATATTGTATTTTCATTTGATTTGATGTTTCATTAACAATGGGAGTAAAAATGCTAAATCCAAAAATTGCTACAAAAAAGGCGATTACAATAATGTTTCTTCTCATCCGATTGGCTCCATTATATTGCTGGATTTGTTTCCATGAACTGTGGTAGAGACACCAATATCTGCTCGAGAACCCTTGCTCCAATTATAAGAACAAGAGATGGTCTGGTCCCTCTCTCTATTGTTGCACTGAGCATATGCAATGCTCAAAGTCGAGCTATATGACATTGAATTATTCCAAGTTTAATAAGAAATTCTTGCATGGATTATAGTGATTTTCTAATAGTAGGTGATAGTAGAAGGTTCATGTCATTTTATGTATTCTTCTCGAGAAGAGTCACAACCATATTATTTCCGAATCCACCTATATTATGGGTCAGACCAATCGTGGGATCTTCTATTTGGAGACCTTTCGGAGCAGCCCCTCTCATCTGCAATACTATATCTCGAATTTGGGCAATGCCAGTAGCTCCTGTTGGATGCCCACGTGCTTTGAGTCCACCAGTTGTATTTATTGGCACATCACCAGTGACATCAGTAATTCCTTCCTTGACAAGAGAGACCGCTCCACCTCTCTCAGCAAGTCCCAAGTCTTCCATAGTAATCAATTCAAGTATCGAAAACGCATCATGGATCTCATAGATATCAACATTCGCAGGAGTTAATTGAGCCATCTTAAACGCCCTTTCAGCTGCTACTTTAGTTGCATTCATTGAAGTGAGTGATGTTCTATGTTGTAGTGCAAGATAATCAGTGCCATGTCCAATACCCAATATTCGAATTGCCTGGTCCTTCAGACCACATTCTTTCACCAATCGGTTTGATGCAAGGATCACAGCTGCAGCACCATCACTTGTTGGGCAGCAATCATACAGTGTAAGAGGATCTGACACAATCTTTGACCTATTCACTTCTTCTACGGAGATCTCCATCTGAAAATGTGCAAGTGGGTTTTGAACTCCATTTCTATGGGCTTTGACAGGAACAAGCGATAACTCATCACGAGTAAGTCCATATTCATGCATGTAACGACGTGTTACCAAAGCCGCGAGGGCAGCAGGTGTTGCACCATATCGCGACTCTGATTCTTGTGAGAGCATTCTGTTGATGATCTTGACTGCAGTACCGCGTTCAACAAGGGACATTTTTTCAACGCCAACAACCATGACAAGGTCCGCCATTCCAGATGCTACAAATGCGACTCCAGTCTCGAATGCACTTGACCCAGAAGAGGGCCCAGATTCTATACGGGCGGCTCCAGCAGGTATGATTCCTAACTGATCTGCTAAGAGTGTAGAGAGATGACTGCGACTAGCAAATTCATCCGGATTATGAGTTCCAACAAAGAGATAGTCAAATTTCAAATCATGTGTGTTTGAATCAGATATTGCTTCCATAGCAGTGGTTTCAGCGAGCTGGAGTACTGAATCTTCTAACACACCAAAACGTGTCATCCCTACACCAATTATATTGACCTGTTCCACAGTAGCACACCCTTACTCAATTAGAACTAGTAGATCTGATGTTGTAACCATTGAACCAACTTCGACATTGACTTCCTTCACAATTCCAGAAGAACTCGTCTTTAACTCATTGAACATCTTCATCGCTTCAAGTATGCACACGGTTGAACCACTCTTTACGCTGTCGCCAATTTTTACTCTCACTTCAGTGATTTTTCCAGGCATAGGAGGATAAACACCGCCAGCGACTCTAGGACCACTTGATGATGTCTTGCTTGTTTCTATTGCTGTTTCAGTCTTCTTTAATCGCTCCCATTCAAAGACTCGTTCTTTGCCATTGATTTCAAGAGTGGCATTCGTTCCTGTTCGTTTTGCAATTATTATTTGATAATCTGTTGTCATATCGTTTATTGTCCAAGTACCGTCATCTGTGGCAATTGGTTTCATGGTATAACTCTGCTCACCAACCTTGACAACAATGACTCCGCCCTCATCCAGCATCTTCACTTCTACTTGATATGGTTTTTCATCCAAAGTAATCTTATACTCAGGACTCATTTCATTGCCCCCTACTTCTTCCACGCATGATATCCTTTCTGCCTGCAGAGGACCACGATGAACTGGATCTATCCCATTGGCCAGGGGCGTTTTGGATAGTTCGTCCATCAACGAGATCAGCACGTCCAGCATCTGACCAAGTCAGTGCTTTTCCAGCAATCATACCAGAGGTACTTGTTCCAACACTGTTCATATGGAAGATTACAGCTGCAAGGGCAACCTCCAATTCAGGAGTTATATTTCCAGCAATCTTTCGTTGAACCTTTCGTTTCAGAAAGTCCATGGCATATTGAGGGAATAATGCATAAGAAACCTCATCTCTTGGCAAATGAGGGATATCTTTCAGTGCTTCACGAGCTGCAGGAAGTTCAGGTTCTAACAGACTAGCTGGTCGACAATCTAGAGGCTCTTCGTCACCAATTGCAAGCCTCTTCACTTCAGGGTCAATTGCAGCTGGAGGGCGCCCATAGTATCCCCGGACATATTGTTTCACCTCAGTTGGAATCATGCTATATCGTTTACCTGTGACTACATTCAGAGTTGCTTGTGTTCCGACAATTTGACTTGAGGGAGTGACTAATGGAGGATATCCCAGCTCTGCACGTACTCGAGGCACTTCTTCAAGGACCTCATCATATCTATCTTGGGCACCCTGTTCACGTAGTTGATTATCAAGATTTGAGAGCATTCCACCAGGAATCTGAAATACCAAGACCTGTGGGTCGACACCCTGAAGGCTACCTTCGAACTGACCATATTTGCGTCTGATTTTTCTAAAGTAGTCAGCAATCTCTGATAGCTGGTTGATACTCAGTTTGGTGTCTCTTGGTGTACCCTTTAGTGCTTCAACAATGGACTCGGTCGCAGGTTGAGATGTTGCCATAGAGAATGCGGAAATAGCGCAGTCAACAACATCAACACCAACTTCAGCAGCCTTGAGATAAGCCATGGCAGCCATGCCACTGGTGTAGTGAGAGTGTAGCTGGACAGGCAGGTCAACCTCTTCTTTCAGGCGCCGCACAAGATCAGATGCAGCTTCCGGTGAAACCAATCCAGCCATGTCCTTGATGCAGATTGAGTCTGCTTCTTTTACGTAGAGATCCTTCGCCATCTCGACAAACTTCTCGTTGTTATGGAAGGGACTCAGTGTATAGCAGATACTGGCCTGTACATGTCCGCCCTCACGTTTCACGAAGGCCATTGCGGTCTTCATGTTCCGGATATCGTTCAAAGCATCGAAGATGCGGAAGATATCAATTCCAACCTTGACTGCTTCTTTAACGAAGGCTTCGAGGACATCGTCGCTGTACATATGATAGCCGACAATATTCGACCCTCTCAAAAGCATCTGAAAAGGTGTCTTTGGCATCGATTCTTTTAGTTTCTCGACACGTTCCCAAGGATCCTCATCAAGAAATCGCATCATCGAGTCAAAGGTCGCACCACCCCACATCTCAAGAGAGTGATAGCCAACCTTGTCAATCTTTTCACAGATGGGTAACATATCCTCTGTGCGCATCCTTGTCGCAATGAGGGACTGGTGTGCATCTCTCAGTGTAGTGTCGGTGATTAGAAGCTTCGTCATCGCTGAACATCAGAACAGATGAATGATAGGTATTTAGTCGTTCTGTTAGTGCGTTTCCGAAAATCTATCAACTGCTTTTGGACTTAATAGTACAATTAACAGGCAGAATTTGTTCAGATTTATATTGCCTCAGGATAAAGATTTCATGACGAAAAACCAGAGTTTGTATTGGAGGGGGCCTAGTTCATGTATCATGGACTTCTTCTTTTTTTGTATCCTATTCCTTCATTAGGGAGTATACATATCCGTGAAATACCTTGATGCATCGAGATAGAATTAAAATCCTCAACGATGTGGAAAACAAGAGCGGCAAGTATGTCCTCTATTGGATGCAAGCAGCTCAGCGAACAGAATTCAACCACGCACTCGAATATGCAGTCCGTTTTTCAAATTCTCATAAACAGCCCATAGTAGTCACTTTCTGTCTTGTAGATCAATATCCTATGGCAAATGTCGCACAATATCGATTCATGCTTGAAGGTCTGGCTGAAGTAAAGAAAGCATTGGAATATCAGAATATTTTATTTCAGATTGTTCACGGAACACCCAAGAGAGTCATTCCAAAAGTAGCTGAAGACGCTTCATTAGTAGTAGTTGATAGAGATTATCAGAGAATGCAGCGCCAATGGAGAAGTGAGGTGGCGACCTCTCTTGATTGTTCATTGCATCAAGTAGAAACCAATGTGATAGTGCCGATTGAAACAGCTTCACCTAAGGAAGAATATACTGCAGGTACACTAAGACCAAAGATACATAGAATTCTTGAAGACTATCTTGTTCCGTTGAGAAATCAACGAATCAAGTATCCCTCTGAAGGGATCAGCTTTGATGGTATCGATCTCAATGACATCGAAACAGTTCTACAAAAGATAAAAGCTAGGAAAGGTGGAACACAGCAGATACCGCTCAAGGGGGGAACAAGTCAAGCAAAGAAGCATTTGAAAAAGTTCATCTCTCAAGACCTGAATGTCTTTGCAGACCTTCGCAATGACCCTGCAAAAGATCGACTCTCGAATATGAGCCCCTATCTTCATTTTGGGCAAATATCACCTCTGCAGATTGCTCTTGAAATCCAAAGAACAGTGAGTCCAGGAACTGAATCATTTCTTGAGGAACTCATTGTACGTAGAGAGCTAAGTATGAACTTTGTGTTTTACAATCAGAACTACGATAATTTTGAAAGTCTGCCAAACTGGGCAAAAGAGACCCTTGAGCTTCATTCATTTGATAATAGAGAATACTCATACTCTTACGCAGAACTAGAACAGGGAAGAACTCATGATCCATATTGGAATGCGGCTCAAAGAGAGATGACAACCAGAGGAAAGATGCACGGATACATGAGAATGTACTGGGGCAAGAAGATTCTCGAATGGAGTGACTCACCTCATGAGGCATACTATACATGTGTTCGTTTGAATGACACATACGAACTTGATGGTAGAGATCCTAATGGATATGCAGGAGTTGCTTGGTGTTTTGGGAAGCATGATAGAGCTTGGAGTGAAAGACAAATCTTTGGAAAGGTACGATACATGAATGATAATGGACTCAGGAGGAAGTTTGACATTGAGAGATATGTCGAACGAGTAAGCAACTCGGGATAATACAATTTTCAGTCCGGTTCTGCAGGATAAACAAAATCAGCATCAATCAATTTGCACGCGACCTCTCTAAACCCTGGACACTTGCTCCAGCGCATCTTGTATTCGCAGCTCTCACACTCTCTAAATATCTCTAGACTTCGTTTAATATTCAAGAGAGTGATAAAACTCAAGTAGAGAATAATAATTACAAGAAGTTTCACAGACAAGTCTAAAGTAATAATTCCTTGGATTAGGAGTATTGACCAAGAGATACATGCAAAACCAGAACCCAAGAGGAATTTAGAGAGTACCTTTGCCCGTTTGCGGGTCTCCAGAATTCCTGAGAAACTTGAGAAAAAGTAAATGATAATTGCCCCGGCGCCACCCCAGAATAGATAGAACCGATTCAGCAATGTAGAATCAAGTATGAAAATCACGAAGAGGATTACCATTGCGGAAAAGAATGAGATAGTGTTGAATGTACATCCAATACACCATTTTCTTCCTCGGAGAGTAATGATATGACCATCAAAATGATTACAAAATGGATGATGAGACGTGATGAACGGATCTATCACCTTAAGAAAATGAATAGGGTGGTGAATCACACGACGCATATTAAGCAAGAGTCTACCTCGATTCTCATCATCGAGAATCTCTTCACAGCGTCGCGGATTCAAGCCTCCCTCTTCCAGTCAGATTCAATGAGTGAATTAAGGCCCCATTGGGATAAGGCCTGTTAAGATGCCCATCAACGCGCCACCCATTCCAAATGCAAATGCTATAGCGATGACTACAACGAGTGCAACTATAGCACCCAAGATCCACGCGATGAGTGCATCAATCCAGCCAACATCATGACGGCTCTTTATGAAATACCATGCCAAGATACATCCAAGGCATGGAATCCAAATGACTAGTGTCATTAATAATGCCGTTACCATTGTTGATCCGATGTTTCTGTTTTTGCCATTTACAAATCCAAGACCTATTCCTAAGAAGAAGCCTTGAATTATAAAGTAAATAACAATAAAGAGTACAAGAAGTAATAATATTTGAGCAGTAAAAAGTGCAAATATCCATTCAAACTGCATAGGATTTCCTCCTAAATGATTAGCATTAGCATTAAAGCCTAGTTAAAAATTTGCCGAGTTTTCAAGATAAAGAACTAGGTTCTTAATGGAGTAAGATTATGAAAAAAAAGATGGGAAGGAGTTAGTGTATCAAAGGTAACAGAATTTGTCAGTAGGGTATTAGACTCCGAATGTGACTCCCAGAGTCTAACGCATGAAATAACTCCTTGCGCTTGCAATGATACCACAGTCCTTCGATTGTTCGAGTTCACGGATTGCAACTTCACTAGCAAGATGTCTTCGCAATTCCCGATCGCTAATCTGACGGACTTCTTTGATTCTTCCACCCTTTCTCTTGTAGGGTACATATTGTTCAATTACTTCCTGAATTGTTTGTATTGAGATTGTAGCCATTGTTTCCACACTCGTTTTGAGTAACAAGGGCACCATCAGGGTGCATAATTCTCATCAGTTCCGTTGGCTGGAGGAAGCAACGGTGTAGACCGCGAGGACTGAAAAATTGACACAATTTTTCCATCATGCCAATTTTCCGTCTTTTATTATCTTTACAGTAGATAGTTGGTATTGGAATTGTTCCTGATAATGCCACTTGTTAACTATTATAGAAAAATATGGCAACTTTATATATAAAATTAATGTCATACGTAATTATTCAAAACTATGGTCAAAATTGTATATCTATACTTATATGTGGTGACATAATATATTAATAGCCTTGCCACTATTTTCTATTAGTGCAACTACTAGAAAGGAGCCTTCATGACCATGGAAATTCAAGTTCCCCTTGATGAAATAGACTTAGATATCTTACGTGCTCTTGAGAAGGGGAGTAAAAAGATTTCCACGACAGATATGGGAAAACAACTTGAAGTCCCTGGAAGGACTATTCGTTATCATATGAACAAGTTAAAGGAGAAGGGAATCTTAAAGCCACCCAAGATTCAGACCTATGAAAGAAAATTGGGGCTTGGGGAAAGAATTCTCTTGTTGCAGAGTATCCCTGAAAGAGAAGATGAACTAACAAAGATCTTGAACGATGTTAGTTTCTTCTATTATTACTCAACAACATACGGGAGATATGATGGTTTCCTAGCATATACTATGTTTCCCTTAGTCAATCCAAGAATTACCAACCAGATTGCGGATGAACTAAAGGAACGAGGGCTGATAAGCAACTATTCAATCTTTGATGCTATCGACTATAATAGAAAAGGTGCAGCTGTAGAGCCATTCCTTCCAGGAGCCGATTGGACATGGTCTGCTTGGAGAGAAGAAGTTGAGAAGATAATGAAGAACGAGTGTTCATTCCCTCTCAAACTTGAAGAGTTCCCAAAGGTTGTAAGATTTGATCTGAGTGATATCAAGATCCTCAGGCACTTGGTAGATAATGAAGAACCAACACTCAAGGAAATCAGTAAAGAACTTGACCTATCAATGACACAGGTTCACAAGCGTGTAAAGCGACTGGAGAAAGAGGGTGTCCTAAAGGGTACAATGCCTGTGTTCAGACCCTATGTGAAATACAC
Organism: Candidatus Thorarchaeota archaeon; assembly: GCA_004524595.1. The sequence goes on along the minus strand of SDOA01000152.1, from coordinate 210 downwards.
TGCAATTTCGTGTTTCTTCGTATCAAAGGAACATGCTCAGAAGATGCTCTGCGGTTTTCACTCGCTCCCGTTTGAAGTCCATTACACAATAGAGAGTTCTTCAAAGTATAATGTTCAGGTAATTGTACCTGAAACCGAGGTGAATGAGTTTCTGCGAAATATTGACATCTTCAGACGGCATTCGGATGACTTCTTCATCCAAGTGATTGT
>SDOA01000047.1 GCA_004524595.1 Candidatus Thorarchaeota archaeon | reverse complement strand
TGAGGTTACTATAATTCTGGCGCCAAATGAGGTAAATGCAACGAAAGGGTATATTGGTGTGTATGGTACAGATTATTGGCAGCCCAAGGATGGATGGAATCTGATTCTATCTCCTATGTTCATCTTTCATGCTCAGCAGATAGTTTTCTGGTGTTATTTGATTCTGATATCATTGGCTTTGTTCAATTTACTTCCAATTCCAATGCTTGATGGTGATAAGCTACTGTCTAATGGATTAAGCCTCTATATCAAGGACGAAAGAAAGGTACGCATCATTATGTATCCGATTCGTATTGCTGCACTCCTTATCGTCATACTAAGTATAGTTCTCAGTCTGATATTTGGAAAAGGTCTCTTCTAATGACAGCCTCTCTGTTTTATGGGAGCTAAAAAGGGGAAAATGATACTAGTTACTGATGAAAGATGATAACACATCAGATAAGTTCGAGTCAAGATCTTCGCGAGAAAGCTAGGAAAGCTCTTGCTGATTATCTTACGATGTTCATTCCAGACTCATGGAAGGATCCAATGGAAAAAATAAGGCTACTACTCCTGTCTAATACCGATATTGACTGGGAGGCGTTAAAAGGACATTCTCTCACCTATTTTGATGAGAAACGTCTTCCTGAAGATCGTGTAGAGTGTCTCGCACGTATAGAACGACTTAGTGATTCATTCAAAGAAATATATACCTCACTCTCCCCAGCTGACTGGCATAAAACTGTGGAAGATATCATCCAGGCTGCTAATTTCCGCGCTTCAAAAGTGGCTCTGCAACTACGGCATACAAAGATCATTGATGATTTAAAGGTCAAAGAGAGTATGGGCACAAAGACAAAGACATGATTAATCAGAACAGCTCCATACCTCCTGTCCTTTGAATAGCTTTAACTTGATTGGCCTTAATGTGACCACTCGGAGTAGTCGTCTTAATGCAATCAGGATGTTCAAAGTGTGGCAACCCTGCCATCTATCTTCGTAGATATACCTCCGAATACCTCTGTGGTACCTGCTTAGTTGATACTACAATCGATAGAGTTCGACGTACAATCAACAAGCAAAAGATGTTGAGAGAAGACGATCGGATTGCTGTTGCAATCTCAGGAGGAAAAGACAGTGCTGTTCTTCTTCATGTACTCCATAAAATTGAGAGGGCCTTTCCAAAATCTGAAGTTGTTCCTGTGACAATTGATGAAGGAATACAAGGATACAGAAATAACGCTCTTGAATCAGCTCGTGAATTGACACAATCCCTTGATCTAAATCTTGAAACATTCTCATTTCAGGACTTATTCCATCATACTCTTGATGAAATCGTAAAACTAAAACCTATCAAATCTGTTGGAGCCTGCTCATATTGTGGTGTATTACGGAGACGGGCACTCAATATAGCCGCTCAAGAAATCGGAGCTAATGTTGTTGCTATTGGTCATAATCTTGATGATGAGGCTCAGACAGTCATTATGAATATCTTACGTGGCGATGTCTCTCGAATAGTAAGGACTAACGTCCATAGAGATGATTCTGTGGCAGGATTGGTTCCGCGTATCAAACCAATTACCGAATTGACTGAACGAGATATTGTTGCATATGCGCATCATCTCGACCTTCCTTATCATGATATCCCCTGCCCCTATGCTGAAGAGGCATACCGCAATGATGTACGTTCATTTCTAAATGACATGGAGTACAAACGTCCAGGAACGTTATTAGCCATTCTAAGGTCTTCGGAAACAATACTATCCGCTCTTCGTACCGAACAGAAAAAATGGGAGTTCGCTCTATGTGAACGTTGTAAGACTCCGTCTCCCGCAAAATTATGCAAGGTCTGTGAGATGCTTGATTCTATTAGGAGCTGAATTAAGTGGCAAAGCGACCTGAAGTCCTTCATGATAGTCGAACCATCATCTACAACCAATCACATTGGAGTAATTTCCATGTGCTGCGTTCACGAGCTTTAGATATAATGAAGAAACTTGAAGGTATTGGAATACGTCCATTATTACACGGGTCTGTTGCAAGAGGTGATGTTGCACCCTCTTCAGATATTGACATCATTATTCTGCAGCAAGTAAGCAGCTACAAAATCGAGCTAGCGCTAGGTCATTATATAATGAGAGAGCTTGTACAAGCTACACCCTCTATGGTTCTAAAAGGACATATCTATCTTGAAGGAGAAATAGTGGTCAGCTTTCCGATTTTCAAGACATTGACACGGGAAGAAGAATTCTACCGTTGGGGTGGCGTCATAGACTCCGTTAGCATTGAGGCAGAGATGCGAGTACCAGGTGTGGACAAGAGATTATTATTGATAGAACCCATACCTGCTGGACATGTTGAATCTGGGGTCATCGAAAATGAGTATGCTGTCGCAAAAAAGCTCGATGTAAGTATTGACATCGCACGAGAACGTGTAAGAGTACTAACCCGACGTGACATTGTAGGGAAGACAGGTGTATATATTAACTACAAGCTAAAAGATACAGAGAGTTTTGAAGAAGTTGCTAAACGATTACAGGATAGTGATCCCGCTCTTCGTCGTACAATTGAAAGACGGCAAGGCAAGAGGCGATAATAGGTGGCACGTAAAATAAGAAAGCTTCAGGGCGGCTCTTTTCTGGTCGGGAACTTACCTCTCGGTTGCAAGCTATGTGCCAGAGGATCAAAAATGGTTCTTTTTGTTACTGGATTGTGCAATAGCTCTTGTTATTATTGTCCGCTTTCTGATGATAAGGCTGGGACTGACATAGTCTTTGCAGATGAAATGCCTGTGTCTTGCGAAGAAGATATTATCTTTGAAGTTAATTCTATACAAGGTGAAGGTGCTGGAATAAGTGGTGGTGACCCTCTCTGTAGATTAGATCGAACTTTACACTATATTCAGCTTTTGAAAGAGGTATACGGACCCACTTTTCACATTCATCTTTATACAAGCAAAACCAACATAACTCTTGATGAACTTAGAAAGTTGGTGGGTGCAGGATTAGATGAGATTCGTTTTCACCCACAAAACGAGGATTGGAGCGGAATAGAAGACGCATTATCGTTTGACATTCATGTTGGAATCGAAGTGCCTGCGATTCCCGGTGAGGTTGACAAGCTCAAAGGAATTGCAAAAAGAGCTGAAGGCATGGGAATCGCTTTTCTTAACATTAATGAACTTGAAGCAAGTGAGACCAATTTTGCCAGACTGACATCTCTTAATATGCGTCTTACAGACATGGGAAGTTCTAGTATTGAAGGGAGTCAATCCACAGCTAGAGCGGTCCTAGAATGGGGTAGTGAAAATCTTAAAAAAATATCACTTCACTTTTGTTCAGCAAGTTACAAAGATGGAGTTCAACTACGTAACAGATTGGAGCGTCGCTTGGTACAGACGAGAAGAGGGTTTGAAGAGCGCGACGATTCAGATCCCTTACTCATTGTTGGTATTATTCGAGCTCCTTATGGGTCCAGTCTAAGTATTAGCCAGCTAAAAAAGATTCAATCAATCTTGCAGGACCGAATCGGGATAAATCAAGAAGACTTGAACTTGGATTTAAAGAGAATGCGAATAGAATTGGCTCCTTGGATTCTTGCTGATATACCAGATACCATCAAGAAAAACCTGAGAGAGTTCGAGCCGCTTGAGATTGGCATATCATATGAATATCCTTCATGGGATCGCCTTCAGACCTTGTTTGAACCCGTCTGATTATTGATTAATTCTGAAGCGAAGTATTGCTGCGATACCTCCAAGACGATGGAGTTGCTCTCCTGTTGGATGTTCTGTTGATACAATATGGAATGAACCTCGTGTAGCCTCAGTATTCCGAATGAGTGAGTCCATTCTTCTACGTTCATCATCCGACCCCTCTCGAAGTTTTTTATCCGTTATGAGTAGTTCTTCTACTGCTCCAAACTGGACAGCTTTCGATACTTCTGCATCACCATATGCTCCCAGTCCATTATCTTTTGATATATGTTCAACTAGTTCTTCAACAAGGCGTGTTTCTGTTTCTACCTTCAACTCAGTGATAACCTTACCAATTACACCTCTGAAGAGTATTTCTTTTGCACCTGGTACACCAATTGAGTTGGTGTTCTCAGCGACAATTGGAGGCAATCCCTTTATACCCACACTACTCAGGTGCTCTCTAAAATGATCTTTTGTAAATCCTGGTCCTGCAATCACTATGAGACCAATCCGTCCTTGTTCTAGTTGACTCTTTATGGCTAAAGTAACATCATCAAAGAATTCTTTTATTGTGTTATCGTATGACTTTTGGTCGCCTCTCTTTCGCGATATACTTGTCCGAACCCTCACTACTTCTTTTATCCCATAATCTGCTGCAAGAAATAGTTCAGCTGTCCCATCTTCTATTGTCACGAGAAGTGATATTGGACTTAGTTGATCTTTAGTTGCATCATTGAGCCTATCAAGGATATATTTTGGCCAATGTTCTTTGATTATTGAAAGTGTATCACCAAGTTCGATGTTTATAGTATGATAGGAACCAATGCTTATCAAATCAGCAGGCCCCTCGAGAATCTGCCCTTTAATTCTAACACGATTTGAGAATGAGTGAAATGACACATCCTCCACACGAAGTTTGAGAATCATTGGTTTTCTTACACTCTCTTGTTTTCTACTATCTTCATCTCCAACCCTCACGCGTCGAGTAGTTCTTGATACAACTATATCTCCCGCCCCAACTGAGTTGTAAAGATGCCATAAATCATCCAAAATTTCAATCTTGAGGACAATCAGTCCCTCTTTGAGGGCGCGTTTCACTATTTTCAATTTGCCACCACCAATCATGGCGAAGTTTAGAAGAAATAGTCTTTGCTTATCGATTCTGCCTTTTCATTAGATAAGTAATAGGGGCTGTTCATATCAATTCCTCTACTCAATACTTCTGCATTCTTCACATGTTCAGGAAGTACTAATTGTTCCTCCTCTTGCACAGCTAAATCTCCTGCAATGCGAATCAGACCGCCAAGTTCTCGTAAGCGTAATGTTAGCGCCTGTTTTCTACCATCAAATTGAAAGGCAAAGCTCTCTGCAACTCTGACTACTTCTCTTACAGCATCACCTTTCAGATGAGGTATTCTTCCATCTTCTTCAACAGTCTGTGCAGCGAAACGAACAATACTGTCGATATTCTCTTTTGTTTTTTCCATAGAAGAAGACAACATAATTTCGTAACCATATCCTCTGATTCTAGATCTGAGAGCAGGAAGTATATCTCCAACCGTTTCAGTATTACATGAAGCAAACAGAATGAAATCACAAGGCACATCATCAACTCTGACTGCAGCACCTGAGCTGAGAGGATTATGACCTGATATAGGATAGATTTTATCTTGCATTGCAGTTAAGAGATGGCTCTGATATGGTCCTAATGCAGATACTTCATCGATGTATAGGATGCCCTCATGTGCCTCATGAATTGCTCCTGGAATCACTCGCTGATGTGCAGATGTTCCAAGTGATTCGGCACTGCCATAAGGATCATGTTTTACATCTCCAAGTAATTCTACATGGCTCGCTCCACTCACCCTGATGAATCTTTTTGCATCTAGTGCAACTAGAATTTGATCCTCCTCTATTTTGTGAGCTGGTTCAAAAACAGTTTCTCCACGGATCCTCTTCTTGGTTACAGAAATCTCGTTAAATTTTAACCTCTCATATTTGACATGAATTGACTCGCCAGCCACTTCTTCGATACTTGTGACAGTTCGTAATGCCGGTTCACTGACAATATCAAGAACCCTAAAGAGTCCATGGTAAAAATCACTACTTGACCAATCATAACGTTTTGGTGCACCACAATCTGCACATGCTGGTTCATTGGGCATTGAAAGTCCATTACACCTTTGACACCGATAACCCATTTTTACAGCAATATCAAATGGTAATCTATCTGGTTGTATATAGATTATATCTTTCATCATGTCATCATCATGATTCGAATAGGTTTCATTGTTGTGCGTAGAAACAACCACAATTGGTCTATCTGGTACATTCAGGTTTTTTCTTAGAATGATTTCTTGTGTTGGTGGTTTAAGAAGTGAATATGCTGCTTTTGCCAACATAGACTTTCCAATTCCTGGAACACCGCAGAGCAACACATGTCTGTGTTGTTTCACGGCAGATTGTACAATCCTAACAGCGTGTGTTTGACCTACTATTCTCTGAAATGGATTGTTCGGAGTCGCTACCTCTGCAGTTGTTTCCAGTCTATCTAGAAGGGATATCACAGTCAAGAGCCTCACATTTGCTCCATTCTAATGTCATCTTAAGCACTGAGATAATTGTGAGTATTACTTCGTTATAACCTAAGACCAAATAAGAGGAAGTTCAAGCCGCCTGTCTATACGGTTTTGCAGATCCAGCTAACATCTCTCGCTTCCAATACTCTTTGGTATAAACGAAGCAATATCTTACACTCCAAGGTCGTCAAATGTCACTAATTGCAGACCATTTGATCTGTGCTCAATATCTGCTACTGCTGCACCAATGATGAGTCTAGCCTCCTTTTTGATTGCAATATCGACTAGACGTTGCGTAATCACTCCATCGAACACAATGGTTGAAACAACATCAAGCTCGTCAAGTGTCTTAGCAAGCTCTGCTACTCCACATTCAACAATAACCTCTTTTTGCTCATTGAAAAGAACGGCCTTGAAAGCCTCTTTAATCTCCCCAATTTTTGCAGTATATTTTTCATCAACCACAACTGGTTCTTTCTTGATAGACTTTCTAAAGGTATCTTTTGAAGATGCTTCACGGTGAGACGGGAAGGCATCTACTCTCTTTGCTTCTCTCTGAGGTCTGCTTTCAGTTCTACCTGTCGTTCTTGTAGGTCGCTTTTTCTTAGTAGTTGAAGTTCTCTTAGGTTGAACTAGTTGTAGAGCTTGTTCCGCTGGGATTTGTGTCTGAAGCGCCTTGGTGACTTCATGTCCAGTTAGTTCTTCGACCTCTTTCCCCTCTGGAGCTCTTGCAATATAATGGACATCTGCCACTTGCATAAGCTCTCGAAGAATAAGGTCCCCTCCACGATCGCCATCAAGAAAGGCAATGACCTTCTTACCTCTCTTCTTTGTTAAATCGACAATCGTTTTGGGAATATGAGTTCCTTCTACTGCAATCGTATTTAATATTCCACACTTCATGAGATTGATGACGTCTGCACGACCTTCCACGATAATGATCTCAGAGGCATTAGCTAACTCTGGTCCTGCAGGCAGTCCGTCTGGACCATATTTGGATACTGAAACCTTACGTCCTTTAGTAACGGCTGTTGTTATTTCATCAGTACCTGGTGAGATATCTTCTTCCCATCCCTTGAGTATGCTAATTGCTCTACTTACAACTTTTCTTCGTTTTGCGCCTCGAATATCCTCAACTTTTTCAAGAATTACTTTTGCAGTACATGGACCTACTCTATCAACTGTCTCTAATGCCGCTGCAAGAATCGCAGTAGCAGTTTTGTTCAATGAAACAGGTATTACAATCTCTCCTGTACTACTTCCACCTTGAGTTCTAATCGCAATCTGAATTCTTCCTATCCTTCCAGTGCGCTGAAGTTCCCGTAAATCCAAATCTTCTCCAAGTAGACCCTCTGTCTGTCCGAAGACCGCACCAACTACATCTGGTTTATCGACCACGCCATCTATCTCAATTCTAGCTCTAATTACATATTTAGCTGTACTTTGGTCGAAATCTGTTCCTATTTTTATGCACGTCTCCTGTGCTATACTACCACGAACTCCCTTTATTCGACCTATCTGGAACCTGCCTGCGTCTTACTACGCCCTAGGGCCTATGCCTCATGACTTTTTCAATCAGCCTACCGTGACTCTCCAATTTTAATTAGAGTCTGGAACATGTGATATGATAATCGTAATGAAATGATCCGATGAATGATAATAGTCCTAAGACTTGCGCGAGCTAGCTCATTGACTTTACTTGATTCGAAGTCGGTGAGCTCATGGCGCATGTGATATGATGATATGATGATTTGCAAAGCACGACCGAGTCTCGTCGGAAATGCTATACATGCTCGGCTGCTCGCCAAGCGTATTTGAAGATGTCGTTATCACCATAAAACTGCTTTGAAATCTCTTATTTGGATGATATCGGTAACACCCCAATTAGCGCCATGCGGTAATGCTAATAACATTTCAGTCTCATATTCATGTGTTCAAGAGTTGATCTTGAACATATACCTGACAAAAACCAGACGGACGAACCTCAACGGACTCGCATGATGGGGATTCTCATCCAACAAATGATTTGTGGGTCACCCAGGTATCGTACATTGTCAGGTCGGTCGGTACCATAATTCCTAACCCGAGACAGCTCAACGGAGCCAGAAACAATTCTGATGCTATGAAGTTGGGAGTTAGTGTGTATGGATACAGGTACCGGCTCCTCTATTCTTAGATCATTATATATCTACCATGTTTCCTGGAGAAAGAACCTTTACCTCGGTTTCAGGACATCTTTCCGATACTAATCTTCGAAATACTTCAGGATCTGCTTTGATTACTGGGAATGAGTCATAATGCATTGGTATTACAAATTTTGGCTTTACAAGTTCAGTTGCAAGAGTTGCTTGATGCACATCCATCGTATAATACGATCCAATAGGACAGAGCATTAGTTCTGGTGAGTACAATTGTCCAATTAATTCCATGCTTGCAAAGATTCCTGTATCTCCTGTATGATAAAAAGAACCACTTGGAAATCTCACGACAAATCCTGCAGGAGCTCCCTTTGAGCACGAATGAAACGCCTGCACGAGAGTAATAATCACACCATCAATCTCAACACTGCCTCCAATGTTCAGTGTGTGCACATTTTTGAGACCATCAGATTTTGCCTGAATACCGAGTTCATTAATTGCGATAAAATAAGCTCCGGTCTTCTTGCATATCTCTACGGCCTCGCTGTAACCGTGGTCCCCATGGTCATGTGTGACAAGTACTAAATCTGCCTTTTCAACATCTTCCACTTTTATTGAAGAAGTAGGTCCATTTAACCAAGGATCGATATACACAATTTTTCCATCAGATTCAATTTTGAACGAGGCATGTCCGATGTATATAATCCTCATAATATCAACTCCTAATGTCCACTGCTCATTATTTTGACACTTTTATGTTTCGCAAAGTCAGCTAGTGGTGTGTATCTGAAACTTAAATACAGAGAGAAATTGACTGATAGAGGTGACAGACTATGGATACAACTCCTCACCCTGATTTCATGAAAGCAGGGAAAATTGCTGGTAAAGTTCTAAGCATGGTTGAGAAAGAAATATGTCCGGGAGTTCCTGTTCTCAAGATATGTCAACTTGCTGAAGAAAAGATTATAGAGTTTGGTGCAAGTGGGTTAGCCTTTCCCTGTAATATTTCCATCAATGAAGAAGCAGCACATTATACCAGTCCTCCTAATGATACAAAAAGGATTCCTGACAGTGGATTGGTCAAGATTGATATTGGTGCACATGTTAATGGCTTTATATCTGACACTGCACTCACTGTAGACTTAGATGGGAGTTATGAAAAATTCATCTCTGCAGCTAAAGATGCTTTAGAGGCTGCTATTGATACTGTTCGACCAACGATTCATGTCGGTGATGTTGGTCGTTCGATTGAACAGACAATAAAACGATACGGTCTTCGTCCTGTTCATCAATTATCTGGTCACCAACTTAAGCAATGGACACTTCATGCAGGTATAAACGTTCCAAATGTATCAATGAAAACATCTCCCACAATGAATATTGGTGAGATGTATGCTATCGAACCTTTTGCTACAAATGGGAATGGGACGATTAGGAACAGTCCCAATGCCTACATATTCTCAAATGATCTGAAAAACAAGAAGAAAATTGATCGACCAACTCTAAGAGTACGAAATGCTGCTAGACACCTATTCAAGACACTTCCATGGGCACCTCGATGGTTACATGGAAAGATTACTGGAGCAGACATCGATGTTGCGATCAAAGCCCTAGTCCGTGCCGGAGCAATTCATGGATATCCTGTTCTGATAGAAGGTAAGAATGGAATGGTCTCGCAATTTGAACATAGTATCTTTGTAGGTCCAGATAGTGCAATTGTATCCACCAGACGCGATAATGAACTTCTGTAGCAGTCATGGAACCGCTTAAGAGCAATTATTGATTCAATCATATCAAGGTGTTAGTGTGGTCACTAGTCCAAATCCTGAATCTCTAAAGGCTGGTAAAATTGCTGCACGTGTACTTCATGAAATCAGTCAAATGGTAAAACCAAAGGAACGAATAATCAAAATCTGTTCGACTGCTGAGAAGAAAACAAGGGAGTATGGAGGAATTCCTGCCTTTCCTTGCAATGTTTCCGTTAATCATATTGCTGCACATAGTACATCTCCAAGAGGAGATAAGAGTGAAATTCCTGAGTTTGGCTTAGTTAAACTTGATGTGGGTGTTCATGTTGATGGATATATTGCTGATACAGCTCTAACTGTTGATATTGATGGAACACTTGATGGTTTTATCGCAGCGACAGAAGATGCACTTACAGAAGCAATTAGCACTATTCAACCAGGCAAAGCTCTCGGAGAGGTCGGAGCAACCATCGAACGAGTGATTAAGGCCTATGGTCTAAAACCTATCTCTAATTTGACTGGGCATGACCTTAAGAGGTACAGACTTCATGCAGGAAAGCAGGTTCCTAACATAAAAACACGAGGTACTCCAACCTTTGAAATTGGTGAATACTATGCAATCGAGCCATTTGCTACTAGTGGGATAGGAACTGTAATAGATAGTGATTATATTTTTATTTTTGGAAATACTGGTATCGATGTTCCCCTTGAAGGAACAGCAGAGAAGCTCCGAAAATATCTACGAGATACTTATGGACCATTACCCTTTGCATCTAGATGGATTGGCACTAGTGCTAAGGATATTGATGTTATCAACGAGCTTAAACAACTCATCAGAGAAAGAGCCATTCGTGGATTTCCCATGCAGATAGAGAAAAAGGGTCGACCTGTGAGTCAGACCGAACACACGATTTTCATCTCTGATGATGGACCAATGATACTCACGATTAGAAACTAAATCTCAATTTTATCTACTGGTTCTTCTCTTATTATGTAGACTCCATCAATGGTCATTGCACTCTGACATTTAGGACATGCTTCTTCAACTGCCTTTAAGATGAAGTCACCTCTTTTGAAATCTCGAATCTCTTTGAAATCGCATGCATTACATTTAATCTCAGTGACCGTGGGTGGAGGTGGTTTCTCTTCTTTAGGTTTTCCAGCGGTAAGAAGGGCAAAACCCATTGACATAATTATCAGTCCCAAAAACGACCACAGATAGGAAAGAAGTGTAGTATCACCCATTCCATAAAATAAGAGAATAAATCCGATACCTGCTAGAAAAATTCCAATTACTTTTGATAGTACTCCCATTTATCACACCTCAAAGACCTATACCAATAGTATTTCCAATCCCTGCCAGAATGATACTCTCTCCTGGTTTTGTACGTTTTAGGATTGATGCTTTTATGCGTTCTATGACCTCTGGAACTGCATCTAGTATCTTTTTATCCATGACCCCAACTGCTGCAGCCTCATCTTCTTTGACAACAATTGCTTCAATTCCAATTCCATACTCTGTAGCTGTCTGTTCAATTGCATGTTTTTCAGGACCAGGATCCCCTATGGCAGCTCCTGCACCTTCGGACACTCTTCCTAATTCCTCGCCCTCAAACTTCAATGCAGCATCAACTGTGATAATTCTGCTGATATTTTTACTACCAATATCTTCAACCAATTTTTTAACTCCAAAACCCGGTTTTCCAACTGTGCCTCCAGGTCCTGTGGCTCTTAGAGCATAGATAGTACGTCCTTCAGTTTCAACTATGTAATATCCTACCTCTTTTGATATCTCGTGATTATAACTTTCAGGAGTTGCCCCATACTCTCGAGCAAACTTGGTGACCACAAGAGGTCCTATACCATCTCCGATTGGTTTTCCCTCAGCAAAGGCGCCTATTGCATCAAAGTAAGCTTTTGATAACCTTAGCAGCTCAGGCATTTGCATCTGAATCTGCATAATCATTATCTGACTTCCTGTCTTCTTTCCAAGAATGTAAAAATGTCTAACTACCCTGTAGATGAGCCCTAAAACCTGTGTCACTTCTAGCGTATTTTCCAAGTTTTGATTCATGCTAGGTTCTGAATCTGGTGCAAGGTCTGCAACAAACTCCTGAAATCTATCCCTGCGCTCATCTAGCAAATGGTCTAAGCGTCGAAGAATGCCTGCTGGGTCAAGGTCAACAGGCATAATGGTAAAGAAATCCATAAACCTGTCTAGTTCCTTTGCTACCTCTTCCTCTGATTTTCCATATTCCTTGAATGTGTTGATAGATGTCTGTCGAGCTTCAACAAACATCTTTTTGATTTCTAATAGTCCCATCTCAATCTGCTTCAGCCATTGCCACATTTGAAATTTGGCTCCATAGAGACTGAATAGAATGATGAATGCAAAGAATGCAATGTTGATGATCCAACTGTATTCGTTTGTTGCGCCTAGCTGCATGTATATCAAATCCGAATGCATTTTGTATTCTTTTAATGGCTTCTATCTCTACATTTTTGTATAAAATTAGACACAAAGAAAAAGTGGCAGCTTTGAGGCCTGTCACGCGCTCGCGCAACGCACATCTCCTCAAACGTCGCAGAGGCTTAACTTCTGAGTTCGGCCGAGATCAGGTGAGCCCTCTGGACTATGGCCGCCATCAGAAAGTCTTGCCCACCATTTGGTTTTAAGCATTACTCTCTGACATCTCTTTTCTCCTCGATCTTGCTTGGGAGAGAAATGCAGTCACATCATCGTCCCAAGTTCCGTCATCTCGCAAAAGTCGTTGATACAAATTGTGCGTATAACTCTGAAATGTCACAGGACGAAGACATCTGATGACAAGACCTTCATCGAGTCCAAGTTTTGGTAGTCGTGATACCAACTCGTGCGCTGATGTTTCAGGCACTCTAGAAAGCATAATTGCTTGTTCACTATTTTCTCCTAACATAACCAATGTAGATGGTGTATTATCGAGAAATGAAGAGCATAAGGATGTGACTTTTTTGGATGGACCATTAGCTATTGTAGCAAGAGAAATGAGCTTCTCATTCGTGGCCTCATATGTTAATCGAATAACACCTCGTTTTGATAGGCTCGATAATATTCTTTGTACTCTTTTTATGTCAAGCTTCCATGGTTCAAGATATTCTTTCCTCTCTAACACTGCCAGTCTAATTCCCTCTGTTGCAAAATCTATTACTTTTGCCTCCTCTGGTGAAATCCTGAGCCTCTGTACTCTTTTTCCATTACCATATCGATTCATCATCCTCTTCAGAGAGTATGTACCATCAAGGGAGGTAATGATTTGTTGAATTGAAACCTCCCATCTCTTGTCTTGACTATTAAATAAATCAATATTCAATGATCTCATTGTCCATATTACATTCATAATTGATGGAAGCGCCCGTTTTACCTGAATGGCTGCAGATGGAGGCATGACCATCACTTGAAGATATGGAGGATTATCAATACCAACTCCCAACTTAGTGATGAATTTCATATGTCTATGTGGCCATCGATACGCTGCACCAAGATATACTAGTTCAGTAAGTCCAATCAATTGAGGACTACTTCTGCCTACTAATCTGAGTTCATACATCAATATTGCCAGCCGTTTTTTCCATTGTTCCATTGATCTCTTTACAGTAGTTTGGCCGATAGGGCATTTCGTAATAGCTTCCCCTTTGGCATTTAGTTCCTTGATAATATCCATAGCAATGTCAAACCAATTAGGGAATCTCTCCATGATTTTTTCCCAAAATAATAACCATGGCGAATCAGAAACATTTGTATCAATAGCTCTTACTGGTGCATCTAGATGCTTTCTACTTGCCAAGATTAGCAATTTTAGATAGGATGGCCATGTAATCCCATCTGCTAAACACATGAGATGTCCTTGTAATAATGCACTAAAAAAAGGTAGAGACCAGAAATTAGAGAGATAGTCGATTGGATCTTCGTTTGGAATATTTCGCCTTGATATATATGCAAGAAATAGTATCAATTGCTCTCGTATATCCTCGGGAATGGATGAAGGAATTAATGGTGAAAGGGTCTCTCTCATTGTTGCACCTAATTTTAAATTAGGTATAGATACATCCTCTAACATTTTTGAAAGATCATCCCAAGATGCACTTGGACCATCTAAAATACTAGAAATATCGTCTTTTGCAGCAGCCGGAATGGTCGCCCATATTTTTTTGTCCCATATTCGTCTGAATTCTTGACTATCTATCAATGATAAGGATTCAGCTTCATAATGTGTTATAATATATGCTTCGTTTATCACTCCACTTGATGGGTCTGCGATTGTGAGCCAATATCTAGAGTCATCAATGACCTCTTGAACTATGAAGAGAAATTCCTTGTATCCCCTCTTCATTCTTGCATAAAATCCATTTGTCGACGGGGGAAAAATATCTTCAGTGTATTGCCCGTTTTGTAAGGTATATTTTCTATAAATCTTTACAATGGGTTTAAAGAGAATTTTAGTAGGTTTTTCTAATTTTGTCAATACCTGCTTCTCGTTTGAGCCTAGAGTAATCTGGATTTGCATTTCGTAGGTAAGATTTCGATTTGTATCTGAGGATATTATCTGTCCTGAATCTAATTTTAGAAACATTCCTTCTCTGTTTATTATAAGGGTCCCTCTACTACACTCCTCTTTTATCCAAAATCTTACATCAATTTTTTCAAGTAAAGGCACCCACGTACACACCTCTGTGAGACATCCTATCTACAGATATGTTCATTCCTTTTAGAATTGTTCATTATATGATTGATAAAAAAAAAAGAGCGTCCTCTATCAGAGGACATAGTATATCATTTTAGTTATTATTGTCTAACCAATCTATTCGAAAAAGGATTTCGAATTACCATGGTTCTGGAATACTTGGCCTAGATTCTGGTCCCATTTTTTATCACTTCTCTAGCTAGATATCTCTAACAATACAAAAATTACTTCTAAAGTGTATAAGAGTCAAAATAGAGAGCTAATTATGGAAAGAATCGGTCTAATTATGGGGGAAAATATTAGAAATTCAGTGCCCTTTATTTTGGAAAAACATGACATCTTATGACCGGATATACTATCCCATCCTGTTTCTAAGACCGAATCTTGTCGAAAACTTCTTAACTCAAACCTCAGTTCTGCCTCTCTACTGCGGGGCGGTGGCCTAGACAACGGCATTGGAATGCAATGCGGTCTGCAACGGTATGGCGACGGGCTCCAGATCTTGATGCATTACGCGTCTGAAACGAGCGGGTCATTAGAACTGTCGCCAGGCGAAACTCGTCGATCGTGGGTTCAAATCCCACTCGCCCCACCACTCTTTCTATTCCGTGATGGTAATAAGTAAACACAACAATTGGAACAACATGGCTATCAAGAGAACTCAACTTCGTGGTATTGCAGGAATAGATGAGGCGGGGCGAGGTCCTATGATTGGTCCTATGGTTGTCTGCGGTGTTCTTATTGATGAAGACCAATTGAATGAGCTTGCCTCTATTGGTGCAAAAGACTCGAAGACTCTCTCTCCATCTCAACGTCTTAGATTGAGAAAAAAGATTGAACAGATATCCAGAACGATAGTAATAAGAAAAGTTTCTGCATCAGACATAGATGAAAGAAGGAAACACACAACACTCAACGAGATTGAGGTTGCTGAGTTCATCGCTATAGCAAAATCATTGAAACCTAAAGAGCTCTACCTGGATGCAGCAGATGTTGTGGCAGAACGTTTTGGCATAAGAATTGGTACTCAGAGTGGAATTGTATTTCAAGGAGCTCTAGTAGTATCAGAACACAGAGCTGATTCCAAATATCCTATTGTTTCAGCTGCGTCAATCATTGCCAAGGTTGAGCGGGATACTATTATCAAGTCCTATCATGAAATGTATGGTGATTTTGGGTCTGGATATCCTACAGATCCAAAGTCGGTCAAATTTGTAAGAGCCTTGGTGAAGCACAATCAGAAGTTACCACCGATTATTAGGAAGAGCTGGGACTCTGTTCGAAGAATCGTTGATGAAGAATCAATGAAACAGATGAAGCTTGATTAATTCTACCTACTCTCCAGATCGTTCCGTGATGATCTTTTTGAGCTCTCTTGGCTTATCAATACTATCCAATTCGAGTTGTCTAATGACCGGAATGTCTGAAACGCTCTCCTCACTTATGCCCTCTTCAACGAAAATCACCGCATCTGACTCGGAAACCTGTGAAACACTCTTCAGTATCTCTGTTCGTTTTTTCAAACTCCAACTCTTTATTGATCCTACTCCTGATATCAATGGAGGTCCTTCTTCTTTTGCAGCCACATGAAAAGGTGCTCTGTCAGTCCATAAGACCCTCATTCCAAGCCGAGCGAAGAACTCGTTCACACGTATTTCTAAAGCGTCAGTAGGAGTGTTTGGTTTGCTGGCTGTTATCTCTCTTGTTTCTTGAAGTATGTCTATAGGAATCATCAAATCCGTTTCAAGAAATTTCTCAAGGCGTTCAGCGGTATCTATACTGATATCCATCTCATCTTTTTCATAAGCGAGGATAGCTCTAGCTGAAACTTGGACACATTCAGCAAGATCACCTGTTGTCATCTTATGTTGCAGTCTAGCCTCTCTTAGTTTTGTCCCATCTATTGCAACCAGTCTTCCCCCTCTCTGTGCAAACTGTTTTGGCATTTTATCCTCAGTAACTAGAGTTTGGAAACTATGCGGTGCAACACTCGAAACGCCATGACGTTTGTAAACAACACCAGAATCAAGACTTCCCTTTCTGGTCTTTTGCCCTACAATTAGTGGTGTTGCACTGAAGAATTGCGCTACAAGTTGTAACGCCTCAGCATCATCCTTGGTCAGTGCATCTATATTTGCTAATACCTTCACTAAGAGCAATCTATCTCCTTTACGAGCGACTAAATCGAAACAACTTGGTCGTACATCACACTGTGAAGATAGGCTAAATCCAGCCTCATCTAACTGAGTTACGACCTCCTCTGTTAGTTGAGCACGAGCTTTTGTCAATATCTTCACCATTATTCAATCGGATTTGAATCCTTTTCAGATTATCTAATGTTGAAATTAGCTTATAGATTCATCAATTCGTGCTTTTTCTTTTGTTGTTGCAAAGACTATCCCAATTATCGTTGTAGAAGGCATTTTCCTCCTAAGAAGCTGGACCTGTGGTCTAGCCAATCGTTCAATCGGCCTCCAAGTACTAAATTCTTCCCATGATAGGTCATCATATCCTAGGATTTTATGAATCATGAATAACTCGGTCTTATTCCCAGCGACAGTGAAAATCCCTGAATCATAATCAAGGCGTCTCAAAATAACAATAGGGAGTCTAATGTCATTATGATAGACCTCAGGCACCTCTTGTTTTAAGAATAATATGTCCTCGATGCGAAAGACAGATTCCTCACCACATCGAGTGAGAAACTTTGGAATCTGTTGAGCTATTAACTCTCTTAATGTGACTCTAGATTCAGGAAGATGATTGTTCAGAGTGTCAATGTCATGTTCGATAATCCTGTCAATCGATGGACTCAAATCATATCCTCCGTCACACGGCAGACAATAAATCTATGATCTTTTTCTAGCGGACTTAGGTCAATATTTTCAGTGATTTCAAGACCTCTCTTATCAAGTTCTGCTATCTCTTTTCTATAGACTTCTTCCAGACTTGATGTTGAATCAATGCTTCTTGCTTTGATAGCTAGCATACCCCAAGCCCCAAAGGAACAGAATGTTTTCAGATTCTCATAGAGTATATTTGCCTGATTTGGTTGAGCCACATCTTGATAGACAACCTCTATAGTTTCAGAAATCAATGGAGCATAACGTGTAGGATGTCTTGCATCTTCCATGATTGGAATCACATTTTTTCTTGATGCTGAAAGTGATACCAGATCTCTCATTGTTCTGTGAGAAAACTCAACAGCATAGATTGTTCCATTATCTCCAATGATGTCTGAACAGTGACTTACAGTTGTACCTGAAGCAGCTCCTAAGTAAAGAACTTTTGAACCTGGTTGGATTGGCATCTCTGATAGACCTAACTTAATTGCAGCTGCTAGCTTTGATCTTCTTGGTGACCAGAAACGATATTCACTACCCTCAATATTTACTAATTTTTCACCATACACACTCTTCCCGGGAAAGCTGGATTTAGTAGAAAAAGAACTTTGATCTCCATCTTTTACTATGAAAATCCCTGGAAATTTGGACGGTTCTAATGATGTCATTATCGTCGTCCACTCCTCTTTTGGTGATTACCCTTTCTCTTATCACGACCTTTTCGGTCGAATTCTTTTCTCTGCAATTTTTTCTTATCCTCTGATTTTACAGGTTTGATGGGTGGTTGTTCAGGATTTTGTCTCTTAATCTCTTCGACCCTTGCTAAGAAACCCTCTCTGAGCATTTCTCCGTCATTTCTATCAGAGTATGCATCTATTCTAGCTGCAATCGATAACTTACCTGCAAGAGCTCGTGCAATTTTTCCTCTCTGCCAGTATGCAGAGTTATGAACTTCAGGCACTCGATAAATTATCCCATGTTTTGGTGGATCTGCTCCTGTCTTTAGACTTCTAAAAAGTGCTTTCTCAGCCCCAAATACTTGGACAGTGCTTGATGGTTTTCTCGATAAATCCTTCAAGGATCCGGCAAGGCTAATCAATCGAGCTCCAATCAATGGTCCAACGAGAGCTGTTACATTAGGCGCAACAACCTCCATGACTTCTGCAACATACTCCTCTAGTCTTTTTCTTGATTTGTACAACGTGTCAATTGCAGAAGCAAGATTACTGATAATAGAGAGGTCAATCTCTCTAAGTTCTCCCCCTATATCACCCGGTAGAGCATCAAATATCTGTCCTATAATTTCTGAAGGAACTTCAGCATTTTCTAATAACTCTCGACTCATGTTATCTTTACCAGTTGCTACTCTCAAAATTTTAGCAAATTGGTCTTGGTCTTGAACTATGGTACTTAAGGATGGATGGTGAACAGAATACCATTCTCGTAATCGCATCACAAGCACATTTATTGATTTATCGATCTCGTCTATTGCATCAATAGCATTCTTCACCAAGAGGTCCTTTTCCTCACTTGCTGCACTAATCTTCGATTTTGACAATCTGAGAGCAACATTATACCTGTAGGATGGGATATCTTCTGGCGATCTTATAATGCCTAATTGAGTAAGATACTCCTTCTGATTCTCTCTAAACCACTTTGCTACCCTGTTTGACTCTATTTTCACAGTCACATCCTTGTCTTTAGATAGTGCCCTTGCCAGCATCTGATCTTCAACGACTACATCCTTTTCTCCCACCTTCCTGATCTCCTCAAGAACTGCACTAATCATGGGTGCAGACTCATTCTCACTTATCGAGAGAAGATTTGAAACAGCTCGTTCCACATCAGGATAGAAGACATGTTTTGCTATCACTCGATTCCTATCATCAAGTACGAATACACCAAAAGCTGATAATGCAAGATAGACGGGCACAATGATACCTTCCTTAGCTAGATGGTTTGATTAAGTATTAACAGAGCGAATAAATGTTGCCAACTAGCTTATTACGAAGCAATATACAAGTTCTCTCAAGGTGACCAATTGAAAATTCATGGATATTGGCTAGCATCTGGCATTTTAGGAGTGACTGCTTCTACTATGCTTAGAGTCCTGAAGCACGAAGCAGATGTAGTCGTCACAAAATCAATTGGCGCTACTCAAAGAAAAGGACACCTAGGACCAATCCTTACTGCTTCCCATGGAGGGCTCATAAATGCTGTAGGTCTCACCAATCCCGGTATTGATTCTTTCACACCTGAGCTAGAAATACTTCGGAGGGCAAAGGCTACTTTTGTCCTCAGCCTATTTTCTGACACTCCCAAAGAGATGGCTGATCTTGTCGAGAGAGGGAGTCAGATGGGTCCAAGTGCAATTGAATTGAACCTCTCATGTCCTCATGCTGAAATCAGTCAAATCTCTCATAGTCCACAAATTACATCAGAATATGTTAGTGCTGCGAAAGAGGTCACTAATCTACCCGTATTTGCCAAAATTACACCAAATGCCTCAGACTATGTTGCAGTGGGAATGGCAGCTCAAGAAGCAGGTGCTGATGCTATTGTAGCAATCAATACAGTGCGCGGAATGAAGATCGATATCCAGCAGATGCGTCCAGCTCTTGGGAATAGAGTTGGAGGTCTCTCAGGCCCAGCAATCTTTCCGATTGCTGTGAGATGTGTCTATGACCTCTACAATACTTTATCCATTCCTCTCATTGGAGTTGGAGGCGTATCCACCTGGGAGGATGCCATAGAGATGCATCTTGCAGGAGCGAGCGCAATACAAATTGGAACCGCAGTCATGAATGATTTTGAAATATTCTCAAAAATCAAGAGGGGTGTAAATTTCTATCTTCAAGAACACGGGTTCAGAGATATCTCTGAAATCATTGGATTAGCAGGAGGGACCAACCAATGAATATAGGCGAGTTAACAGGCAATCAACAATCAGTAAGAATCTCTGAAATCATTCACGAAACACCGCTGGTGAGGACTCTCAGGATTAATGCAGGTGGTCGAACTATGTTTCAGCCAGGCCAATTCCTGATGGTGTGGATTCCTGAAGTAGATGAGATTCCGATGAGTATCTCTATGCAGGATGATTCATCTATTGCATTAACAGTTCTACCAGTCGGCGAGTCCACACGAAAATTATGTGAACGTACTCCAGGTGATTGGATTGGTATAAGAGGTCCTTTTGGTTCCTTCTTTCATACCACAGCTAGCAGAGCGTTTGTTGTTGGTGGGGGTGTAGGAATGGCTCCTCTAAGACCTCTTGTATATTCTCTTCTCAAGAAAAATGTAGAAGTCACACTCTTGATAGGAGCCAAGACTAGAGATGAACTGGTCTATTATAATGAATTTTATGAAAAGATGTCATCAAACTTCAAGCTTGAAGCTGCCACCGATGATGGCAGTTTCGGACATAAAGGTCTTGCAACGGAGGCTGCTGAAATCCTTCTTAACGCTCATGACTTTGATATGATCTATACTTGTGGGCCTGAGCTCATGATGGCAACTCTTCATAGATTGGCTTTGGCACATAAGATTCCTATTCAAGCCTCTCTTGAAAGATTCATGAAATGCGGTTGCGGTATCTGTGGTACATGTGCAATAGATCCCACAGGTCACCTTGCTTGCGTTGATGGCCCTGTTTTCACAGGAGAACAACTCTCAAAATTCACTGATTTCGGAAAATTCTGTCGGGATGCAGTAGGAATTAAAAAACCATACTAAAACGTAAAAACAGATTACTATTTTCGAACTCCGATTACCTGCCCGCGAACATATCTTTTGACATAGTTTCTCTTATTCCTAATACGAGGGATAGGAGTATGTCTTTCACGTCCTTTTACTTTTGGTGTGGACTCACGAACTTTTCCTGCCTTTGTAAGTGATCCATGAGAACCTGGCATCTTTACTTCACCTTTGACTATATCTAATTCTGAAAAGTTGTCATAAAAACCTATCCAATAGACACTACATCCTAGTGATTGTGAATGTAACTTAAAGTCTGACGACCTTAATAACAACGGTCAATACCGCATATCATGACCCACCCACAGCTGCGACTAGTATCAAGACCTTTTTCTCTCGAAGACCACACCCCCCTGCACGTAGACATTGATAGCTCGCGGCTGTGGGAATTAATTCTGGATGAGAGAGTCCATCTAGTTCTTAGAAGACCAGCTCTTTTGGAACTTGCTAGAAGAAACGACCCATCTATTATGGATTATTGTGACACTCTTCTGGTCTCTGATGATTATGAGGAATGGTTCACGGGATTGAACACCATGTCTGCTATTGCCACTTCAGAAGCAGTTGATAGACTCATCCTAGTCTATGCACGATCACTGAGTTCGGACCGTCGTGTCGTTCTTAACAGTGTTGCAAGAATTCTTACTGCTGAACATGTTAAGGCATTCAGTATAATGGTTCGTGATATAGCAGTTCCTGGAGAGGTTGATGTGACAGGATGGACGAAAGTTGCCATTTCCACTCTAAAAGATGTCTGCAACCGTTTTGGAATTGAAACAATAATTGTAGGTACTTTGTCTGGACCTTCTGAGAGTATGTCCTCCTCAATCTCAGTTGTGGATGATATGACACTGACACCTGAGAAGTAGGTTATATTCTATCTCATACCGTCCAGACCGTAGGCTATTAAACAGAATTGCATAGGATTTATGATATATGACTGGGACTGATGACTATGCAATCTATCGAGAGATAATTGAAGAGCTTCTCTCCTCAAACGAACAGCTTAGTCGAAAGACTATCAATCGTATCAAGAACAAAGTATGTGCAAGGCATCATTGTTCCAGATCTCCTTCTAACGCAGACCTTCTTCAAGCCACAATTCCAGAAGAAGAAGAAATTCTTCGTCTTTTTCTTCAGAAACGACCAGTTCGCACAGTATCTGGAGTGGCTGTCGTTGCTGCCATGACAAAGCCGCATGAATGTCCACATGGAAAATGTGCTTATTGTCCCGGAGGACCAGATCTTGGTGTCCCTCAGAGTTATACTGGTCATGAGCCAGCTACAATGAGGGGTATTCAAAATGATTTTGATCCATATCGTCAAGTGGACAGCAGACTCACACAATTGAAGACAATAGGTCATAGCATCAATAAGGTTGAACTAATAGTCATGGGGGGTGACTGGTGCTCCAAACCAGGTGAGTATCAACGATATTTTGTCAAAGGCTGTCTTGATGCAATGAATGGAACAATCAACGAATCGCTCGAAGAATCAATGAAACAGAACGAAACTTCTGCTATTCGGAATGTAGGACTTACATTTGAAACTCGTCCTGATTGGGTAACTCAAGAGAGCATTGATGCTATGTTGATGATGGGAGCAACACGGGTCGAGCTTGGAGTACAGACACTCTCTGATACCATTCTTGAAACTGTAGAACGTGGGCATGGAGTTGATGCGACAGTCAACGCAACCAAACTCTTGCGTGACAGTGGTCTGAAAATTTGTTATCATATGATGCCTGGCCTTCCAGGAACAACCCCTGAACGTGATATTGAAACCTTCAAGCAGCTCTTTGAAGACCCACGATTTCGACCGGATATGTTGAAGATCTACCCTACTATTGTTGTGAAGAATACAAAATTATACAACTGGTGGAAGGCAGGAACCTATGTTCCATTGACAAACGAGCAGATTATCTCAGTTGTATCCACAGCTGTTAACAATATGCCTGAGTATGTCCGTATTCAAAGAATGCAGAGAGACATACCACTTCATCAGATAGAGGCTGGGTTAAACCAGGGAAATCTCAGAGAACTAGTACATCAGAGAATGAAGGAACAAGGACTGAGGAATCCTACGATCCGATTTCGCGAGATAGGCCATTTTCAAATACGATCAAATGAGGAAGTCAATCCTGACAACATTCAGCTTATCCGTCGTGACTATGAGGCAGCTGATGGTACCGAGATATTTCTATCCTTTGAGGATTCTAGTCTTGACGTTCTCTTTGGGTTTATCCGTTTAAGGCACCCAAGTGATGATGCCTTTCGTCCAGAGATAGCTAATCAGTCTTCTCTTATCATCCGAGAATTGCGTGTGTATGGTCCTGTTGTCGAAATTGGGAAGAGAGATGATGATGCCTGGCAACATCTCGGATTGGGAGAAAAGATGTTAGTTGCTTCTGAGGAGCTTGCCAAGTCTGAGTTTGATGCCACACAGATACTAGTCAATAGTGGAATTGGTGTCAAGGAATACTATCGTGGACTTGGTTATTCCGATATAGGTCCATATCTCTCAAAATATCTCTAAGATGATGATACAACAAGGCCTCTTAGGAAATCTTCTATCTCCCGATTGAAAACCTCTGGATTCTCAAGATTCGATGCATGCCCCGCACCAGGTATTACTACTCTCTTTGCATTTGGTATCAGTTCAACCATCTTGTCTACATGAGGGAACACTGCTTTCCGTTCATTCTCTCCAACGATAACAAGAGTTGGTACTTTGATGTTCTCCAGCGGAAGGAGCTTGAATGAATAGATTGCATCAGTTATTTTGAGGAGTTCTTCTTTTTTGAGTTTCAATTGCTCTTGTTTCAGGTATTCCCGTACATCATCATCCATGTCAAAGTACTTGAACGACCAGTCTGCATATTTCTCATCGCTCATCCTCTTGATGGTCCATCTGACCATACTCTTTGGATACATTGCTTTCAGGAGCTTGTCTGAGAGTGTTAGAGCAGAGGCTACTGCTGTGTCCGCTAAAATCAATCCTTTGAGATTAGATTGATATTTTATCGCATATTCCTGTGCAATCATCCCACCTAGTGATAATCCACAGACGACCGGTTCCCTAATATCCAGTTGCTGAAGCAATTGATTTAGATCATCAGCAAAGAGTTCACATGTATAATTATCATCAGATCCCTCGGATTGTTGATGCCCTCGGATGTCATAGGTCAGCGTTCTAAAGGTATTCGAGAAGTATTCAACCTGTGGCTTCCACATATCATGAGAGGCTCCAGCTCCATGGATAAAGACGATAACTGGTCCATTACCTCCATGTAATTCGTAGTATGTCTGGATATTCCCTGTCTGAATGAGAGGCATGCTTTTCTTTACAAGATTTGTTAGAGATTAACTTTTGCAGTTTTGAACACGTGTTCCAAGCATTTTCACCTGTCTTTGAAAGGAATTAGAAGAATTTCATGGAATTGAATTATCACTAAAAGAGGTGGCGCCGAGGATGAGATTTAGCTGATTTTATACTCAGCAACATCGGGTTCGCTTAGAAAATCCCAGTGTCCCTTGACACCAGCTTTACGTGCACCTAATTCAAGGTGTAACATTGCAATACCACAGTCAAGCTTCTTGGAAACACCGAATTCTCCCGCATTATTATTGGTCGATATCAAAATTGAATCTTCCCTGATACTGAATCTCCAAGGCTGTCTGTTTGCAGCTGATGGTGCAACTCTCACAGATTCCAAGGCTGTTCTAATCCATCCTTTGCTATTGATATCTCCGCTCCGAACGAGCTTGTCCATACTCTTTCGTCTATACGCTTTAGATGATACCCCAACACGGTCTGCATCATCTTTAGAATAACCAATTGGTGTAATAGCCAAGACCTGTTCATTACCTTGTAGATCAAGCTGTTTCAGAACTTCCTCTCTTCGATAGAACCCTCCGACCCAACATGTATTCAGACCCAGGGAGGTAGCTTCTAGGATTATTCCTTCTCCTGTATATCCAGTAACAGAATGAATATTATCGAATCCCATGTTTCCGATGAACACAATATAGTAGGGGGTCTCTGTGACCTTGTAAAAGAACTCACCTACTGCTCCTTTGAAGACAGCTTTTCCTGAATCTTTGACCAAGACTGCTCTGGCTCCGGGGAATGGCCTGAATTCATCACAGACTCTCTCGATTCGAGAAGTTAGGTCTTCATTTGGTGTTTCACCTGAATATTTTCTATGCGAATGGCGTTGGAATATTGCATCATACCAAGAATCAACAGGAATTTCCATCAAAATCGATAGACAGTTGGAATTGATACTATTTAGTACATCTCATGTGGCAAAATGAGGTGGCGCCGAGGACGAGATTTGAACTCGCGCTTCCTAAGGAAACCGGTTTTCAAGACCGGCGCCGTAATCCGGGCTTGGCTACCTCGGCTTAGGTTTGCAACCGTTGGAAATGCCTTTTAAGCTTCTTGTCGTGGTTGATATTAGGAGAGTACTTTCTTGAATCGCGGATTTAGATTTCATGAGCACACTGCAGATATCACCATTGAGTGCTGGGCACAGAATCTTGAGTCCGCATTTGAGGAGGCATCCCTTGCAGCCTTCGAGGTAATCATGGATACATCTACTGTGACACCCAGTAAATCTATTGATATTGAGTGTAAAGGAATTGATCTACAGGAGTTATTGGTCGAATGGGTTGGTCGGATTATTGCCTTGGTTGATATTGAATACTGTTTTTTCTCCAAGTTCGAGGTTGGAAAAATATCGAAAAAAACAGATGGCTTTGAGCTCGAAGGAAGGGTTTGGGGAGAAGCGATAGATTTTGATAAACATACGACCCGTACAGAAGTCAAAGCAATGACATACGCTGATTTGAAGATAGAAGAAACACCGGAACGCACAACAATCTGGTTCACACTTGACTTATAGGAGATAATGACTTGACATTAAAGGTGGCAATCCCGGATACGAGTCTTAGTGATTGCTCGAATCTACGAGAGAAGACCACAAAAGTAGGTCAAATTGCTCGTGCACTTGCTATCTTCCGAGTCGATGAAGTGTTTATCTATAAAACAGGACAACTGGAAACGTCGAAGAGGAGAGATGCTGACCTACTTGATAAACTTCTTCGGTATTTAGATACCCCTCAATATCTAAGACGCAGAGTTTTCCCTAAAACCACCTCTCTTCAATTCGCTGGGACACTTCCTCCGTTAAGAACACTTAGCCACCCTCTCGAATCATCACTCACAGATTTATTCGAAGGAACGATAAGATGGGGAATTCAGGTCCGCCCAAATCTAATAGATTTAGGATTTGAAAAGCTAATAGATTATCATGATACTGTTAGTGAGCGTGAACCTACACTATTTAGAGTCAGAAGCACAAACCCTCGAATCGAACTTGAACCAATCAAACGATCTGATGTAGATGTATATTGGGGTTTTGAGGTCAGTCGAGCCAGTAATTTATTGGACTTACTCAAGAGGTCTAAAAGACTCACAAGAATAGGTTTTTCGAGAAACGCTCCATTCTTCAATAATATCGAACAAGATCTAAAAACCACCATTTCTAGTACTAATTCGATACTTGCGGTATTCGGAGGTCCAACACATGGAATTTTGAGTATCTATAATGAAGCTGCAAAAGAGGACATCAAGTATAATGTAGATTTTTGGATTAATGCTATACCTAATCAAGGAACAGAAACGGTCCGTCTTGAGGAAGCCCTCATCATCGGTCTTGGTCTTATGAACAGCTCATTTGGGCTCTTGTACACTCTTCCGGGTTATAATAGATAATCAGTCTGTTTCCGTGATAATATTAGCTTTAGAGTAATATTAAAAAGGATAACAAAACGTGATGCTGCCTTGTAGTAGGAATAGCTTAGTGGTGTAACTATTCGACTAAATGATGATTTTGATACCACATAAGCTGCAAAACTACGGGTGACATATTATGGCACATAGAAAGAAGAATGCACCAAGGCGAGGAAGTCTTGCTTACTTACCTCGTGGGAAGGCTTCCAAGTTTGTCCCCAGAATAACAAGCTGGCCATCTTATGAGGATAGCACTCCAAAACTACTTGGTTTCATTGGCTATAAAGCTGGAATGACTCATGCAGTTGCAACAGTTGCCAATCCAAACAGCCCATTTTCAGGACAAGAGACCGTAGTTCCGGTAACTGTAATTGACACACCACCCATTAGACCGTTCTCAATTCGTGGGTATGAAACCACACCCTACGGTTTCAAGCTCTCAACAGAGGTGTTAGCTAGTAGTCTCTCTGAAGATTTGAAGAAAGCCATACCACTACCTAAGGACTACGATTATGAAGCCAAGATGAAGGAGTTTGAGAACCGACTCAGCTCGTTTGTTGAGATACGAATGTTAATCCATACTCAGCCGAGGCTTGCAGGGATTTCAAAGAAAAAGCCTGACATAATGGAGTATAAAATTGGATCTCCCAGTGTCCAAGATGCCTTTGAATATGCAAAGAGCATTCTTGGTACCGATGTTCGTGTAGCAGATATCTTCGATGAAGGTATTCTTGTTGACTCGGTTGCGGTGACAAAGGGCCATGGTTTCCAAGGTCCTGTCCGTCGTTGGGGGATTAGAATTCTTCAGCACAAATCACGTAAGACAAAACGTGGTGTAGGATGTATTGGTCCGTGGACTCCCAGTAGTATTAGGTATACGGTACCCAGACCAGGTCAGACTGGTTTTCATACACGAACCAGCTTCAACAACAAGATTGTGAAAATGGGTGAGCGTGGTGAGGAAATCACACCTTCAGGAGGCTTTGTGAACTACGGAGTAATCCGTGGTGACTACATCATGGTTCATGGGTCAATTCCTGGAGCAACAAAACGTCCAATACGGCTTAGAATGGCAATACGCCCCTCGAAAGGCCACATTGATGGCCCTGTACAGGTGAGCTACATCAGTACATCGTCAAAGCAGTAGGAGGATGACTGTCTATGGCAAATATTAAGACATACACACTAACCGGAAAGGCTAGTAAGGAGTCTCTTGACCTTCCCCCTCAATTTGATACTCCATATCGTCCAGATGTGATAAAGAGGGCGGTATTAGCCTTACAATCCCGCAGACGTCAACCCCATGGTGTCGATGAACTTGCTGGGAAACGTAATACTGCTCAGTCCTGGCAGACGGGTCATGGTAGATCCAGAATGCCAAGAATCAAAGGTAGCGGAACAAGTGCTGCAAACAAGGCTGGATTCGCTCCAGGTACCGTTGGTGGTAGAGTAGCACATCCTCCTGAGGCACGTAAAGTACTCGTTGAGCGGATCAATGCAAAAGAAAACCGACTGGCAATCCGTTCTGCAATTGCAGCATCAGCAAATCCAAAGATTGTGAAGAGTCGTGGTCACAATGTTGAGAACATTCCTAACATTCCTCTCATTGTTAGCAGCAAACTAGAGTCCATGGCAACAACAAAGGAGGTTCAAGAAGCCCTCACAGCCTTAGGTTGTGGTGATGACCTTGAGAGAGCAAGTAATGGGCGGAGTGTCAGAGCTGGTAAGGGTAAGATGCGTGGTCGAAAAATGAGGACTCCAAAGTCCCTTCTGATTGTCGTTGGCGCAGATTCAGGAATTGGAAAAGCCGCAAGGAATCTACCTGGAGTAGATATTGCAGAAGTCCATGGTCTGAATGCGGAGCTCTTGGCTCCTGGAACACACGCAGGTCGCCTTGTGGTCTGGACAACATCCGCCATTGATAGGCTTGGAAAGGAGAATCTATTCATCTGAGGTGAGTCAAAATGAGAGATCCTAATGAAGTGATAATCCGACCAGTTGTGACAGAAGCCAGTCTTGAGGCTGTTGATAAGGACAACAAGCTCATCTTCTATGTTGATAGACGCGCAAACAAAAACACCATTCGGTGGGCTGTGGAATCCCTCTACGAAGTTGTAGTCGAAAAGGTAAACACACTAATAATGCCTGATGGAACAAAGAAGGCATTTGTGAAACTGGCACCTGAATATAGTGCCGCAGAGGTTGCGACCAACCTCGGGATATTCTAAGGAGGCTTGTGAATGGGAAAGCGTTTCTCTACCCATCTATAGAATATCCAAAAACAAGTGCCTAAAACACCACAAAGCTAGACTGGGCTTGGATGCGGGAAAAACTCTCGCATCCCTTCACTTTTTCATTCTACTTTTTTGACCAATCTTCGTGAGCGTCCAACCAGCTCTTCAAATTCCTTTCTTATTACTCCTCATCTCCCTTCACACAAATACATTGGATAATGGATAGACTAGCCTTGCAGATGGGAGGTGACTTATTACTGAGTCTTAAAAAATCCTCCCAAATCCAATACATAGTATTCTTTAGTTTATTCGGTATAAGCACTTAGAAATGGTTCATTCCCGAAATACCAAGTAGTTGCTACTCCATCAATTATTCCGCAATCTGTGAACCGTAGATAGAGTATTGATGATGTCGCAGATGTTATGTCCAAATCACCATCGTATGGATTAATGTCTAAATAGGACAAATGAGTCCACGTTACATTATTAC
>SDOA01000151.1 GCA_004524595.1 Candidatus Thorarchaeota archaeon | reverse complement strand
CCTCTATCTACGTTTTTTTGCGTCGCTGACTATGACATTGTGCAATCAGAATTGACCAACATCCGTGTCCCAGTATTGGGACAAGGCGGTACACTTGCGAGTATTCCTGTAAGAGAAGGTTACGAGAATTCGCCTGTCAGTATGTTACCACTACCAGAAAAGGACTGGTATAATCAGATAGAAGAAGACATCCGTAATAGCTACAGACCAATGACCAAATCTATCGAAGGGACAGGTAGACTTGTTTATGAAGAGAGACTCGAGCAGGCACTAGCAATCACACGATGGAGCTTTGTCAATTCAAAGACCCTTGGGGAGTGGGCAGAGAGAATTATAGGAAGATTATTCAACATAGAAGGGAATCTGAGTATTCCTCTACTCGTAGCTTCAGACGATCAAATTCGAGACCTGTTAATAGAGGGATTAGAATTCCAATTGGCAAGAGAGAATCGAGAGAGATTTCTCACATCGTTCAATGAGATTACTGAAAAGATAGTGTCAACAGGATACAATCCAGGTATTGGATATCGAGATGCAGACTACGTTCCATTCTTTTACGAGTGTCAAAATGATGCTTGCAATAGAGCGAGAATAGAATTACACTATGTAGACAAAGGGGCAAATGTACTTCTTACAGGAAAGTGCCCAACTTGTGCTGAGGATGTAGAGATAGAGACCTCAGCAGAGAGCCCGTATCTAGGAGAGATTGCCCAACATATGTCTCTACGAGTAGACTCAAGACAGCTTGCAATCGATAGTATAATACCAACAATTGTTCATATTGGAGGACCTGGTGAAACTGCATATTATGCCCAAGTGATTCCAAGTGCTAAAGCATTGTCAGTTCCCTTCCCAATGTTCGTCAAATACCCGAGAGTATATTTCAATACACCTTGGAATGAACAACTGGCAAAGACACTTGAAGGAAAAAATGTGAAAGTCCTTCATA
This sequence comes from Candidatus Thorarchaeota archaeon, assembly GCA_004524595.1. The sequence goes on along the minus strand of SDOA01000151.1, from coordinate 7,313 downwards.
GAGGGGAGATGTTCAGTCTCATGGGTAAGATCTCTCGTTTTAGAAAGAAGGAGAGATTTGATGAGATGAATGAAGCCCTTGCTAGTTTAGGACAACTCATTCAAGAGACTCATTCTAATTTGAATAAGAGACATGAAGAAATCGCATCAGAGATTACAAATGTTTCAGGAACAGAGGGAGAATCTCTACTTAATCTAAAGGCAGAAATTGAAAGATATCTAAGTTGGGCATTTGGTCAATATGCACCTGCAAAGATGGGGCAAGAGTCATCATGGTCGTGGATTGATTGGGTTTTAAATTCAGGCTTCGTAGATCTCTTTGGAGCATATGAAAGAGCATATGTTGGCCCGATGAAGAACGGAGCCACTGTTTTCATCAATTTTCAAATATAAAAAAGACACCGGGAGAACCCGATGTCTATTTCATCTTATTCTAATTCTTTGGACAGTAGTTTTCCTAATCGCTCGATTCCTTCAGAGATGATGTTTGGGGTAGCATAACAATAGCCCAACCGCATTGCGTTTGGTTCTGGTACACTTGGTTCAAGTTCATTGCCATCTTCGGTCATTTGGTGCCCCACAAGTGGATAGAACGGAGTTCCAGGAACATAGAGTATATCATTTGGCATTGCGATTTTTTCCATGAATTTACTAGAGTTGAAATCAGGATTCTCGCTCTGCCACCAAATGAAGAAACCTCCCGTGGGATCAGTCCGAGTTCCAGCCGGGAAGAACTCATCAATAGCCTTAGCCATTGCCTCATATCGTTCTTTGTACAATGGAATACCTCTCCTCATTGCTTCATCGATGTACTTGTTATAATACTCATCAAGAATGCGTTGAACAAATGTTGCAGTACATAAATCGAGGTATCCTTTATCTTTAAGCACCTCTTCCTTGACCAAATCAGGAAGAACCGAATAACCTACTCTCAGCACAGCTGCCTCTTTACTACTAGTGCCCAAGTATGCAACACGAAGGTTTTCTTTGTCGAGGGTCTTAATCGCCTTGATATTATTCTTGAATTGTATCTCAGCATAAGCCGCGTCTTCAAGAAGGAGTATATTATGAGTTTCACAAATGTCAAACAGAGCTTTTCGTCGTTTCATTGATAGCGTTGTTCCCTTGGGATTGTCACTATCAGCAACGACATAAAGAAGGTCTGGTACCTTTCCAAAGTTAATCTTTGAGAGATGAACAGCCCGTTCTACCATTTCAGGGATGATACCTTCAGTATCAGTTGGTACCACTAACACCCGTGCTCCTAGTTTTACTGCAGGAGCAAGAAATCCGAGGTATGCGGGAGAGGGAGTAATTATTACATCACCAGGGTCGATCAAAGTATCAAGTAGTGCATAGAGTGCTTGTTGAGATCCATTTGTTATCGCGACACGATCCCATTGTTCTTCATAATCAATTGGGATTTTCCGAACATCATAGAGACGTTTTGCCAAAGTCTTTTGGAACCATGACTCGCCGCCTGTAGGTCCATAATTCAAGTCATCCAAAGCAAGTTTTGGATCAGCCTTGTATCTATTGCTCAAATCCGACATGATATCCGCAAAAATATCGGTAGGTATGATGCCAGGTTTGCCACCAGCAAAATAATACTTGACTTTGTACTTGAGTAGAGATCTAATTTGCGACTCTTCGATAAAAGAGGTCCAAGTCGCAAAACTATAACCATGATTATTTGCCATTCGTGCACGCTCCGAGGACCTTATCCTCGCAATAGAAGCATGAACACTTCTGTACATGAAATAGAATAGTTATCCTTTATTTGTTTCTGACCGGACAATGCTATGATAGCACGTTTTTGGTCTATGATGTACACAACTGTTCGTTCATTTCTTGCATCAGAGCAAAAATGGGGAAGAACAGTTCTTAGCGAGTCTCAGCAACAATCGCTGCTGCAGCGGCAGCAGGATCAGCAGCCTCAACGATTGAACGTGCAGCAATCACGAAATTCGCGCCTGCGTCAATTGCTTCTTTGGCACTACCTCCCTGAGCTCCCACGCCGGGGCAGATTATCGGAATCTCTTCTCCTAACACAGAACGAATCTCTGTGATCTTCTCAGGATGCGTTGCACCTACAATAACACCATCCACATCCCATAACCTAGACTGACGTGCAAAACGTATGTAGAGAGGTTCAGTCTTCTTGACTTTATCATCGGGTGCAATAGTAAGACCATATCCATCCTTTGCTCCAGGATGTGACATATAGCAAAGAGTGATTATACCACGCTTTCGATTGGTTGCAGCTTCGAAGACAGTATCAAGACCACCCTCCATTCCAATAAAAGGGTTGACAATCATCGCATCAAATCCTGCGTCAAAGTAGTATTTTGTGATGACCTTGTTTGTATTTCCCACATCATTCAACTTGCAATCAATTATTGCTGTGACTCCCTCATCATGAATCTTGTCAACAATTCGAGGAATCCCATCAGCAATACCAAGAGGAAGAACAAGATGCCTGTTGATCTTGAATGCAACTGCATGTTCTGCAGTCTGGGAGATCATCTTGAGAGCTGCCTGCTCAATACGATCCTTTTCAGTCTTAATGCCCATAGCATCCTTACCTGTGAAATCAGCTACAAAATCCAGACCAATGATTAACTTACTCTTACGAACGAAACTAGACGCAGTTAGTTTACGCTTATACACTCTACTCACTCCTCTCGCTTTTACAACCCCTCGTTATACAAAGCGATTGACTTTGTTATGAAACACACCCAAATAAATTATCGTTCTACAACGCAAACTTATATCAGTTTCCTGAAATATGGAGGTTGGAGAGAAAAATTGAGTCCAGATTGGTTGATGACAAGATTTACAGTAGTTCTATTAGCCATTGTAGGACCAATCTACTTCTTCCTACTAATGCTATTCATTCCACAGATGACTCCTTTCACAGATGAAGGGCTAAATGTTCTGTTTCATTATATTGGTGCTCCAACCGTATTCTCAGTACCTTGGGTAGGAACAATCTATTATCAACGATATAGACTAGCTAATACAGTCTATATTATGGATGAAACAATAACAATCGTTCCCTTACGATGGCGGATATTCTATGGTGCAAATGCAACATTCATATTAATGGTCTTCATCCTTCCTTTGGCAACTCCTGTCATAGCATTATTAGAGGGACTGATAGTTGCAGGACATGTCTTCTATCTTGTGGGCGTTGGAAAGCTGGGTGGAGGAAAACCGGCTGCAGTGCTTGGAGTTCTGGTCGCTATTGCATTGTGCATTCTTCCAGCAATAGTGATGGTTGAGTTTCTGCCTATGTACATTGAATTGTGGGAAACCATCTTACAGACATGGACAGGATTCTGGCTCAATGTAGCATATGGAGTGGCACAATGCCTTGTCAATGCACTCAGTTTTGGAGCTCCAGTCTACTTCATCTATTTTGGAGCCCAGCAATACGATAAGGGACTCTATGGAGAAGTATACACAAAGACACCAACTCATTGGATCAGGTTGGGAGAATTAATAATCTTCATAGCCTTCCTTGTGATGTATCTCCCTCCAATTCCAACACCAATAGGAATGATTCCATTTCTTGATTTGTCAAACCTGTTTAACAGCTACATCAACTGGATATCTCTTGGAATAGTTGTCATTATGGTACTGGTGAAGATGGTTCTCAGAGTGAAGGGAGATACTACAATGGGAGGGGCATCAAACATCTTTGTAATTGGGCTCTTTCTTGTTGTTGAACTCTTCTTCAAGACTAATCTTCTACTCATTACATCCATTATTTGGCTTGCTTTTGTCATCTATGCAGTTCTAGCAGTTGTAAGTTATCTTAGAGCATCACCAAGAGAATTGTATTGATGGAGGTATCTGCACTGGTCTTTACATATCGAGAATCTCTAGCTTCTCTGCTAAACGAATAATCGGCAGGAAGACAGTCATCGGTTCAGAATCAGAGAGAGAATCAACAAAGGTTAACTTTTCTTTGGGCCTTGTCGAATACGAGAGAAAGGTGCCTTCAGGTGGGCCATCACCTTCGGCATGCACCCATAATGGTAAGCCATAATTTTCGTAATACCCGTGATTTGATATCAGTGTTCCGTAGATATGTTTGCCCTTATGTTCGAAATAGAGCATACTTGCAGGTCTGTCCCGCTGCGACCAAGATACAAGCATTCTAGCTAGATCTGTCATTGAAGCGATTTTCAGATTAACAGGTGATCGAATATCGTTCTTGCTCATTCTAATGTGCACCAAAACGAACTTCCTTCATATCCTTATAAGAGCAATCATTAGGTGATACAGCCAATTTCTCAGCTACTCAGAAGGTTGAAGAGCTGTCCGAATCTGGTCAGTGACAGTAACTACTTTCTTCCTATCAACCCCAACAATGACGATAGGTATGCTCAAATATGTCTGACTTGCTCCAACAGAGAAAACAACCCTGACTCCTTCTTTTCTGAAACAGACAAAAGTGAATCCATCTTCATGGATCAGCTGGTCTAGTTCCATACCTGTTGATGTGATTCCACCAGACACCCAAGCAATCAGCAGTGATGCATCACTATCTCGCTGTTCAATGGGGATTGTTTCCCTGAAATCTTTCTCAGAGGTGAACAGAAATTTATGCGGTGTTGGGCTATAGAGTATCTTTCTTGTTGTAGCCTTTGTAAGGAGTTCTCGTGAGACTGGTCCAAAGTGCTTAATGAGCACCTTCGAACTGTCAACATCAGAGTCCTTAACATGCTCGATATCAGCTTTTAGTGTAATCTCTTCAACTTCTGGAACCGTATCAATTCTTGGAGATGGTTCATCGGTAATGGAATATTCCTGACTCTGTTGTTCAAAGAGGGTCTGAACATAATCCCTCATCCAACCATCAAGAACATGCCAATCTTCTTTGCTCAATTTAAGAGGGGGTCTTGGTACTTCTGGTAGTTCCTCTGTAGCAGTTTCCTCTGTAGAAGTGAGTTCTTGAGGTTCTTCATCTTCAGTGGTCTCGAGAAGTTCCTCTTCAAGTTCCACACCCTCATTAACTTCTTGGGGAATCAGTAATTTTACTGCCTCGAATAATCCTGATAGTCTGTCGGTCCCACCATGCTGTGATAGTCTTGGACGAACCTGCATTATGAATCCACGTTTGTTTTCAGTAGCTTGATCAAAGACTATTGCTGTTCCACGAGGAAGACTACTGATGAAGACCTTATCACGGAACTGATCTGGGAGTACGGCTGGGGCTCGCTGCTGAAGTGCTCTGATATCATTATCATGAGAGAGTGAATGGGAGATTATGATATCAGCCTGCGAGATGGCGTCATCAGAGACTGCTGAGGGCTGTTGCGTACAGAGAACCAGACTACAACCAAATCGTCTTCCTAATTTTGCATACCCAATGATAGCATCCTTTGCTGGCGTGTGTCCAGCTCGCGGTACCAGAGTGTGAGCCTCATCAATAATGAGCCAGGTTGGGGGTAGTTCCTCGCGAGCACTCTCACCTTCATCAGTCCATGCCATTCGATAGGTTAGAACTTGCCTACATAGCATATTCGTCAAAATCGCGAGGACTGCTTCTGCATCAGAGCCTAGAGGTGCAACATCAATGACCGTAATCTGTCCAGCAACAGCAAGGTCCTGAGCACTTGTACCACCTGGATGGAAAACACCCATTCGGTCAGCTCGCTTGAGACGTTGTATAAGTGCCATTCTGGTAGATGGCTTGTATAACTCATCAATCGTTGGATTCTCTTCAATACATTGAATCATGTCCTTGATGCTAAAATCATGTCGCAGCGGCACTCTATCACCGGATTGAAGAGCATATCCCTTTCGAACATTATCAAGGACATCACCAATCAGATTCTCCATAGCAGTACTTAGAGCCCCTCCTTTCTCCAGTACATAACCCCAGTCTGATACAGTCAGCTCTTTGGGTCCAATTGACAATGGAAACAATCGTGCTTTCTTCTTTACCTCTTCGGGGAGACCCACATAGGTCCTACGAGGGATATAGACATTGATTGGGAATCCTCGTGCATGATTCTTCCACTTCTTGAGCAGGTCAGCTTGGTCATCATTAGGTTCAACCATCTGTCTGAAGACATCGACAGTATCTACAACAACTGCAGCCACCTCAATCTCTCGACGCTCCATTGCCAGAGCGAGTTCTTCTGCAATAATACCTAATGTATAGCTCTTTCCAGAACCTCGTTTTCCTGCAACAAACATCACATGCGGACTCATTAGATCAAGATTCACAGGCATTCCTAATAGGGAAGTCAAAAGGTCGTCAGAGGTCTCTGTTACCCCTCCAATCAGACCAAGACCCACAGTGCTGAATTTTCGATGAAAAGAGTCTGAGCGTCCCAGGACAACTCCTACACTAAGGTCTACGTGCAAATCAAGAGGGTCGCTCACAAGTGGATGGTATGGTAACGCGGATTTGTGTATCAAATCAATTGGTCGGTCAAGAATCGTTGAACCGTCGGAATCTTCTCTTTCAGGCGTGTCTGGATTGTCCGGTTCATTCATCAGTATACCTCTAGACGATTCAACAACGAGTTCGGATAAAGCTTTGTAGCAACGCGCGGTTCTCTTAGCAAGACTCAAAACGTAACTAAATCAGAATTATACCATGCAAGACCTGATTCAGGATGGTGACTTTATCTACATCTTCTTAGATGCTAAGAGGAATTGGATTCGTAGAGTAAAGGCAGGAGAGAGTTTCCACTCAAATAAAGGGCTTATTACTTATGATGAGATCATAGGACTTCCGTTTGGGATTAAAGTCGAGAGCCATTCAGGTATAACTTTCCAAATTCATAGACCAAGCCCAACAGATATCCAGATTGCAATGGGGAGAAATACTCAGATCATCTATCCAAAGGATGCAGGGACAATCCTTGTTGAAGCAGGAATTGGAGCAGGGACTCGTGTAGTTGAGTCAGGTACTGGGTCAGGAGCTCTGACAGGTATACTTGCTAGAGCTGTAGGACCATCTGGTCATGTCTATACCTATGAGATTCGTGAGGATATGTTCCTAGGAGCAAAGAAGAATCTCGAAAAATATGGACTGAATGAGAATGTGACGCAATATCATCAAGATATCTTTGATGGAATTAAGGAAAAAAATGTTGATGCAGTCGTCCTAGACTTGGCTACACCATGGGAACTGACCGAGGAGGTTCATAAAGCATTGAAACCCAGCCATTATCTTGCGAGCTATAGCCCAACAATTGAACAGGTCATGAAGACATGTAAAGCACTCTCTGACACTGGAAAATGGGGAATGATAAAGACTCTAGAAGTACTTCAGAGAGAGATTATGGT
>SDOA01000150.1 GCA_004524595.1 Candidatus Thorarchaeota archaeon | reverse complement strand
TCAGTGCCAATATACTTTCTCTTAACATGAGACAATGGCATAGTTCCCAGAAGCCCTAACCAGTACATCTCTAATTGATGAGTTCGGGGATAATCAACTGCATTGATATAGGGAGGAGAGGTTATTGCTAGATCAATTGACGTGTCATCTAATCCTGTTTCAGTAGCTGTTCCATCAGGTACGGACACCTCTCTGACGTTGAGTTTCTTATAGAGGCCTGAAAATGTCTTCATGTTTGTAATTTGACTCTCAAGACGTTGTGAGAAGCAAGCTAATGTATCTCCAGAATCAATCTTCTTGACAACGTTCTTTCTCAAGACTGTTCTTGTACAATGGGGATCTGCATTGGACATATCCCGTATGATAGAAGATAGTACAACCCTGTAAAAATCCAAGAGGTTCACTCTAGTTCTTCCTTTGTACAGAGAGACAGTTTCATCTATACTAGCTGATACAAGAGCCAACTCTTCCATGACATATGGTCTGAACCAATTATCTCGATACGGAAAATCAGGTATTTCTAAGTCAATTTTTTTGGATTTTTTATATTCAGTAATCTTCTGAACTAGTGCTTCTTTAGATTCTTGAAGGTTTTCTTCATCAAGTGGTGTCGTCTTGACTTTTGTTATGAGACGCGCCATTGGATCTATATCAATTCCAATTCCTCTTCGATTATTTAACAAAGCCTCCAACACGACAGTTCCACTGCCGCACATCGGGTCAAGAACTATATCGCCACTCTCAGAGTATCGTTGAATGAGATAGCGTGGCAACTCTGGAAAGAACTTAGCTGGGAACTTATGGATTCCATGGGTCAGATAAGATTGGTCTTTACTAATGATGAGAATATTCCCACGATTGGGAATCTCAAGATTGACTGCAATGTCACCTTCAATCTCGATCAATTCATGCGAAGTGTTATTTTTAGTTTCATCCTTGTTATTAGCATGAATTGTCAAGATCTTTTGCTCCAAATGGCTAGAATATTCGTGTTTTGTCGATGAAACAATCAAAAAATCTCTATCTATATATAGTAGTTTCTTCTTAAATTCAAAGGTCCCACTTGTGGGGTACGCTCACACAAGGAGAGATTGAAGAATGGCCGATCTAAAGAAAATCGGAGACCTTCTAGTACTAATCGGTGCTTTGATTGGTCTTATCCAAGGTATTCTCCTACTAATTCCTGGCAACACATTTTTTATTGGCGGTTATGTGAACCTTTTAGGTACATATCTTGATGGATTAGTAATAGGCATACTTGCAATTTTATTCTCACTAATTGCATTGGTAAATAGTGGATTCTTGAAGATCAAAGCGCTTGATTTCGGAAAGAAGAATAAATTCATTGTCATCCTCATCATCGGTATACTGATGGTGTTATTCGCTAGTGACCTCGGTGGCATACTTGTCATCCTAGGTGCAATTTTCTGGCTATTATAGAAGAATAGGTACTCATCTCTAGTATCGAATTATTAGAGATGAGATACCCTTTTTATTAACTAAACCGAGCTTTTTATTGCTCTATCAAGACGGCCTACAGCATCATCGATATTTTCCTTTGTTATGATATAACTAGGTGTCATTCGAATGACATTTTGACCAGCACCCAGTACCCAGAGTTTTTGCTGTTGAACTGCATTTTTCACAATATTGTCTCTTAGTTTCCGTGCCTTTTCTTTGGTCTTTCGATCTTTAACAAATTCGACACCAACCATGAGACCGAGACCACGAACATCACCAATGACCTCATACTTGTCCATGAGTTCAGTAAGTCGTTTCTTAAGATAGGCACCAGTTTCAGCATTCTTCTTCAGGAAATTACCTTCATCCATATGCTTGAATATCCATAGAGATAGAAGAGCCATCTTAGGTTCGGCTGAGAAGGTTTCTGAATGACGCGACCCACCAGTATACATTGGAGCAGGACCGACTGATGCACCCATTGGATAGCCGCCACCAAGAGCCTTGCCCATTGAGATATAATCAGGTACAACATCATGATTTTCAATAGCGCACCATTTTCCTGTTCTCCCCATTCCTGCCTGTACCTCATCAGACATGAAATAGGCTCCAATCTCCTTTGTCAGGTCATATATGCCTTTGACAGCCTTTGCAGGGGGGACAATGAGTCCGCCTTCGCCTGAGAGTGGTTCCATCACAGTTGCAGCTATATCATTACCTTCAACTTCAAGAGCATATCTGAGAGCCTCAACACACTCTAAACTACAGTCTTCTACTTTTGCACCATAAGGGCATCGATAACAGTAAGGATAGAAGACTCGGATAACATCCACACCCTGTGGAAAACCAGACTTGTGTTTTGAATTTGATGAGGTCAATGCCAAGGCATACCCAGTTCTCCCATGGAATGCAGGACGAAATCCAACAAACCTTCGTCTTCCAGAGAGGTCCATTGCAGATTTCATACAACCTTCTACGGCCCTGCCACCAGAGGTTGTGAAGACAACTCGCTTTTTGTGATTTCCAGGAGTAATACTTGCTACACGTTCAGCAAGAAGTGTCTGGGGAATTGCGTCAAAATCCATCCCCGGAAACTCGTGAACTACATCGAGAATGCTCTCCTCAAAATCGCGATATGGTCCATATCGAAGCCCAAACGCACGTACAGCTACGCCACCTGTCACATCGAGGTATTCTGTTCCTTCTATGTCGAAGATACGAACACCGTCACCAACAGTATGGTCAAGACAACCATACACATCTCTGTCTTGAGTTGTCAATGCTAAGGCTTCTGCCCCACGTTTCTTCCAATAATCATTCGTCAGATCTTTTTGGCTGATATCAAAGCCAAGATCCTTTAGAATCTTGAAGTGTTTCTCGTCCATATTGATACTGTCCAGTGATTGACGAGATGGGAGGTTACACCTCCCATTATTTAATTATCGATTTGAGCTATTTTCTACTGCTTTATTTTCTCAGCAGGAGAAGAATTCCAGCTAAGAGAATCATAAATCCAGCAAGAGTTGGAAGACTCTGTAGCCAGTCAATAGGATTAAAGGATGTGAATGGATAAGACACAATCACAATCGCAATCAAACCAAATAACGCTAACAATAGTCCAGACTTGGCAACTTTCCAACTGATGAAACCACATGCATCAAATGCCAGTGCTACAATGATAATCAGTACAATCGCCAATAGAATCTCTATAAGACCTTCTAAATTGCCGGGACCAGGAGAATTGATACCATTGACAATTCGCTGTATTGCATAGATTAAGAGCACAATACCACCAAGAACTGTATAGCCTTGTGCTGCACCTTCAGCTTTACAACCCATTTCATTTGAAACCTCCATTAGGACATCTTAGCCATGTCCAGAGTGTATTGCATTATGGAGCATCGTCTGTATTAAGTATCCCGTCTGTTGTTTGTGTATAATTCAACGTAATACATACCATTCTATTGTTCAAAGGTCAATAACAAATGACGTCAAGTGATAATTTTGGGGTGACAATGACGAGATACTCGACGTACGATGGAAATAAAGTGACAGAAAGACCTGTGAGACTCGATAAGACAGAGGGGCATGTGATTATTGAAGGAAGGGCATATCCGGCCAGAGAGATTGTTGAGGCTCTTGCACAGAGCGGATATGCAGAGATCCGTTCGGTTGGTGACTCTCTTATACTGGGAACTCGGAGAATCACTCCAATATTCAAGTCAAGGCAAGAGAGAGCGATGGCATCCTTATGTCATGGAAGTCTCTCATATTGTTGCCCACTCTCAAAGAGGTGCGCAGAACGGGATAGAGCTTTAGAGATAATGGGGCTCACACCGGAAGAATATGAAAATATGAAGAAAGATGCTCATGTACGTTTTGTTGAAACAGCTAGAGGAATGAGCGCAGCTGACCCACAATGGTCAAAATCATCGGCTGCTGACAGAGTGGCAAATAGACCGGCGATTGATCCTGGCTACGGTTCTGAGGACTATAGACGCGATTTTGAAGCGCTAGACAGAACAATGCAATCATTAAGTGAGCATTATGATAGAAGACCTGAGACCTTGCATGAGCATAATGATGATAGATATTCCTTCCAATATCGTGAGAGGGAGAGAGAGAACGAAAAACGAGATGTGTACTCTGATCTACAAGGCGCTGTTCCTAATGATGATGAATTGAGTTGTAGCGTGTGTAATATTCAGAGGGATGAGTCAATAGAGGGAATTGGTGCATTATTTAAACAAGGAGAGTTAAGTCCGTTCCTCGATGATAAACGCGAAGAGAATCGAGAGCATCCGTTCTGCTTCTCATGTGGAAGAAACATCAGACCAGGGAATAGAGTGTGTCCCTACTGTGGTGCACGTCAATGAATTAATAATAAATTAGACGTTCCCAATGGCACTTTCACGCCGTCTTGAGTAATCAGAGGGATAATGGAAAGTAGAGACCATTCTACTAATCCCAACATCTTTGCCAAGAGCCTTTAATTCCTGTAGTTGTTCTACTGTAGTAATACCCCAGCGGAATAATGAAGCACGACCACCTTTTCGAGTGAATTCATTGACAAAATAGAGAGATTCCACTAGATTGTTGTATTCTGTACTTCCTTTAGTAGGAAGGATTGGAGACCAAGGATAAAGGTTGATCAAGATATTCTTAGTAATTTCTCCGATGCGCGTATAGTCGTAACCATATTCGTTCTTTGCACCATCAGAGAGTCCAGTTTCGGGGTCAAGGAGTACTTCAACGGACAGTTTCAATGGTTGTTCTCGTCCAGTAGCATCATCAGACTCTAAAGCGGCTTCTTGAAGAAATGAGAGGCCTTGATGGACCTTTTCACTGCGCCATTGGTGCCATTTATCATGATGCTCAGGAGTTTCAATGATATACTGATAAGTGAGTCGACTTGGTTCTTGGTTTACAAGTGGAGCAAACTCATTACGACACCGTTCACAGAAACAGAATTGGTCGCGGATGAATCCAGCACCAAAGAGAAGAATCTCATCAACAGGATATGAACCAATCTCTTTCACAATTTCAGCGCCATACTGCCAAAACTCTTCACGATTTGGACATATCTGATGTTCCATCTTGACTCCTTTATCGTTCATGGTCTGATATTTTGGATCACGAGCAAACCAACCGTCAGTATAGAAATCCAAACCAACAACACCATGAATACTCAAAGCATCAGTGAGCTTTACCCACTCTTCAAAGAATTCAACATGATTCTCCCGTACTGGAGCAGTTCGACTGGGATATATCGCATAGCCATCAGGTCCCTTTCCAACAATGCCAACATCATCCATATAGGAGGCATAGGTTGAGATGAAGTCTTTAGCAGATTGATCAATGTCCTCAGGTTTGAACATTATCAGCATCTTTTGCATGAAGAACTCACGGAAGTTCAGTTTCATTATAGAATACCCCGTCGAATTTGCAATGAGCCAAGCTCTGGGTCCAGTTGCGTTAAGTATGTCACCGCTATAAGAATTTCTTATTTGAACTATCCTTGGATTAACCCTCTAGAAAAACTTGTCTAGGGTTGTAAATCCAAGAAATTCATCAAAATCGAGTCCAACTGAGTCAAGAACTTGCTCAAATACGCTCTTCAGAATATCGAGATATACATCTTTATCGACAAAATAGGAGGTATGTCTTGCTAATTCAACTGGTAGAACGCCACCTGGACCCTTGACACGAATAAACTCGATTATTGTTCCTGGTTGAACTTTAGATGGGTCTCCAGTCTTCTCAACCATCATCTTTGCGGCACGAACATGAGGAGTGTCTGTTGGATAATCAGAGAGCCGTTTTGTCAATTGAATTCGAAATGCTAGTGCCTCAGGGGGATATTCCTCTGCTTTTCCCTCAAGCCGATCAATCACACAATTGACGACTTCGCGTATTTCTTCTTTCGCAGCTTCAAAACCTTGGGCATCATCTACGCGGCTAAGGACTTCAAGCATCTTGCGAAAGGCTTCTTGGGCAAAGTCAGGAGTGTTCCGTTTTTTCCCACTCAGACCCTTGACTTCCACCTTTCCATCCTTGTATACACCAATGTAATTCTTCTTTCGGTCTGAGAGAGCAACATACTTGTATGTCTTTTCTACTTCAAGGTCTATCCCAAGGACATCTCGAGACCATTGTACAAGCTGATCTTGCTGCTCCTTTGAAGGATTGTCTAGAAAAACCGAATCCGTATCACCATAGAGAACTCGAATGCCCATCTCTTCGGATTTCTTCTTGGTTCGGATGATAGCATCTCTGCCAAATGCAGTAATACTCTCTGCAGCAGGCATACAGAATAATTCAAAATGCTGAGCACCTGTAACTCCATAAGATGCATTAACGAATACTTTGAGAGCCTTCTCTACCACAGCATACCAGTTACGTGTGCGTTCGTCGATAGATTTGTCTTTGCTTTTTGACTTGAACCAGTTGACTCGGGCGTCACGGAAAAAGCCAATTGTCTGACTGATCATTCCACGACGTTTTTTACAAATCCAATGGTCAGTTTCTGGAACTTTGTTATCAAGAGCGGTTCGACACTCATCATGAGGGCAGTCAATAGTCTCATAGCTAATATTGTGCGCCTTCATTATTGTTGGATATAGACTCGCAAAATCAAGTACTGTGGCATCAAAATGAACACCAGCAACGGGCTCAATCACAATTGCACCTTTGAATGCCTTACCTCCAATGACAGCCTCAGTCTGAGCATCAGGCTGTTTCATTGTATCGATATCAACACGTCTGGGTATCAAGTAGTTGTTAGCTCTGTGTTCCTGACGAAAGAGCGACTGAATCCATGATGAGATATAGAAACGTGTCACTTCGTTAAGTGACATTCGTGAGATACGCATGAGAAGAATCATCAAGCGGAGAAGTAGATTATTTTCATACTGTGTGAAACGTAAGACAAGATTCGCATCTTGCCAACAATAGTGTGCCAGCTCAAAGTATGATAGCGCAGAGATATCATCACTGATCTCTAATTTTCTTTCTCCCAGAATGCCCAATGCAATTGTATCCAAGTTTTCTCTCTGGTAAGCGCCAGATAGTGCATAGATCTTAATCGAGGGATTACCAAAGAATTTGTACATATCAACATGAATTCCTCTCTTCAGAGAGGCCTGTTCTCTACGGGGGTCTTGGTCTCCACGCACTGTAATCGGGCAGTATTTGTCCAAATCTATTCTCAAATGTTTAGCGCGATTAAAGAGATACTTGAGGTCAAAAGAATCTCCGACAAAAGTCAAGACTAGAGGGTACGAATCTATGATTCTAAAGGCCTCTACGAGCATTTCTGCTTCATCTTCAAAGTAGACTATCTCAAGCTGTTTTGGAAAGTCCTTGCTCATCTCCCCTTCAGTATACCCCTTGCGTTTCAATATGAGACATCTTTCATATCCTTCATTGTCTGAGAGACCTATAGCTGTCACGGGTTGCTGAGCAAGGCTAGCATCAGGAATTCGATTTACAACAGGGGTGTAGACTTCTATGTCAACAGCAAGTCGCCTGATTTCTGGAACCTCTGTGAAGAACATTGGTGAATATGTAGCAATGATGTCTTCCAGCCCCTCCTCTTCAGCAATTGCATCTTTGAATTCCTGAAGGACTTTGCGGTCTACATTAGGAGGGCAAGGCACAAGATTTCCATTATCTATTTTGTACATCAGTCCTGGCACCAAATTGGTATCGTAGGTATAGCAAAGGTGGTAGCGAATATTGGCCTCCCAAGCATGACTGATATTGTTACTATCCACTAAGACATTCCTCATTGAGGATGCACCACCACCGATTGATAGAGGATTATCACCAACTAATTTGGTCATTGTAACAGGTTGGTCATGCAAGAGGTCTCTGAGCTCAACAGTTTCGGTTCGTACGAATCCTGGATTACTTTTTGTCTTTGACTCAACCATTTGGGGAGGCCAATCTGTATAGAGATATGGTTTATGTCCAGTACTATCTACCCAAAAGTAGACGCGTTTTGATTTGGGTTCATAGAGTCGTGCAACTGCTTTATTTAAAGGTCCAGAATAGTCCACAGACAGAAGAAAAGAGGGGGAGAGATTTCGGGGAGTTTCTTTTTCTTCAACTAATATATCCTCAATTGCTACCTGATCATCTTCATCGGGGGATTGTTCTTCGTTTTCTTCATCGGGGTTAGAATTTGGGATTTCCGAACTTGGTTCTGGATTAGTAGTTTTTGGATTGGGTTTCTTACTCAAGTCATCAATTAGAGAGGGATTGTTCTCAATGGTCTGTTCTATCTGTTCATTCGAACCAAAATAATCTTCCAATGATGCTTGAGCTTCATCACTATTTTTATCATCCTTAACCAAGGTCGGTCACACAATTAGTGAATTACTAACTCCTGATAAGCACTTCCTAAGC
>SDOA01000046.1 GCA_004524595.1 Candidatus Thorarchaeota archaeon | reverse complement strand
GAATCTGTTGAGGACCAGTTCGGATAGGTTGAAACGGCCCATCACTGTTGAGCAATCTCAAGAATACATCGCTAAGGTGTCGGTCCAAGATGTAGGGTAGAGAGCACAGTTAGATGTTGCAAAGCATCATTTTGGTAACGAAATGATGTGGAACAGAATCGGGGTTACTCTTTGGACCAGAGCCACATATCATTATCTTGTTTGAGAATCCATGATCTCTTTTTGAACAGCAACCACTTCAGTACTGGAGGTACAATTGAAATAAGCATCTAACAACTCCTGATTGAGTATGAGAAAGGAAGGACCCCATTTGAATACAGACATAACATCTCTGGCATATTCCTGAAATCCAACAATATACAACGCAGCAGCGATAGCCTCTGCAGTCGACAATTTGATCGGTTTATAGGTGTTAATTGGATTTGCAGCAAGTAAGTAAGGTAGTGCTCTCTGAATTCCATATTTGGAGTTTGCAAAGATATCTTCTGCCTGTTTCCAGGAGCAGTCTAGTGCAACAAGTCCCGAATGAAGAAGAGCTTCTCTATCTACCTTTGAAAATGCAATTTCAGATACAGGATTTAGAACTACAGATCGATGAGGGATTTCCTTCATAGTCTTCAGAATCGTAGCATGTTTCATCCGAGAGAGTCGGATACCAGTACACTTCTTTGGGTCACACTGATTGGCATGGTAAATCAAAACATTTGGCTGCATTGTAACACTCCTAAAATGGTCAGATTGTGTAAGAGGACAAAGGATTTCTATGTTGTTATATGCTCCAACCCAGAGGCAGTCGTATATGCTAAACAAAACAGATGAGTCCTGTGAGATATGTGGTAAAGCTAGCAATGATGTTGTGTTATGCTGCCTCTGTGGAGCCCAAGTCTGTACAGAGTGTGCTCTAGTTCAGGATAGGATATGCTTGGCTTGTGACGAAGCAAAATGCTACATCTGCAACGAGTATTTGGCATCACGGGCATGCAATATCTGTGGTCAACTTGTCTGTGAAGACCATGGTACAAAGAAAGACGAATCAACAACATGTGATAATTGTCGGATGCGTGAATCATGAGTCGTGAGAGTATCCATCTTGGATTCGATGATATCGATAGTCCACGTGGTGGTTGTACAACACATTTTGCCAGTCTACTCGTACAACAGCTCTCAGGATTTCCCATCGAGTGGCAAGACTACCCTAATCTAATTAGACTCAATCCTGGAATCCCGTTCAGAACTCGGGGGAATGGGGCAGTAGCACTGCGATTCAATACGCCAACATCAATAATCGAAGATATTATGACACGGATAAAGGAAATGGTCCATGAATATGTGGATGAGACTTATTCGAATACAAACCCAGGTGTTGTGTTAATAAAAAGAAGAATCCCTGAAGAAATCAAACAATTTTCTAACCATGCATTATGGAAAATGATCCCTATAGATTTAGCAAAACGATTGATTGCACAATTTGATTTTATCCATTACACATCTGGGAATGGAAGAGGATTGATTGGAGCAATGGCAGCTATAGGAAATACCCTTGATAACGACCACACTTACGAATATATTGCATATCGTGGACTTGATGAATCAGACAAGTCTAGAGGTGTAGATATTCAGTCGGTTATCAAGATGAATACAGAAATGGGAGAGAGAGTCTTTTCAAATTTGGGCACTTCAAACCGACTCTTGATTGAACCACATGGACCAGATCCGGTTCTATATGGAATCCGTGGAGAAACACCCCAAGATGTGATTGCCGCGGCAAAATATGTAAAGAGCAAACAAAACAAGGACCGATGGATGGTCTTTAGAACCAATCAAGCAACAGGAGAACATCTTACTTATTCTGTTAAGATAGCAGACATCAGACCATACATGGCAACTATTGTGAAAGGATTTGTAAGGACTAGACCAAAGATGATTGAGGGAGGTCATGTGATTTTCTCCATTACTGATGAAACCTCGATGGTTGATTGTGCAGCATATGAGCCTACAGGGAATTTTAGAAATATTGTAATGGATTTACGAAAAGGTGATGAGGTTTGTGTTCATGCAAGTGTAAGGCCAAAATCAAGGACACATGGATTGACACTGAATATTGAGGGTTTAGAAATAGTGAAATTAGCAGATGATGTCCTTTTATTAAATCCAATATGTCCCCACTGCCTGAAACGAATGAAAAGTGATGGAAAGAATAAAGGATACAAGTGCGTGAATTGTGGTTTTAGGGATTCTAATGCAACAAAGATTGAAACTCAAGTAGAAAGAAAAGTAAGCACTGGATTGTATCTACCACCACTTAGAGCTCAGCGACATCTGACTCGTCCAGAATCAAGATTGAATAAATACAATAAAGGAGTGCCTGAAGTCCTTGCGGATATTTGGCATGAACCCTAAATGATTGAACATATGATGTATATGAGATGAAGAAGATTATACTCTTCGTCCACGACGACCACCCCGTTTGCGAGTTCCATCGTGGGGCATAGGAGTCACTTCATCAATAATACCGATTCTTAGACCCGCTCTACTTAGGGCTCTGATAGCAGCCTGAGCACCGGGACCGGGTGTTTTGGGGCCATGACCACCAGGAGCTCGCACGCGGATATGGATTCCATATACACCCTTATCCTTTGCCTCCCGAGCAGCTTGAAATGCAGCCTGCATAGCAGCATGCGGTGATGATTCGTTCCTATCGGCCTTAACCATCATACCACCTGAATATCGAGCGAGTGTTTCAGCGCCAGTGATATCAGTCACATGAATAATTGTGTCATTATATGAGGCATAAATATGCGCAATAGCCCATTTGTCTTTCTTCTCTTCACTACTCAAGGTCGTCGCCTCCAATAGGCCCAATTTCATCATCAGTCACGGGTTCTTCATTATTCGAACCATCGGTTGAATCCCTTCTTCCTCTTGGACCGTGTTTCCGAGGTTCTTCATCAAAATTATCTGGTTGTGCAGTCACTCTAGTAGCAGCATCAGATGCAGCTATCCTTGCAGGATGGGATTGATCATTTAAAGCAGACTTTGTTGTGTAAGCAATCCTATTGCTTTCATCAATAGTGATCAAACGTGCAGGAGTAGTGACTCTACCCTGATCAAGAGCAATATGACCATGCGTAACTAGTTGTCTCGCATGATGCATTGATGCAGCAAACCCCTTTCTAAAAACAAGGGTCTGTAACCTTCGTTCTAAAAGGTTCTCAAGTGTCAAGTCCAGAACACTATCAAGTGTGGGTTCAGTAGTAAGTATTCCAATACGTGTCAATTTTGTGACTAGCTCTTTCTCTACCTGAGCTCGTTCTGATGGGGGTAAAGCAAGCAAATGACGAGCCTGTCTTCGATAGTTTGACAGCTCGGTTCTGTGCTTCCATAACTCCTTTTTATTCCTCAGACCATAGAGACCAACTAATTGAAGCTCCTGTTCAAACCTGTCGGAATCAAAGGGAGCTTTTGGTGAAACATACTTTTTCTTTTGTCTACGCGGATCACCCATATTTCATTACCCCAATCTATTCTTTCTTTCTTGAAACTCCTACAGCCATTCCGCCGCGCCCAGTCGTTCGAGTATGTTGACCTCTCACCTTGAGACCAAGTGAATGTCGTATACCTCTCCAAGACTTGATTCTGCGTAACCGGTCAATATCATTTCTCTGAGCAAAATCAAGATCAGAACCAGTCAGGTGCAACATCCTTCCAGACATTCTGTCTCGAGGCCTATTAACAAACCAGTCGGGTAGACCTGCGGCTATAGGATTTTTGAGAGCCTTCTCAATTCGAGAGATGGCATCATCTGTAATGAATCCAAGTCGTAAATCAGGGTCAAGTTCAAGCTGAGTGATCAAAGTCCTTGATAATCTAAGACCAACTCCTTTGATTCTAGTGAGCCCCTGAATTAGACTCTCTTGGCCATCTATGTCGGATCCACCGACACGAACAATATGTTTGTATTCTTGAGACATGGTCTGTAACCTCATTCTGACTGGCTAGAGGCTTGTTCGCCTCTTTTACGTTCCTTATAACCATTGTCATAGAGAAGCTGATTTTTGAAGGTGCTTTTAGGTATTGATGAAAATTTAGTGTTGGGAATGTGTTTTGTCACAGGAATCTATTGTATCACCATCAATACTAGCCACTATACCGGACTTGTTGACGAAAATATTGATTGAGGATGTTTCAAGCCACTATAAAATGGGAAAAAGGAGTTTGCTCGTATCAAGCAATCATCTTGCTAATAGATTCATCTTTGAGAGATGGGGGATACGATCATCTCAGCGAAGACACCATAAAATACTCTTTTCAAAGATACGAGAACAATGCCGTACGTTCTTCAGATATTGTGAAAGAAGTGGTCTATTTCTAGCTCAAGAAAAAATGAAGACATATAGATTTAGAGTTTTCAAATTTGATGAAATCCGAGGAAATATGATTCTCTGTTTTATGGTGAATCATGACGATTCACCATTCAGGTAAGTAGATTAGCTCTAATCAGGTTCGAAGAGAAGTGGATTGTGCAGGAGATTTAGGTTATCTGGACCAAAGATGACTAGGTAGCTCTTAGATATCTAATGTATCTAAGAGAAAAGATGAAAAGGGATATTGAAGACATCACGGGTATGCCCGGATAGCCAAGCCTGGTTCACGGCGACAGCCTGGAATCAATAGTTGTCTTTGCAACATTTGTAAGGATAGCTGTTCTCCCCTGTGGAGGCATGAGTTCAAATCCCATTCCGGGCGCCATTCTATCTTTTTTAATAATGAAAAATAGCAATGTTCTATCGTTAGCTGTTATTATTGTTTGAGGGGGACACTGTTTGTGAAAGACATTTCGCCCACATAGCTAATCTCCATCATTTCTCGTACTCTGTCTAGTTCATGTGTATGTCCTAGTATCCATGCAAGTTTGACAAATGCCGCTTCAGAAGTCATATCAGATGCGCTCATAGCACCGACATCCATTGCCGCTCGACCTACTGCATATATCGAAAGATCAGCTTGACCAAAGGCGCACTGTGAACTAATCACCACAAAACAGCCCTGATTAACTGCTTGCAGAATGCCGCCAGTCAGCGCATTTTCATCTGTAGGAATATTGCCAGATCCAAAACCTTCGATGACAATGCCCTGATAACCCATATCTACTATGCGAGATAATACCTGTGGCGGCATACCTGGAAAGACCTTGAGCAAAAAGACCCTGTCATCTAGGCGTGTATCAAAGCGAGGAAGCAAAGTTGAATCACGTTTCTTACGTCCTTCATAAAGAACAATGTCACGAGAAAGGATGCCGATAGGTGAAGGATCCGTAGAATCAAATGCATCATAGGAATTTACTCGCACCTTCTTGGTTCTAGTGGCACGATGTATCTCTCCATTGAACACAATGCACGTTTCACCCAAATCACCATAAGCAGCGACCCGCATTGCATCTAGGATATTTCTCGGACCATCACTCCAAGGAACACTAGCTGGTATCTGTGCACCTGTGAACACAATTGGTTTTCCGAAGTCTTGAATCATGAAACTTACCGCTGCTGCAGAATAGACCATGGTATCAGTTCCATGTGTGATAACAACTCCTTGGAGGTCGGGAATTTCTTCACTTACTTGTTTGACTGCTCCGGCAATTGTCTGCCAGTGATGAGGTTGGGCATCTGCAGAGTCCAATTGAAATAACTCTCTCTTTATTACCTCGACGTTTCCCATTCCTCTCGGTAATCTATCTAGTAGTGCATCAACAGAGAGCCCAGGACGGAGCGCACTAATACTCTCATCATAGATACTAGATATGGTTCCACCCGTAGTTATTAGGCAAATCTTGGTCTTATGTTCCGAGGTCATTTGATGCACCTATGCAGGTAGACGTAACAGGAGATTTATTCATGTTGCGATGTAATGCAATACTGGTGAGTGATTAATAGATGTATGATCTTCTAGTGATTGGCGGCGGTCCAGGAGGGGCAACTTGCGCCAGAAGAGCTGCTATGAAGGGATTGGATGTTGTTCTTATTGAAAAAAAGGTCTTTTCACGAGAGAAAGCATGTGGAGGAGCGTTAAGTCCAAGAGTCATCAACACTCTTGATTTTGATATATCAAAGATAATCGAGAGAAGATTTGAGGCAGCAATGATCCATCGACCGTCAGGACAAAAATCGATACTCACCAGAGATGACTTCAAGGGGCATTTAATTCAAAGAGGTCACTTTGATAAATATCTGCTTGACAAGGCTAAGGAAGCCGGTGTTGAAGTTGTTGAAGGCACCGACATCTTAGCTATCGACCAGCTAAGAAAGGGAATTAGAGCTCTAAGTGTGGGTGACTCGTTTAAAGGACATCTTTTAGTTGGAGCAGATGGAGTAAACGGTATTTCAATGAAACGTCTTGGGATCCGAAACCGCTGGCAAAATGAGGAAATTGCAGTGTGTATTAGTGCGGAAGTTCTACTTGAACCTAGTGAAGTAGAGAGATTGATGACAATGGATGAGTCTCACCAACGGTATATGATCGAACTCTATTTTGGAATCACAGAATGGGGTTATGGTTGGTGTTTTCCTAAAATGGATAGATTGAGCATTGGTCTTGGGTGTCGAGTAGACAAAGCAAAACATCTTCGTGATAAATGGATAAAGTTCCTCACAAAACTAGAGAACCAGAAAGGAATCCGTTTCAAACTCACAAAGAAGACGTCATTTAGAGTTCCTCTTGGAGGCATACAAAGCCGATATATCGGAAGGCGTTCCATGCTGATTGGTGATGCAGCAGGATTAGTGTCACCTGTGTCAGGAGAAGGCATCTCATTTGCAATAGAGTCAGGAATTCTCGCTGCAGAGGTGGCAGTTGAGAGTGTTCAAAAAAAGTCGCCAGTACATATTATTGAATATGATAGAAGATTGAAGAAGGGGCTTCTTAGAGAGCTAAGAAACCTTAGATTTATTGCTGGAATTATGCATAAATCTAATGAAAATATCGAAAGGATTTGCAGCATAGCTGATGATGATCCTGTCATGAGAGAATACTTGACTGATATACTCGCACGTATCAATACATACTCGAACCTTAAATTGAAGATAACTAAACAACTTCTGACTCATCATCCTCTAAAGGCAATCAGACTTGGTCTTTAGCTGGAGGTATAATACCAGGGTCAGTCACAGTAATAGTCCCGTCCTTATCAAGAGCAATTCGCATTAGGTCTCTAGCGAGAATAGTATTTGGAAAGATCTCTTTACCCTCCCGAAGTATCTCAGATCCATCAAAATATCTAGGACTGTAATGAGTAAGAACCAAGAGACCAACATTAGAATCTAATGCAATTTGTGCTGCTGCACTTGCAGTGGAATGACCGCGTTCCTCAGCCAGATCAGCATGTTCGATAGTATACATTGCTTCAGAGATGAGGATATCAGCATCTACTGATGCATCTCTCAGAGCTTCACAAGGCCGGGTGTCTCCTGAATAAACAATTGTCAGAGGACGGGAACGAGGACCTGTTACATCCTCAGGATGTACTTCTAATCCACTCTCTAGAATCACTGACTCTCCTGAAGCCAATTTACCCCATAACGGACCTTTTTGAATGCCTAGTTCCTCAGCTCGTTCAGGAATGAAAACACCAGTTGGTCGCTCAATCGATATCTTGAAACCTAGAGCAAATCCGCGATGGTTCACCTCGAAGGCTGTAATAGTGAGATTGTCCTCTTGGAACACGACACCCGGCTCTATTGCATAAACAACAGTTTCGAATGTAGTTCCCAGATTTATTGTAGCTTGACTTACTTTCACATACTCGATAAGTTCCTTAGGACCAAAAATCTTCAAGGGTTTAATACGGCCTAATAGTGAAAATCTGAGGAGAAGGCCAGGTAGACCGAGAAGATGATCAGCATGATTGTGTGAGATAAAAATTGCCATTTTCTTATTGAGGCCTAGACTAGCTCGTTCAATTTGCCTCTGAATATCCTCACCACTATCTAGAAGGAGGACCCACCCTTGATATCGGATCGCAATAGCAGGTAGATTTCGATTTTCAGTGGGCATGCTCCCACCGGTTCCAAGGAGGACAATCTCTATCATAGATTAATCATTTTGTGTGTAGTTAGTGAACAAGATAATGGTTACGATATTAGTTCTAGGCTA
Organism: Candidatus Thorarchaeota archaeon; assembly: GCA_004524595.1. The sequence continues at coordinate 22,517 of SDOA01000046.1, read as the reverse complement.
GATCAAGAGGAATGTTCCGTGATGTGGCTTCTTTTCGGACAACGCTGTAACTCACAGCATCAAAATGCCTAGAAACATCCCATTTCCATTGATTGTTCCGACGGTCAAACATTGAGGATACTTTGGTATTTCCACCAAAACCAGCAGCTACTTTATGGACCGAATAGTCATGAACCTTCGATATCTCATCTTTTAACACATCAATCAGGTCTTGCCCAGACCCAGTGGGCAGAGCTGTGCTTAATAGTACTTTTTTCTCAGACGCATTTTCTAGATTTTGAATTCGACTCTGATATGAAACAGGTAGATTTCCCCATGCTGTAATAACGTTTCCAGCACACTCAGGACTAAGAAGACTGATTACACGATCGCCTAAATGAGGGATGTTGACCTGAGCTCTTGGTTGAATAATGTCTGTTCGCAATAACTGGTTTCTTTTACGAAAAGCGGTAGTTTGAGAGATCTTTGTATTTTCGGCTATATCAGCTGCAGTTCCATCTAAACGCTTGACTAAGGCATCCATTACAAGAGTGTCTGCATAGGTAAAATGATGCTGGTCTATAGTAGAAGGTTGATTTACATTAGCTAGAGTGAGGGAATCACCACCTTTACGTAGCATTAGTCGAAAGTGCAACAGATCAAGATTCCATCCATCTCTTTTATCAAAGTACATACTACTAAATCGGGGGTATCCTGCAGAGAGATTCCAAGCAGTTACATTTGTTGTAGCATCTCTAATACTGCGTATAGTATCAAGAAAGTCCTCCTTTTTGCTATGGGGTATGTAAGCGACAATGAGCACAATTGGAGGGCTACCATCTATGAAGAGTATCTTTTGACAATAGGGGCCACTAAGAACAAGAGTGGGAGATTCTAAGATAACAAGTATCCTATCCAAACCTAGATTTGTTGTATTTAACATGCCACCAATCTTTAAGATCCCCGTATCATTGAGTCTTTTTTGGGCTCTCCGAGCCTGTGCATAGGATAAATTGCTCCTATCGGATATTGATTTTATCGAGTCACTAGGAGATTCAATCGTGCACTCTAGAAATGGTAGTTCATTTTTCGTCAAGAATGAGATATTATCTTCATGAAGTCGAACGATTAGAGACATGATATCTCGCTGTGTCACAATTTCGACGCCTCCAAGGTGTATAACTTGCTTCAATCGTTTTATGAGCAGCGAATACAAGCTCCCTCGATAAGATGTGACAATCTGGCGTAAGAGAGCAAATTCAGCATCTTCGGTGAACACATTTATTTTTCCACCTTCTTCATAGGTCTTAACGAATTTTAAAATGGCTTGAGCGCTTGGTGACAATTTTTTTTCGAAATTCGGAGTACCATCATGTGACATCGCCGTGTCTTCCTGAACACTATCATCTAAGTCAGACTGGGTCATTAAAGACCCCTCCTATAATTCAAAGCGAGTGTTACCAACGCTAGAATGTCGTTAATAGAGGATATAAGCTCCTAAAGAGGCGTGGAATCCTTCCACAGTGATTCAAAATAGCTGGAAGCCATTGCAGCAAAGATCGTATGACTGCTATAGATGCCAAGGAACTCACCATCATCTTCTCCACCTGCAAGCATGATTAGAGTGTCTTTATTATCGACCACAAGCCCAGCACCAAAAACTCGTTCTCGTGTTCGGACCTCAAACTTTTCAGGTATGACATCTTTCAATGAGTCGGTTATTGAAGATGTGAGAATTCGTACTTTTGCTCTTACTACAAGAACCCTTTCAACAACAGTATCCACATCGTCTGCACTTAGATCAAATGAAGGGAGTGAGAGGAGAACTTCCTCTCGAGCATTATCAAGCATCTCCATGGCCTTTGCTAAGATTGAGGCTCTTCCATGTACAACCCAGACATCACGACTGGTGACTTTTGTTTCTTGTTCAAAGAGAGGCTGTAATTCCTCCACAACCACTCTACTTGATTCCTTTAGACGCTCCTCCCAATCTAAGCGAATTAATTTCACAATCTCAGTCGGAGACTTAGCCACATACGAAGTTGGCCTTCCTTTTTTTACTTGGATGAATTGCTTTTCTTCAAGTCGACCAAGAACATCATAGATACGAGAGAAAGGTACCTTGGATTTTGTAGAAACATCTGAGGCTCCCATCTGCCCGCCGCTTACCAATGCTAAATATGCTTGTGTTTCATACTCGGTAAGACCTAGCTGCTTTAGCGCTTTTAGGGTAACTTCACTTACGGACATAAGGAATACCTAGGTAGGAAACATTGTAAGAGAACTTAAGGATTATCTGGAATCCGTGTACGCCATTCCAGGAACGCTCTGAATGCTTTAGTACGATGAGATATAGCTATTTTTTCAGGGAGTTCCAGATCCGCATATGTCTTTGCAACACCATTAGGAACGAAAATAGGGTCATAACCAAATCCACTCTTCCCTGAAGGGTACTTGCTAATTTGTCCTTGCATGACCCCCCTAAATGATTTGACTTTAATCCCATCACAAAATGCAACAGCTGTTTCGAATCGTGCGAACCTGTTTTCTACATCCTCAAGTAGTTTCAATATTCCCTGATATCCAATAGATTTCAAGACATAGGCTGCATATGAACCTGGAAAATCATTTAGTGCAGAAACAAAAAATCCGGTATCATCGACAACTACTGATCGATTTAGAACTTTATGACCATATTTTGCTGCTTCTATGGCAATTTCCTCAATATCATGCGAACGTATCTCAAACTTCTCTAGTGGTGTAGTATCGAAAGAGAGCCCATACTCATCAAAAAGGGGTTTGAGTTCCTCAATCTTATGCTTGTTCTGAGTCACCAGAACAAGTTTATCCTCGGACATAAGCCAGAACCTCCTTCATTACAGCAAATGAAGATCTTGTCCTTGAAAGGTCATACATACCAGTTGCATTCCAGAGAATGATATGATCAAGTCCTTGGCGTACATATTCTTCAAGTTGTTTGATTATTGATTCAGAACTTCCAGTCATGTAGAAATGGGCTAAGACCTCTTGTGGTACTTCTTCTATCGCTGCAAGAGTTGTCTTTCGATCATATCTCATTGGAATGTAATCAGTTAGAGAATGGAATGTGTCACCAAATGGATGATCAAAACCGAGTTTCTTCCATTCACTTGCAGGTAGAAGGAGTGCAAAGGCTTTTGCAAGTGGCGTGTTCATCATGCGGATACATTCATTCTCATCATTATCAAGTATACACCAATTCCAAAGAGCAGCTGTGAAGCCACTTGTCTTTTCCATCCGTTTCCGATGATTTAGAATCATACGAAGCTTTTCACCAAAATCGGTCGGTTGCAGAAGGGTTGGAATCCAGCCATCCCCAAATTCGGCTGCAAGTTCCAACATCTTCGGACCAAGAGCAGCAATCCAGATTTTAGGAGGGCGCCCTTCAACAGCTGGGCGTAATGAGAGAACTGCATCTTTCAACTGCCAAAATTTACCATTGAAGTTGAAGGGTTCATGAGTCGCCCAGATTTGCTGAATGATCTGGATAGCCTCTCTGAACTTACCAACTTGACCAGTGTACCTGAGACCATAGGGCTCGATATTCTCAATCTCACCAGCTCCAATTCCAAGGATTGTTCGGCCATTGCTGATGTGGTCTAGAGTGAGAAAAGTCTGTGCCAATAGCACAGGATGTCTCCGAATAGGTTCTGTCACTGAAGAGATGAGTTTAACATTCTCAGTCACAGCTGCGCAGGCACCCATGATTGAAGCCAGCTCGTAATATGTATGAGGGGACTGTTGAAGATAGGCAAGTTCCGTGATATCTGGAGTCCAAATACTCTCAGGGACAAAGCCTGCGAAATGGTCAGGAAATGCCATACTGTCATAACCAAGAGAATCAATGGTCCTAGCATTCTTCAATGCATTCTCCCATGGTGGCAGAAAGGGTCCGGGAGCTCCTATCTTCAAATTGCTTAGATCGACCATCTATTCACTCTTCTCAGTAAAATGTATCAAGACTTTCTTCACGGTTTCAAAGTCTTCTAGATGCATGAACTCGTCCAATCCATGGTAATTGTTGTCATCCCTCAGAGTACCAAAGCAGACAGTAGGAATTCCATGAGATGTGAAATAATGACCATCATTTCCTCCAAGATCTGCAGCAATTGAAATGTCTGGACCTACAACCGACTTTACTGCAGAATGAAACGATTTAACATATTCATTATCTGGATTAGAACCCCAACCAGAATGTTTTGATTTGAAGGATAGGGATGCCTCAACACAGGTTTCTTCCTTAACTTTCTCTAGGAAGTCCTCGATGTCTTTTGCAACATCTTTGACTTCTTCCTCCGGAATTGTGCGACAGTCAAAAGAGATTTCAGCCTTTCCTGGAATGGTATTTGTTTTACTTCCAGCATGATATACGGTCATTGAGAATCTGCCCCATAGAGTCCGATGTGGACTACCCGGAGGCGCAGGAAGATCAGATTCGATTTTCCTTCGGAGATCTACATAGTCTAACATTGCCTGCATTAAAGGAATTGAGAGATGAATAGCATTAGCAAATTTGAATGGATACCCAGCGTGACCTTGAGTTCCATGAACAGTAATTGTACCAGCTATAACACCGCTTGCTCCGATACTGACATACTCTGGTCCTGAATCTACCACAATTCCAAAATCTCCACGAATCTTTGGCGGGCCATTCATGAGATAATCAATACCCCATTCACCTCCAATCTCTTCGTTGGGGCTTATCAAAATCTTCCAGTTGATTTTAGAGGTTCCTTTAGAGATGAGTTCTTTTGCGGCACTTACAGATGCAACTATATTCCCTTTGTTATCGCTGACTCCGCGACCATATGCCTTACCACTTTTCATCGTCAGCTTGAAGGGAGGGTACTTCCAATCGTCAACATCTCCAGGAGGGACTACATCATAATGCGTACATAGAAGAACGGTTGTTTTAGCACCGACGTCCATTGATGCGACCACATTTGGTTGAGGAATGTTCTCATGCTTGGAATCAAAGACCTCTACTTTAAGACCAGCCTCTTCACAATATCGTTTAATGACATCGGAACACTCTTGGTAATTCTTCTTTTCATCACTATTAGTATCAAGCTCAACCAGCTCTCTGAGAAAATTTTCTTCCCACTTATCCATATCAGCTCAGCTCCCACAATACTTCTTACTTAGAGCTGTTCTTGCTCATATTATTTCTGGCAATTCTGACAATAGTTAGTTTTGAATCGATTTGCCTTGACTTCTGATACACGACCACCACATAACGGACAGATATATCCGCCCCTATTATGGACCATTAAAAAATCACGTTTTTCACTGGCAAGCTCATCTAGAGACCTGCTTGAGAGAATAGCACGAATGCGTGAGAGTATTTTTTTCATGGAATGATATAGCTGCTCAACTTCATTCTCCTCTAAAGATGCCCGTGTTCTGAATGGATTGATCCCTGCATACAATAAGATTTCATCAGCATATGCATTTCCTATTCCTTTGATAAACCGCTGATTGCGTAAGACATTTTTGATCTGCCCGTTATGATGTTTCAAGCGTTCTCGAAATTCATTCAAGTTGAGAGTGGGGTCAAGAGCTGACGGGCCTCGGTTCTCAAAACCGGCTACTCCAGAGTAAACTTTGCCAGGAACAAGATACACTCGCCCCATCTTCTTTGCATCACTATACCATAGAGTGTGGTCATTAGCTTTGATAGAGATCATATCAATCCTCGTTGGTTTCTTGTATCTTGTTTCTACCTTTACTCGTCCAGTCAACATTGGATTTATGACGAAATCATGGTGCTCAAGCGATAGAATCAGAAACTTACCATCAGCCTCGAAGTATTGAAATTTCTCACCGATTGCAATCCTCTCAAAATCTGAAACAGGCAGACCATGCACAACAAGATGGTTGTGAACAGATACTTTTTCAATTGTCAGTCCAGTGAGTAATTCCGTAAGACGTTCACCAATGATCTGCAATTCAGGAAGTTCAGGCATATTACTCGTTCTGACCTTGATTATATATAGATAAGAACAGTACTATATTCGTAAATCGGAACGACCAAAAGGCACGTTGATAGTTCATAGGTGTGGTTGATGGAGAGCTTTCTCATGAACTATCATAAAGACTTGATGATAGCAATAACAGTAACAATCATTGCAGCTCTAGTAGTCGCAGGGACTACCGAGAACATAAGGCAGTACATGGAGTTCTCATGGGAAATCGATGAGGGTGATAAATATGTATACGAGGTCACTGTTTTTGGTCATGGTAAACAGGGATCTGTCTATATCCCATTAACTCAGAGTGTGTTGAACAACACTAGAATTCTAATCACAATCGTTACACTCCCAGATATTCCTCTATTTATCAATAGTAAGGATTTTGCCAAAAATGTCATTGAATATCTGAAGACCAATGTAACTTATGAGAATGGAAACCTGATTCCTATGACAGTATATCATGAAATTAATACAGTGGCATCAAGGTGTTTTATGCCTAGAGGAAGTTGGAGTATACTCGATTCGTTCTATCCAAATAGTGTCAATCAACCCGAGAACGCCACCATTGCATCCTACATTTCAGTTCAGCTACAGAATTATTTTTACATGGGGTATATTTCATACAATGATAACCAAGTTTCAGGATGGTTTGGAGAGGTTTCAAAAGATACTGGAGTGCCAGCAAGTTTGACAGTATGGGCTTGGGGGTCAATTGGGACTTACGAATATTGCTACAACATGACTCTAACACTGGCAACATAACAAGCAAGTAGAACTTAAGACGGAAGAATGCTAAAAAAATATCATGAAAGAGCCAGATACATACCATATCCAAAAGGGACGACTCGTTAAGATGCATAATCCAGGTGCGTTTGGGCGAGGTGACTGCTATCTCGTCGATGCAGGACTGAAAATCTACCTATGGATTGGGCCAAAATCGACAGTAGATGAGAAATTCCTCACTGCAGCTGCAGCTGTGATGAGAGATGCAGAGAGAATGGGAAAAGCAGACATCGACCGCATTGAAGGAGGAAATGAACCAGCAGAGTTCAAAGCCCTATTTGATGACTTTCGATTGACAGATCAAGATACAGAGGGAATCCTGAAGAAAGTCCGGATGGAAACACATGAATACAAGCTCTGGAAAGTACACAGAAACGGTGATGAAACTTTCTTCGCTGAAGTACCTTTAGACAAGAGCTCTCTCAAGAGCGATGATGTCTTCATTTTAGATACATGGGATGATATCTTCATCTGGCGGGGCAAGGAATCCTCAGCCAGAGAGAAATTCGATGCCACTATTCTCGCTCGAAGATACGATGCTGAACGAGTAGGCGTTCAGGATATTGAACTCATCGATGAAGGAAATGAACCAAAGGAATTCCTCAACGCATTTCCATAAGAAATTACATATACACAAGTCTGTAGTGACCTTGGCGTGGCTCGTACAGTACACCACTGTCTTTCATTCGCGCTAAGGTCTCTGCGGCAACATGACGTTCGACTCCAGATTCTTGAGCAATCTCATTTAGTGTTGGACCAAGAAACCCCTCTTTTCCTGTATCTAGTTTACGAATTGCTTTCAAGACTTTAGTATTGAACTTATCAAAACGACTTCCTTTGCCCCAGGATTTCTCGGACACTATCTTTAGGTTCGATAATTCTAGAAATTCTTTTAGTGCTGGTTCTAGAACTTTATCCCAAGCATGTTTCAGTTCTTTTGCAGTCACTTTTTCATTCCAATACGCCCTTGCAGTAGAACGGGCGATTCTTAGAGTGCTTAGTGGTTTTCCAAGAGCGTCAGCATCTAGAACCTGACCACGAGCTAATGCACTCGCAGGTAGATCAAAGCTCTCTTGTAACATCTCCAATCTGGATAATACATGTCCGGTATTAGCTTCAATACTCCGTGAAGAAACAACAGGATTCAGTAATTGATACGTGATAGCAGACTTCAAAATAGGTAGCTGAAGTTCAGTAGGATTTCCAGTTTCAACCCAAAAATCTTCAGAGGCCAATGCCAGAGGTACATCCGGAAGAGCAGCTGTTGAAGCCTCGGTCAGTGTTCCTAAAGATACTTCACGAAAACCTGCAAGATCTTTTCGATCAACACAGACCTTCTCCAATCGAGACCTTGGAAAAGACCCGATATCCACTCTGAAAAATTTTGGTGTGCTGATTTTGATACCACGTATATCCAAGAGCGATGGTGTTCGCCGCCTCATTGTTGGCGGAAGCACTCTCTTCACAAAAGAGAGGAACCTGCGAACCTGTGCGGAAGATGCTATAGCTTGAATTCCAGTGGTAAGACCTCCTATTGCATTCTGATACGGAGGGCTTGAAACAAAGAGACGGGCAAAAACACGTTTACTAGCTTCTGCCATTCCAACCCGCTCGAAAAGAATATCAGATAGCTCTTTGAGCTTCAGAGGAGGTGTTATTTTAGAGGTATAGTCAATTCGGATTTCAGTCACTGATTCAGCTGCGATTGCTCGTAAGATGTTCCTCTGCTTCTGAAGAGGGTTAGGCGCAGCAACATGTTTGCCCATAATCTCCACATAAGCACCATCATGAGGAAGCACTTGGTCCTTTGTGAAGTAAACAAACTCACCTTCCATTAACCAAGGACTGGGTGTCAGTAGAATTAGTGATGTGTCTCGCGTATGACGGACAAAACCTCTGTAAATAAATCTAGTACTACCAATTCTTTCACTAAAATGATGCATGAAGTGAGATTCCCATTTTGTGAGCTCAGTTCCGAATTGTCTCGTGAAAATATCACTGGGACTTGAGGCATCCGCTAACCGATCAAACTCGGAACCATGCTCTATTAATGGGTCATCTGGATTCATGGTCATATCACTCTATAATTCATTATCCATGCTTATTTCTGTCCCTCTTGTTTCAGATATTCACGATAAGCACGAGGATAGAGTTCCGCTAGTTCCTCAATCGTGGGCAATCTTTCGTTATACGAAAGATAGGATTGACCAGGAACGACAGACTCGATTTCTTTTGAAATGTGACGTTTCAACTTCGTATTTATTTCGAATCCTACAAAGTGCCTGAATGTACTCCTTGCAGCGACTGCTGTTGTCCCATTACCCATGAATGGGTCTAGGATTATATCACCTGGTTTCGATGAGAAGTCCATACACCGAGTTACAACATCGAGAGGAAGTTTTGTGCTATTCTTGGTCAATCCAGTCCTATACCTACGTTTTACAATCCAGACATCTTCAGGATAATTCTCAATCTTGTTAAAGAAATAGTTTTTTGGATTCTTCACAAGCAGAATGATGTGATAATGACTCGTTACAAAACGTTTCTTAGTGTATACACCAAATGGATAATGCCAGATGAGATGGTTTAACGTTGTCAGATCTGAGTTTCGGGCGGCAGTTAAAATCGCCTCAAGATTTGTCCAACCACTGAAAATATAGGCGGATGCTTCCTTTTTCATTATCCTCGGTAATTCTGCTAGCCATCTTGCTGTAAATTCATTATATGATCCCTGAATCTCCTCATATCCAGGAATTACAAGACTATTGTCCCTATTGTAGACACTACTTCTTCCATTAAATTCAATTCCAAAAGGAGGATCTGCTATTACTAAATCAATACAGGATTTTGGTAACTCCTTCATTCCACTAATACAATCTGTAAAGTGCACACCATCTTGTTCGAATTTGCCAAGATCATGTTTTTTCCTTTTGAACAAGAGTTCAGCCTCTTTGTGGCTCCAATCATGCGTTGGCTCAAAGTAAAACTCAGCCAGATTTGGAATATATGGTTTAGATCTACCCTTCTTTATGCTTGTGCGTTTCTTACTCGGGTCCGTTTCAATGGTCATATTGTATTCCACTTACTTCTTCTGCTCAATTCTTCTTAAGACTAACCATGATTTTGAAAAACTATAGTAAGTCAGAAGGATCTATACCTCTATTGATTGCACGCTGTGTCATCCAATCAAGAATATTTTCAGGTGGTTCTGGTTTTTCAGGAGTTTCTGTTCGCACAAGTTCAAGTGCATTCTCAGGGCAAGTAATTGCACAGACACCACATCCAATGCATCTCCTCTCATCGACAACACAAACATCCTCTGGAGTACTGAGAGCTTGAAATTGGCAACGGTCAATGCAGGTTCCACAGCCTGAGCACAACTCAGAATCTACAGATATTACAAAATCAGCTTTTACAAATTCACGGGGCTTATCAAGAGTGTTCACACCACGCAGAACACCACAGCAGCAGGTACAACAATTGCAGATGTAGTTGTGACTTGTTCTAGTGTTAAAGGAGCAGTGTATAAGCCCAGCTTCCTCAGCGTTCCTCAATAGCTTTATTGATTCTTCTTTTGTTATTGGCTTGGTAAGTTCATCATGATCGAATGCATTTTGTGTATTCTTAGCAAAAACTAGACAGACCGTGGTTGGATAGCTGCAAGGTTCTCCGATGAGCTCCTTCTGCCTTTTACAGATGCATTCTCTAACTCCCCAAGAGGCTGCATTTTCAAGAAGATATTCAGCTTGATCATAGGGATGGATTTCTAAATCTGCCTTAACACTCTGATTGACCGGGATTACCTTGAAGAGAACGGGTTCAGTCGCAGTGACTTTCCGAAAGGTATGTTGGAAATAGTCTTCTATGCGTCGGGCAAATTCGGCGTCCATTCTATTCAATTGTTCTTCAAAGATACCCACTGCGAAGGGCAAGAGTGCGTATTTCTTACATCCTGCACTTTTAGAAATCCACGAGTTGATCTGCCCCTTTGATATCATAATAGCAAGTTGTTCTTCGAGTTTATCTATTGGTAGTTTCAGACGCTCAGCAAGCTCTTCTAGTGTTTCACCGCGTAGCTTAAGTTGACTGGTGAGTTCTGCTTCATCAGGAGTAAAGATCCACTCGAGAACTTTGAGATGGGTTCCATCTTCAACAGCAGGAAAACCGTTAGGAATTGTATCTAGAATTTTTGCAAGTTTTTCGTATGAATTCATTTTTTGCACGACCACACACGATAAACAACTTCTCAGATTAGTGCTTCGATGTCTAGTTACAACTAAGTTTGATACCAAGAGGGCTCAATTCTGAGTTCACTTTGGTAACAACATTATGACATTCCAACCCTTTTCCAAACAGGACATGTGCTAAAGACATCTGGAAAGGAGGCAGAAATGGAATATTGTTGATTTCTAATATCTCGTCGTAAGCACTACGAATTTTATTGTCTAATAGATAGGATTCAAGTTGTTGTAGAGTTGTCCTTGTTTCAAGAAGCATCTGGGAGATCTTCTTCAAGAATGAAGGTTTGGGGACATTGACTGATTCACCAAAGATGCGTTTCACATTTGCAATAAACCATGACTGTATTTGCTCAGGGCTATAGACAGGTAGGACAATCGGTGTTTCTCCTTCTTCAGAAGGAAATATTCGTATAAGTCCCCTCTTTTCTGCGGAAAGGACAAAGTCAGAAAATCGTCTATATCCAATCCCATCATAATCTAAGCCACGTTCTCTTAATGTAACACCCAATTCCGTCAAAGTTGGAGGCGAACCCTCATTAAGTTCTTCTTCAGTGACAAGTGCAAGAAAATCAAATGCCTCATCGACTTCTTTTGAGATTTCCAGTGCTTCGGGAGTAAGTTTCTTTGGGAGAGTCAAAACAGTAGAGGGTAATTCCCCTTCACAATCGATATATCTCTGAGCCTTAGCCCATTCAATGAAATCATGCCAATGTGAAAAACCAAGATTGCGTTCGTTGAATTCTGGATTTAGTGAGGCCATCACATGTTTGGTATGACCAATTCCTGGTTTATTACCAGTTTTTGTAATGGTACGGACTACCTCTTGTAATTGTACACCTGCTAGATGACGCTGTTTTACAATACTTTGAACTGACGCATCACAATCCTCGGGACGGACACAGTCCAAGGAAGGCCTAAAGGAAAAAATGTCACTATACATAGTAGCAAGCTCGGGAAGTTCAGAAGCTGTGATTATTGGATTACTAATGAGCCAAAGTTCAACTCCACGCTCCTTCAAAGAACTGACTAGTAACTTGAAATCTCCGTCACCAGTGATCATAACATATCTGGATGTTTCTGGGTAATGAACTAGGTGATCCAATATATATGATGCCATCTTGTAGTCGCTTGCATTATCTTTTGGATCAGGAATGTGAATTAGGTCATATCCAAGTGAGTAGAGCTCTTCAGCCATAGATCTACGAGTGTCCCAGTCTGCAAAAGCAAAAGCTTTCACTACAGCACCAGTCTGACGTATTTTCTCAGTCATGGCTTTGTGTGTGGCAGATTCATCTGAAACATTCTCAACATCCCAAAAAATTGCCATATGGGGTTTTGATACTAAAGCCATGAGGAACAACGCTCCGATATTTTTGAGAACTTATTCCCTATAAGAGCATGCTGCAATCACTGTTTCGTATAGAAAGGCTATTTACGAGATGGAAATTCGATTGAAGGCGCTATTATCTAATTTGCAAGGTGAATTGCACGTATATCTTTGCAACTTGAAAGAGGGATGGTATAATGCCCCAAGAAGAGAACCCAATGAGAAATGGTCTTACATTGGATGAGAAGGACTATCGCGAACTTTTGACCTACTTACCAGAGGGTGTTGTGATTACAGATCTTGATGAAACCCTAATTTTTGTAAATGACGAATTTGCATCCATGCTTGGTTATATGTCTAAAGAGTTAGTCGGAATGAATGTTAAAAGTCTGATTTCAGAGAGAGAAATCGTACTTCTAGAAAAGGAATCTGCAAAGAGGGCTATTGGAGTATCATCAGCATATAACCTTAGAATGATAAGAAAGGATGGAGGAGAAATCATTGTCAAGATTTCTGGTGTACCTAGACGAAACGAGGAGGATAATGTAATTGGTACCATGGCTGTTGTAATTGATATCACAGCAGAAAGAGAAAAAGAATTGGAACTTCTAAAATTATCTAGTGCAATAGCAGCAAGTCCAACCTCAGTTGTGATAACAGATCTTGAGGGAACAATCGAATATGTGAATCCAAGGTTTTCAGAATTGACAGGGTATACTGCCAAAGAAGCGATTGGCAATAATCCGAGAGTTCTAAAATCTGGAAGGACACCACCAGAAGTTTATAATGAACTTTGGGAAACCATCAAGTCAGGAAAAGTCTGGCGTGGAAGATTCATTAATAGAATGAAGAATGGAGAACTATACTGGGAAGATGCATGGATATCCCCTATCAAGAATCATGAGGGGAGTATAACTCACTTTGTTGCTGTAAAAGAAGACATCACAAGAAATGTTGTTGCAGAGGAGAAATTAAAGCTTTCAAATAAGGAACTTGAGCTATACGCCTCGTTTTTACAACATGATTTGAGAAACGATTTACACGTGCTCATGAACCATGCTGAAGCAGCTCTCATGATGATTGAAACTGAGTCACGTGTGTTTGAATATATTCAGATTGTTCAGGCCGCTTCTGAGAGAATGGTGAACCTACTTGATATTTTTGGACACCCAGCAGAAACTGATGAAACAACTATAATTGATATTTTAGAAAGAGCAAAAACACAAGCAGAGAAAACTCACTCGAATTTGACAGTTAATATCGAGATTGACACAGAAAATTCTGAAATTAAAAGTGCGCGTCTAATTCCAATGGTCTTCGATAACTTGTTACGAAATGCTGCTAGGTTTGCGGAGAAGAATGTGACCGTAACAATAACCGTATCGCGTAACGAAAATGGAATATCCATTATAGTGAGTGATGATGGCCCAGGTATTCCGAATGAGATACAATTAAGACTCTTTGAGAAAGGTGCGTCTACCACTGGTGGTGGCCATGGATTGTATTTAACAAAAAAGGTTATTGAGAGCTATGGTGGAAAAATCAATTATGTCCAGAACATGAATCAAACCGGTACATGTTTCCACATTCTACTTCCAGCAAAGTAGTTCGAGATCATTGTTTCATTCATTGTGTTTTCTTGAAATACTTGCTTTGTCAAACATATTTATGACTTGCTTAGTCTATCATATATTTTGGTTCGTTTCGAAAACAAGCTAATTTCATCACGGATTGATTGCAAATGAAGGAAGATGCATGGAAATGGATTACCGAAAATGAGTCTAATATAATTGAAACCAGTGATAAAATATGGAACTTGGCCGAACTTGGTCTTGTAGAATACAAATCAGCTGAATTGTTATCAAACCTACTCGAAGAAAACGGGTTCAAAGTCCAAAGAGGCGTTTCTGACATGCCAACAGCATTTGTGGCTTCTTGGGGAAAAGGGAACCCTATAGTTGCAGTGCAAGGAGAATATGATGCTCTACCTGGAATCTCTCAGAAAGTTGTTACACATCGCGAACCACTCATCGAAGGAGCACCAGGTCATGGCTGTGGTCATAATATTCATGGAGTTTCTGCCCTGGGAGCAGCAATAGCAACAAAAACAGCCATGGAAAATAATGGAATTAAGGGAACCATTCGATATTATGGAACTCCAGCAGAAGAAACGTTCAGTGGAAAGATGTTCATGGTCAGAGACGGTTTCTACGATGATGTAGATGCAGTCCTGAGCCATCATCCAGGAAGTTCAAATGTTGCGGGAATAGGCAGTAGTCTTGCAGTCAATTCGGTCAAATTCCATTTTCATGGAGTGGCTTCACACGCTGCGTATACACCATTCCTGGGCAAGAGTGCTCTTGATGCCCTTGAACTAATGAATACAGGAGTGAATTACATGAGAGAACACATCATCCAAGAGGCCCGTATTCATTATGTTGTACAGGATGGAGGAATGCAGCCTAATGTCGTACCCCCATATGCGCGAAGCTGGTACTATATCAGAGCACCTGAACGTGAACAGGTCGAACAGATTTTTGATTGGGTAAAGAAAATTGCAGATGGTGCAGACTTGATGGCACGTACCACTCATGAAGTAGAGTTTATTGAAGGAGTCTACAATGTACTTCCAAGTAAGGCACTCAGCGATGTCGTCACAGCTAATATGAGAGATGTAGGAACTCCTGAATACTCCGCTAAAGAGATGAAATTTGCAGAAGAAATCGCATCAACTGTTTCTAAAGAGGATAAAATAGAGGAACTTCGTTTGTCTAGACGGCCCAAATGGCAAGATTTGATTGACGCAACATTAGACCGTGAAATACTGGACCCTTGGGATGAAGGTATTGTTTGGCCCGGTTCTACAGATGTTGGTGATGTGAGTTGGGTGGCACCTACAATGGAATTCTCTACTGCAACATATGTACTCGGTATTGGTGCGCATTCTTGGCAGGTTGTAGCATGTAGTGGTGCAGGAATTGGACATAAATCACTTCTTTTTGCAGCTAAGACAATGGCAGGATCTGCCATCGACCTATTAACCAAACCAGAACTCCTCAAGAAAGCAAGAGAAGAGTTTGAAGTAAGAAAGGCAGGTAGAACCTATGTTTCTCCAGTACCAAAAGACCTCAAACCACCTTTAGAAATTGCTAAAAAACATGCAGGTCTATCTAATGAAAACTAGAATTTATTGGTGATATCGAAGGGAATCTGTGTTTAGAAAACTTTTACAGTAAATGATGCTGTATCTTAGACGATGCGTGAATTCATTGGGATGAAAAAACTTTGAGGACCTGTGCTAGTTGTGGCAAAGCCAATAATCCAACTCGAAAGTTTTGTTTACGTTGTGGTAAACCATTATATCCTGACAAAGAAACGAAAAAAGAAGTAGCTCATACAATTTCATCAAATAGTCACGGTGTTCAAAGAGCTGCAGAACAATTAGAGAGAGTAGTCACCCCAAATCACTCACAATCAATAGCTCCTAAGGTTACAACTGATGACCAATGGGTAAAGCCAAGCGAAGTAAGTAAGGACCGAGTAAGAACGACAACGCCTACTGCAGGCAAGTCTGAAATGGAAAAGGCAAGGGAAGCCTTTGCTAAGGCAGAGCAAGTAGGAATAACGGAAGAGAGCGGAGATATTGTTGAAACACGGATGCTTCGTGCGAGTGAAGTTCAAGAGCTCATGGAAGGTCTCTCAAAGCAACAAGAGACCGCAAGTCCACCAACTCAACCCACTCAGATTCGACCTCCACACGAAGAGATGGCGGTAATCAGTCCTGAGAAACCTCCGGAAATAAGAACAGCCCCACCTCCGTCACCGCCTGTTGCACCAAGCCCAGATTTGGTCAAAGAATCAGTCATTGAAGAACCAAGACCGGTTCGGCACATTGCAGAAGAAGTACCCACTCACCATGTGCAAGAAGAACGAAAGGTACCACCTCCACGAACACCGATTGTAGAAACTGATCAAAAATCAGCACCTATGACAGAGGATATTTCCAAGAAACCGATGCCAGAGCTTGATGCAATTGTATCTGAAATAACAAATCCCGAATTTCTCCAAGATCAACTCATCAGAGAGACTATCAATGATTTGATCAATCTTCATACCGAAGTCAAACACTATGAGGCAGACCTTCGTTACATAAGTGATCGGCTTGATAAGGAGTCAAAAGATTGCTGGAATAAGGCGGAGGTAAAAAGAATTCATTTTGAAAGCCTAGAAGAACAACTTCGACTCTCTAAGCAGGAATGGACCGATGCCAGCAAAGTGTTTCAAAATGCAGAAAAACGGAGAAAGGATGAGGTCTCATCAAGAGAGAAACATATCAAAGACCTTCAAAAACGGATTAGCAAGACCGAGGATAACATCAGAAAGCGGGTTAAGGATCTTGAGAAAGAGAGAGAGAGCTGAACAAGTGTAGTTATTTTCATTCTTTATTCTCTTTGCCATTCCCAGTTTAACTCGGATACTACGAGTATAAAAAATAAGAGAGAAGTGGAAGAACAACATACTCTCAAAGAGGTGAAACCAATTGAACTCAGCTGTCGCAGCAATTGACCTCACAAAGAATAAAAAAGATGCAGTGAAACAAGCGTGTGATCTCATTGGGGGAATTGATGATATAGATGTTCCCAATCGCGAGGTTGTCATCAAAGTTGGTGTCTTCTATCCTGAGAGTGGATGGTATTCTACAGTCGAAACGGTTGATGGTATCATAAGATCATTCAAAAAAGCCCCTAGAAAATACCTTGTCGAAACTGATAACTATCAAGGTACAGGAACAGAGAGGTTGAAGGTATGGCAGAAACTGTTCTCAGATACAGTCATCCCAGTTAACCTCTCAGATGAAACTGAGACTGTTCCTGTTTCTGTTCCGAATCCCATAAAGAAGGTTACAATTGACTTGGCAAAGCTTGTGCTGAAGCCACGGGTCTTTGTGGATACTCATGTCATGAGGTCATATTCAAGGGGGAGTATATTGAAGAACCTCTTTGGTCTACCACCTACGAGAAAGAAGGTCCAGTATCATAAGAATGAGATATTCTTCAACCTTCTTACAGGTCTCTATGAAGCAATTGGGGGTATTGACCTAGCCGTACTTGATGCGACATATTTCTCACAATTCTTCAAAGGAAAAGGTGCAAGAACAAAAACGAATTTCATTTTTGTAGGTCGAGATGCAGTAGCTGTTGAAGCACTCGGGCTTCATCTGGCGGGAATTAAACTTCAGAAAAATGAATTAATTCAGGCATTTGTGGAGAAGAAATTAGGAATCGGTAATCTTGAAAAAATCGATGTCGTTGGTACACCTTTAGAAAAGTTAGAAGAGATATTCAAAGATGCAAGAAAAAGCTTGGATCTTGAGGTCTCACAAAAACCAGATCCCTGGTCAGCATCAAAATCAATAGATTCGCTCATCAAAAGTGGATATTTCAAAGGCACAAAGAAGAGGTCATTATCAGATATCATATCAGCCCTTGAAGAGAAAGACCCTAGATCAAAGGGTCGAGACAAGATGATTTATGCAACGGTAAGGCGTAGAATGGAAAAGGGAAAAATACAAGGTGAGAAGACGGATGATGGATGGTTGTTCTGGGTAGGCTAGTTGATACACTCAATATACAATCAAAGTCAGAAATAGAAAATAGACTATGGTCTGTACAATAGTAAGAGAAACACCAATTTTCGCAAATTCAAAGAAGGTTAGAGTATCTCCTTGTTTTTCAGCATTCTGAATGATTATCACATTGCTAGCTGCTCCTAGAATAAACATGTTTCCAGCTATTGTACTCCCTGCAGCTAGCGCCATCAATTGTGGGATAGATGCTCCAGTTGTAGTAAGTAACGGCAGATATAGCGCAACAAGTGGAACATTCGATATAAATTGACTAAAGATGACTCCGATGAATAGAATGACGGGGATAGATCCAATGTCCAGTGTGAGATTCTCTATTAGCTCCTGAAAGACTCCACTCTGCCACACACTTGCCATAAGTATGAACATAGAAACAAAGAAAATCAGAGTAGTCCAGTCGATATTGCGAAGAATCGTGGTTCTTTGTCTACTAGCCATAAGGATTGGTAGACAAGCGATTATTGCAATAAGGGACAGTTTCAAATCGAGAGAGGGAAGGAATAAACCAAAAAATATCTTCAGCACAATCAGAATGATAATTGCGCTTAGAGCAATCTTTGAGAGAGTTATTAGCTGACAATCATCTTGAGAATCACTCTCATTGTTAATCTCAATCCTAGAGTTGAATTCAGTTCTATAGAATATCTTCAGAACGATGAAGGCAATACCCAAACTGAGTAGAGAGGGTACAAGAAGATATTGCAGAAACGTAATAAAAGGGATTTGTTAAAGAGTCAGAATTAGCAATGAGAAGATTCTGAGGGTTTCCTATTGGGCTGAGGACACTTCCTGTTGTGACTGCTACTGCTAGTGTCATCAATAGGAGTTTTGGTGAGATGTTCTGTTTTTTAGATATGCTCAATACAACTGGAGTTCCAATAATTGCTAATGTGTCATTCATGAGTATTGCAGACAAGAGCCCTATCGGGAAGAGTATAAGAATAACAAGTTGATTCACATTATTCGCACGTCTAAACAAACGATAGGATAGTCTGTTGAGATATCCACTACATTGCATTGCTTCCCCGACGACAAACATACCAAAGAGAAATATCATGACATCAATATTAATAGAGTATAATGCGTCAATGAGGGGAATTTGTCCAGTAAATAAAACGATTATAGCTCCTAAGGTCATGGCTTGCCAAATTTTGATTTTGAACTGACCTATTTTTCGAAGGATAATGAGAAAGAAAACAATCGCTAATGCAATAAGAGGAATCAAAGAGGTGACAGCCAAAGTTACATCGGTGTAAGTCTTTAATTAACTGTCTTATAGAACAACCTATCTAACCACGATGATTGATTCCTTGAATGTGAAGAACTCGAAGTGTTTCTGAATCCAACCCGCGTCTATATCTAGCTTTGAGAGCTCCTTCTAAGGGATTGTTTCTGTCAAACTCATCTTCCATCAAAAATGAGAGCACATCCGGGTTGTAATACCTAACTAGTAATCCGGATGGATTATTATACAGCTCAAAATCAAAATCACCAAGTGGAGTACCTGGAACAACAGGCCCCCATTCTCTTAGTGTTTCTATTGCATGCATTTTTACATCATTTCCTGATTCTCTACTTACAACACACGTTCCATTCTCAAAGAAGGCCCAACCAAGATCGGGACCAATAATCTTCTGCCAAATGTCGATTAGTTGGATAATTCGAGCTGTAGAATCCATTTTGAATCGGCTGGCAACTAATCGAATCCAAGATATCTATCTATTGTCTATCTAACTATGCTAAAGAAATGAGTGCCTGATTAATCATGCGTAGATGTCATCTCTATTATATGGACGGGGTATGTCCAGACAGAAGAGGAAAGTAGGTAGTGAGTTGAATGAGCCAGATAAGTTATCGAACATTCTTATTACGACTAAGAGAGATTGCCAAGATCGCACTGGAAAACTATGGTCTCGAACAGATACGACCAAAGTTTGTCAACTATAGTGGCAATGGGTTATACCAAGTCATTGTTCCTCCAAGAAGCTCGATTCCTTCTGGTAAGTATGCACTACGAATACATCAACCCAACTACATGAAACCAGAATTCATCGTTTCTGAGATGCAGTGGTTATCAGCTCTAGTTGATGAAGGGATATCTGTTCCAACACCAATTCGGAACAAAGAAGGTGATTGGCTATCGGTTATTGATGGAGGGTATGAGATTCCAGCTAAACGGAACTGTACACTACTTTCGTGGACTGAGGGAAGACTGTTACGTCAGTCAATCCGTCCAAAGCACTTCTACTCCTTAGGAAAGGTGATTGGTCGAATACACAAGCAAGCAAGGACATGGAAACCACCACAGGGTTTTGCAAGGCCACACTGGGATTGGGAGGGGCTCTTCGGAGATGGATTTGATTATGGTGTGCCGGCAGAAACAGTAAGAGAGGCTATCCCCAAGAAGCATCAGGAAGCATTCAAGGAGGTGATAGGAAGAGTTCATGAAGTAGAAGAATTACTGGGTAAGAATAGAGAAGTTTATGGACTCATTCATGCAGATCTTGCATTCGGAGATAATGTAGCAATTCAATCTGGCGAAGCAGTTCCTTTTGATTTCGATGATTGTGGTTTTGGATTTTGGATGTATGACCTCAGCGTCGCTTTAGCTCACTTTATTCTTGACACTGGTAATTTTTCCTCAGTGATGCATGATGCCTTGATCAAAGGCTATGAGGATGTCAACACGATTGAAAAGGAGAGCCTGAAGTATCTGAACCTCTTTATAGCTGCTCGTTTCGCTCAACTCATGTTCTTCTTTCAGGGAGCAATAATTCGGTATCCTCAAAGCAAAACTGAAGGAATGAGTGAGATCAAAAGTAATGCGAAATATCTGAAACTGCTGCTTAAGAGGATGAACAAGTAATGATTTGTGGAAAAGATACTAACCTTCTTGGGAAAAATTGCTTATGTCAAATCAAGACCTGTATGTCTAGCGTGAAAGACCACCTGATTGGTTCGTATTTCTACTAGTTTCTCAGTAGACAGTCCAACTCCGTGACCAGCCTCGCGATCGATACTAAGTAGAATTGGTCGATTTGTAATCTCGGAAGTAGTTACAGCTTGCATTCTTGCTGTCATTTTCATTGCATGCATTGGGTCACAACGAATATCGCCTAAAGCAGTGTATAGAAGAACAGCAGGATAGGAAGTTCCTTCGATGACATGATGATACGGACTATAGGAGAAGAGCCAACCAAATTCCTCTTCAATCTCAGGATTGCCATATTCAGACATCCAGAGTTTAGCTAGTGTGAACTCAGTATATCGCACCATATCCAAAAGCGGAACTGCGCAATAGACCGATGAGAAAAGCTCAGGTCGCTGAACTAAAACCGCACCAACAAGCAGACCTCCAGCACTCCTACCCATTATTGCAGTTGATTCTGGGGTTCCATACCCATTTGCATGCAACCATTCAATAGCTGCTATGAAGTCATCAAAAGTGTTCTGTTTGTGTTTTCTATGTCCCATCGTGTGCCATTCTTTACCGTATTCACCACCTCCTCTGATGTGTGGAATGGCAAGGATTCCTCCTTTCTCTAACCAGATGATATATTCTGGAAAGAACTGAGGCATATATGGAATACCTCCATTTCCATATCCACGTACTAAGATGGGAGTGTCTTTTCCAGGAGACGTTTTGTTAGCTGAAACTAGATACATCGAAACTTCTGTTTCATCTTTGGATTTGTACCAGACTAGTTCTACCTTGAAATCATTTGAATCAAGACGTACTTTCGGAGTGAAGTATGATCCTAAACCTTCCCCCACAACATAGGTTTGGATTGCATCAGGATTGGTGTAGGATTTAGTAGGAAGGTAGAGTTTGTGTGTTTGAGGGCATGTAATAATTGCATCAACTGATGTCGGAGAGGGAAATTCTATAGTTTCAATATGGGCACCTGATTCTAAATCATGAATGCGAATTTCATGACTTGCATTTTTCTTCACTGTAATGGTGAGATAACCTATTGTCGATATGTCGCTTATAGCATACTCACCTTCTTCCACGACAATAGCACCCTCTGGAGCTTTATCAGGATGCAGAAAGTCAGCAAGTCTGTATCTGCTGATTTTCCCATTTGGTGCATCAATGAATGACATGAGGAAGACACTATCCTCGGATAGATAACCCCAGCAAATGTCAGACTTACTCTCAATAACAGTAAATGGACTCAAAGCATCAGATTGAGGTGCGAGGTAGATGTCTGCAGAATTCCAACGCCATGCAATGATGAGTATCCAATCATTATGGTTGTGTGAGTATAGACGATACAATTCTGTTGGGTCTCTTCCTTCTCCAAACACTTTGAGGTCTTCATGATAATCACGCCCTAGTTCATGGTAGTATACATGACGATTATAATTCATCTTATCTTCAGATACAGTTCCTGGGAGAGGATATCTGGTGTAATAGAAGCCAGTGTTTTCATTGTTCCATGCAAGATTTACCCATCGTGTTTTAGGAATGATATCATTTAATCCCTTACTAGTTAGGATATCGTATACATGCAGAGTACTGTCCTCTG
>SDOA01000045.1 GCA_004524595.1 Candidatus Thorarchaeota archaeon | reverse complement strand
TTCGATGGTACAGATGATAGGATAAATGTTACAGCTGCCCGAGGACTAGAACCTACGGGTGATGTCACTCTCTCTGGCTGGTTCAAACTTGATTCTGGAATAAATCAGAATAGTGGAGTGACTCAAGTTATCTTTACCAAGGCCATTGACGGGGATACTAACATGCATATTGTCATTGCTGGGAGTGACTATTCTCATCCTTCAGTTCCTAGAGGTGCACTTGTGTTCAAGATGGAGAATGGCGGGATGGGTCAAAAATATGTTTGGAGTCTCAGAAGAACTTGGTCTGGCAATACATGGTACTTCTTTACATGTACAATGAATGCAAACACACCCGGACTCAACAAAGTCTATGTTAATGGAGTTGATAATACAAACACAACAACTGCTGGCAGTCTTGCTACCGCAAGTCTTGCTTTCACTGATGATTGGATTATTGGTGGAGGGTTTGTTGACCAATTACCCTCTCCAAATCAAGGGTGGTTTAGTGGAGTCATTGATGAAGTTCGTGTATCCAACACTATCAGGTCAAGCGCATGGATTCAGACTGAATGGTTGATGTACCAATCTTCATCCCTCTTTCGTACGCTAAGTTCTGAATCATCTCAGACCTCTCCTGAAATGTATATCGAAAAGAGCGTAGAGTCTGACTTTCCTGCTGGGATCTGGACCGCATCTGTACACTATAATGACTCTGGAAGTTCAGTCAGTCATCGAGTTGGAGAATACCAACGTCAATTTATCGTCCGTAGGGCCTCTAGCCTAGACATTGATTCTCCTTCCGATGCAGCTGCAGGATTAGAGAAGATGACTGTTGGCGATCTACTTTACCTTGTTGTCGACCTCTCAGATACTGGTAATAGTAATTCTATCACTGGAGCAACAGTTTCAATGAACTGGACAGTGGCAGGTACTGAAACTACCGTATATTTCGAAGATCTTGGGGATGGAAGATACTCTGTCGCACGAAATACTTCGGAACTGAACGAGAGAAAACGTTGGCTCATCAATATTGATTCAACCCATCCGTATTATTTTGATGATTCAACATCCTTCAACCTAGATCTCTATCATCCAACACAACTCACTTACGAATGGGTGACAACCACTCCTGTTGGATTTGATTTCACAGCAACTCTTGTCTATCGCGACTCTTGGGATGGTTCGCTAATACCTGGTGCAACGATTACGTTTGCAGATGGTTCTCCGGTGACCGTTCTTTGGGAAGGAAATGGTCGATACAATATCTCAATACCAACAGGCACTCTCTCAAAAGGATTATATTATTACACATTCAATGCGACAAATTCACCCGCTCTCTATGAAGATGCCAGCGTTGAAGTTTCATTCCAACTTCGAGCTCATTATACGGCGGTTTCTGTTTCCGGGAATCTAATTACACCCTTTGGACAGGATACCAGTGTTAACGTTGTGCTCATCGATCTTGATACCGGTAGTGCACTAGCTGCTTCAGTTGTTGATTCTCTGACCTTTACCTCAAGCTATGGAACTCAATTAGAGTCTGGTTTAGGCAGTCTAAATGGCATCTCATTGGATACAGATATATGGCTAGTTGGCCTACATTCTGTAGATTTGGATGTAGTAATGTCTGACTCAGATTATTACGCTCCTAGTACGTATACATTCAATGTAGAAATTAGAAATCATAAGACTGCTGTCACCGTTCTTGGGAGTTTAACAACGGCTTATGGTGCTGATACACCAATTACAGTGTCAATAACAGATCTTGATGGTGGAACGATTGACATCTCAAGTGTCACATCGTTTTCTTTCGCGTCGAGTCAGGGAACACAATTCAATTCTTCACTCTCAGGCTTCTCACTAGATCTTAAGACAAATACGTGGCCAGTCTCCTCAATTCAAGTGACTTTGACAGTGGTGATGAATGGAAATTATGACAATCCATCAAATTATGTTTTCTATGTCACAATTCGTAGTCTTCAAACGACTCTGTATAATGCACCAAATGATTTGATTTTTCCACAAGAATATGATTTCTTCATCATCATGCACTTTAATGTAAGTGAATCTGGTCAATATTATGGTCTTCCAATTAATGGAGAGGCAGGACAGTTCACTGTTACTAGTGGTGCTACTACCTATGTTACTACTATTACACCTCTTGGCAATGGAATGTACAACATCTCCATTGCATGGAGTTACTTTGAAGGTGGTGAATACTTCTCTATATTGATTGAAGTGAATCCTGCAGATAATCGATATACATCAGCAAGTGCAGTCATTAATTTCAAATATCGACCCGCAACAAGTGATCTAACAGCAAATCTCTACACCGTATCGACACCCTACAATATGGATGTAAGAATTTATCTATATTATAGAGACCTTGACAGAGATGCAGGAATCACAACTGGAACCATCTCGACAAGTGATGCTTCAATTTCATGGTCTCATATTTCAAATGGTGAGTATCAGGTAGATATCGATGTATCTGGGTTTGGAATTGGATCACATACTGTGAATTTTACAGCAAGTGCATTAAGCTATCAGACACGTTGGCTTGTCATCACTGTTGTTGTGACTCAAATTCATACAGATGCTAACCCATCAGTAATCCGTCTCGAGATTCCGTCTGGAAATGCCCAGGTCTTCTATATAGAATGGAATGATCTGGATAATGGTGTATCACTTCAAGCTACTACTACTGGTCATAATTGGACAGGAAACATCGCACCTGTTTTCACTTGGACCGGAACAAGATACCAGATAACATTTGAAACTGATAGCTCTGACATACTAGGAACCTATCTTGTCTGGTTTACATTCTCAATCAATAGCAATTATCAAGATGGTTATTGCGAGATACAGGTTGAAGTAAGAAGTCATGATACCATTCTGACTGCTGATACTCCTTCGCCCACTGCATATAATGCAATTATCAATATTTCAGTCTTCTATTATGACTTTGACAATAAGATTGGCATAAAGGATGCGTTAGTTAATTTCTACGTTGAGAATGCAACAGGACTAGTAACTTCAAGTTATGCTTACAATCTTGCACTCGGGGATGGATTCTATATCGTTTCGATTCCTGCATCACAATTTGGGCTTGGCTCTCAGACATTCACAATCTATGTTGAATGGACTGGACCTGTGCAACAATACGAAAACAATCAGATCGTTGTTTCAGTAAATATACAAGGTGTGGACTCGCTACTAACACTCATCACAGCATCTGATCCTTCGGCATATTTAGAGATCATGGCCTATACCTTCGTATATAGTGAGAGAGATAGCGGAAATGGTATCACAAATTCAACAGACCAAGGCTATGGTGTTGGTCATGTTCACATAATAGTAGCCTTTAACGTTCCATTCGATAGTAGTAAATTGACAATAACTGAGGTAAATCCAACTACTGATCCTGGTCTATACAAGATTGAGATTGATACAACAGGATTTGGGCAGATTGGTCAATTCACTATGACTATTACTATAGACTGGACCGGTACAGAGCCATTCTATTCAACCCGTGAAAATTCTGTATCGGTTTGGGTACTCGCACGTGATACACTTCTTCTAATCAATCCCCCTTCACCTGAGAGCTATGGAGAGATTGCCACATTCTCCTTCAGATGGGAGGACACAGGTCTTGGTACCAACATTGTGAACTCTGCTGAACTCGATATATCAATGGATATTATCTTCAATATGGTCCATGATGCAGGTCTCTTCACGATTACGTTTGACACAAGTCAGTTTGGTAGTATTGGAGTTCATGTGATGATCCTTAATGTTACCTGGGCTGGCGAACCATTCTACAGCAACCGTACAAACCGACTTGTTTCTATAAATGTACTACCAAGACAAACGGTTCTTGACTATCCCACACCAGATCCCACCTTCTATGGTGATAATGTGACAATAACAATTACATGGACTGATGTGACCAATGGAGGAAGTGATGGGATCTTAAGTGCGACCATTACTGTTTCTGATGCCTACGGAATAATCAACCCATCTCTCTATGATATTCGAGAATATGCAGGAGGAGTATATGAGATTGAATTTAGCACATCTAGATACGCAACTGTGGGTCTATGGAGCATAACTGTTCAGGTGCATGTTCCAGAGAGTTATATTGATGACAAGCAGGCGACTAGAACTCTAGATCTACGTGAACGACGTACAATTCTCTCATATGAGGCAATAGGTAAGATTGCATATGGCGACCCAATTGAATTTACACTCTATTTTGAAGATTTGTATACAGGAGCAATTATTGGAAACGGGTCTGGGGCTGTAACACTTGAGATTCTCACTACCGGAAGTTGGGGCTTCACGAGCACCTGGAATGTTGTTGATGAACAATACGATGTTGTAATCTACTCCTATCCTGCATACAGTATTGGAGTGGCATTTGATGTTGTCTTCAGAATGAGTTATTCCAATATTGTTCCTTTTTATGCTGATGACGACCTCACCACAACCTTTGAACTCCGTCAACGCTTATCATTGTTATCTCTTGAGATTGCACCGAGTCCAGCTCCTTATTTGGACTTTGCAGTGTTTCAGGTTCAATTTTTGGATGTTGATAGTGATACAGGAATTATTGCTGATGATATTGAGGTCCATATAGGCATGACTCCATTAAGTTATGGGCCTGCTGGCTACATCTATTCCTCTTTGGGTGGTGGTCTATATGAAATCTATGTCAACTCTACAGTATTTGGATCGTTAGGTCAATTCACAGTCACCGTTTACGCCTTTTGGTATTCTGGAGAACCTTATCATGGTGATGCATATACTCCTGTAAAACTGCGTGTGACAACTCGTGATACTATTGTTGATATTACTGTTCCACCATCTCAAACGCCATTCCTCGATGATGTATCATTCACTTTCGAATATGTTGATCTCTTCCGTGGAACTGCTATAACTTCAATACTTGTCACAGATATCTCTCTTTACAAAAATGGCACTCTAGTTGATTCAGGAGACTATACTCTTACTTCATCAGGTTCCGGATTTATACTCACAGTTGATTCAGAGATTCTTGGTCCTACATTAGCTAGATATAATCTAACGATCGTAGTGAATTGGGATGAACTCACAAGCCCTTACTATGTTGACGCTCAGGCTACCACTTGGGTCTCTGTGACAACAAGGACCTTGAGTTTTGCACTTGATCCATTAGAAGAAACTCGATATGGCGAATTGCTTAACATCACGTTCACTCTCACTGATATGGCTACTACTGCTACTGTGGATGGTGCAGTAATCACATTTTCAGGACAATCAGTTGTACTTGACCCTGGAGATTATACGATCATTAATAGTGGTGCTGGTGTTTACATCATTCGTGTTGATACGCTTGCTTTTGATCAGCCTGGTTCGTATAAATTCAATCTCAATATTGGTTGGGATTCTGGAACATCACCCTATTACAAAGCATTGAAGACAATAGTCCTAACTGGTGTAATAAGTAATATTGAAACCACACTCAGTCCTCTATCTGATCAAGTCACAGTGTTGTGGAAAGAGCAAGCATCGATTACAGTTGATTATCAGAATATGCTTTGGATGAATTTGACCTCAGGAGCTGTTGTTGATTGGATTTGGCCAGGTGTTACTGTAGGCGTCTTGAGTGAGATTGGATTCACTGGTTCTTATACAGGTGATATAGATACTTCAATGGCAGATGCAGGGACTTATGTTATAACAATTACTGCATCAAAGGAGAATTTCGAAATCGCTCGTACATACATTACACTTGTAGTGCAATCACTTCCATCAAAAATCTCTCCGATTGACCCCGTGACTGGTTCTATTGCAATACCGCGAGGAAGTGGGTTAACAATCACGATCTATTTAGAAGATATTAATAATATCCTTCCAATCCCTGAAAGTTATGTCGTTACACTTACCGCCACATTTGAAGGTCAACAGTTTGTCTTTATTTATACTGGAACTCCAGGAGAATGGATAGTCTCAATTCCAGCAAATGGACCCACAATTCAACCTCAAGGAGCTTACTCACTATTAATTCAAGCAAGTTTCCAGAATTTTGCACCCAGTTCATTTATCTTTAACATTGATCTACAGGCATCTAGAACCGAAGTCCTTCTAAGCGGTGATACTCTTGAAGATATGTCTGTAGTCTACAGTGAAACAGTAATATTTACAGTAAACCTGACAAAACCTGACTTTGGTGGGGAGTTATTTGCAAATGCAACACTGCGGTGGATAATCGATGCACGCGGATGGAGCGGCTTTTTCGAATCAAATGCAGATGGTACATTCTATGCTGCAATTGACACTATAGCACTTGGATTTGGTATCTGGCCTGTTAGAATTCAAGCTAATGTGTGGGAAAATTCCTCGGAATTTACCGATTCTTCAACACAGCTCACCCTTACAATCACTAGAATTCAGACAGATGTAATTCGTCCAACTAATCTCGATGTAGCTTGGGGTTGGACCGGTAATCTTACTTTCATATACACAGGGACATTTGGTCCAATAGATGGAGCATCAGTAGAATATTCTGGGGAAATTTTAGTCGGTATTCTTTATGAACTACCCAATGGTACATATCTTGTGGAGGTCGATACAACACTTGCGAGTCCTGGTATATTCACTGTGACTATGGTCTTTCAAAAGCAGAACTACCAGGAAGCTCCCGTTGGAATTCAGTTCATAGTACGTCCTGCTGAAACTAGGATCTTTGTGAGCTCAGTCGAATATACTCCAACGTACGAGCAAATACTTGAAGACCTTCAGAATCTACAAATACCCCTAGGCGATATCGTCACAATTGAGTTCTTCTACAATGACACTGATGATGGTAATGCTTTTGTTGGTGGACTTGCAGGCGCTTTAAGTACTCAGAATAGCTATTTGAGAGGAGTATCTATCGAGAGTTATCTCAACGTTACTGTCATCGATCTTGGAAATGGACTCTATCGAGTCATTTTCGACACAACGGACACAAATATTGGAGCTGTTATTTCAAATGAACCCTATCGACTATATATCGAGATGGGTCTAGCAAATCGTACAAATGCTGAGATCCTCTTCAGAATCACAGTCATCAACATTCCAACAGAATTATCCATTGTCAATGAACAGACCATCTGGAACTTTGTTAATGGTGAAACTCTGACAATTGAACTTCTTTACTGGGACACTTGGCATGACAGCGGCATTGCTGGAGCAAGATTCTCTGCTAATGCGAGTAGAGGTGCTCCATTCACGGTTTCAACACAAGAAGGCACTAGTCCAGGTCAGTATTTTGTGATTATTAGTGCTAGTGGTATCAAGCTCACTCCAGGTTCTGGCACTGTCACAATAAGGATTGGTGATGGCATCTATATTATTGGTCAGGACGCGATTGTAGTTGAACTCAGTCAGAACAGTACTGATATCATTATGACAAATTCAATCACCTATGGATTGCCAAGTATACTATTTCTAATGTTGATTGGAATTGCATATCTTCGAGTGTGGAGTGTTCCAAAACGCCTTCGTCAAATCAATTCTCAAATCAAGACAATTCGAAAGGGTAAGATTCCAAAGCCAGTCACAGAGGCCAAAAGCAGGCAAAGTCTCATAGCTGATCTATTTAATGACACTTTTGAAAAGACTGAGATTGTAAGGACTGCTGAAGAAATGCCTCTAGAATCGATTCCTGTTGAGGTTCCTGAGCTTGGGGAACTCCTAATACAACTAGCTATTCTAACCCATCTCGATCAAAAGGAACTTGATGATTTCAAGGCAGATATCTCAAAGATGAAAATAAGCGAGCAGGCTGCTTTTGTCAAGGAAGTCATTGTTCAAGAAGCAATCAGAGCTGCCCGTCGTGACAATAAGACTGTCGAACAAGTTCTTGAGGATGTCCAGGATATGGCTGCAAAGCGTGTCGCTGGCGAAAGGAAGGATGAAGGTGTTGATACTGCCCTTGAGATTGAGGAAGAGGAACCTGAGGTTGAGCGTGTGATTTTGGAAGACCATGGGTTGGCAGACCGCGAACGACATCCAAGTTTTGAGGAACCTGACAGAACTCGTGATACTGATATTATCATTCCAAGCGATAAACTCAGTCCGTTCGAGATTGAAGAGCTTCGGAAGGATCTTGAGGCAAAAGGAGTTCCAGCTCATGAGATTGATACGATTTTGAAACAGGCACAAGAATTACCTCGCGAGCTCGTAGAAGAACTCATTAGAAGTCTGGATAGAGAGAGGCGATATTGATCATCTCCTCTCTTCCTTTATCTCCTTGAAGAAGTATGATAGTGGCAGAGTCCCGCCTATGTTCTTAGGCATTGCTCTTGAAACTGTTCGAATTGGAAACTGAGGATGTTTTGCGAGTGTGTATCTCATATAGGAATTGGCTTCTTCAACATGAACATGGACCTGACAATTGCTAGCAAGAGACCTGCCTCCTGCGGGAAAATTCTTATTTTTCTGTGATGATGGGGCTGAAACTAGTGTGAATGTGTCTCTTCTAAGCGAAAATGTCATTATCTTTGAAATCATGTGAGAAATCTGTTGAAGGTTTTCCCCTGACATCCCCTCTTCAATATACAGATTTGGAAGCCCTGTTACTAAGAGAACTTTTGCGGGGACTCTTCTAAAGAACCCATCCATTTGGTTCATAATGAGATCATAGGTCTGTGATGAATTGAAAGCACGGGTAATGTATACTCTATCCATCACCTCTTCTGGTTCAAGTTCTAGTTCATAAGAGATATCAGTGAGCTGTTCGACCTTGATAATATTGGCACTATCAATCAAGATGACTGGGCTTCCAGTACCGCCTCTCTCTTCGGGCATTTGTGCATGAACTGCAAATCTGAGGAAATCTGAATGTAGGGAACGGTCTCCATAGAAGAGATGTGTGAGACCTGCCTCGACACCTCCTTCCAGTAGGGTGTCTATCGCATCTGTTCCAGTGGATATCTTCACACGTTCTATCATGTCTGCAGTAAAGAATCCATGTCTAAGTGTTTCCTTCATCTCATTCATTTATGCTAATGGGATTATAAGAAGTCCACATAGAATGGGTTAAAACAATAGTTCTTAGCTCAGGCAAGTATTTTAAGTTCCAAACTTCTATATCATTAGTGTCGGGAGGACACAGAAGTGGATGCAAGAAAGATTCGGGTCTGCCCAAGGTGTGGTTCAACAAAGATTCGTGAAACGAAGATCTCGGTGAATGGCTGGCTTGTTCCAACAACTTACTACTGCGATGAAGAGGGTTGTGGCTATTCTGGATCTGTCTATGTTGAAATCGACATAGAAGAGGTTGAAGCCATCAAAAAGATGATGAATGGCGATGAGGCCTCTGTCAAAGATACTTGAGTTCTCTTAATTCTTACAAAGGAAAAATGTCTTAAGGTACAAGATTTCAGAAGACTTTAGGGTGATTACACAATGGTTACACACGACGGTTTTGATTTTCCCGAAGATCTATACTACACAACTGACCAAATCTGGGTTAAAAAGGAAAATGGCAACGTCAGAATCGGTTATACCACTTTTGGTGTTGACTTAGCTGGCAAGATCAAGTTCGTTAGACTGAGACCTGCTGGTAAAGATATTGAGGCGGGACGAAGCATTGGCACACTTGAGTCTGGTAAATGGACTGGTCCTGTGAAGGCTCCTGTGAGTGGCACAATAGCTGAAGTAAATGAAGCACTAAAAGATAACCCTAGCCTTCTCAATGAAGATGCTTATGGAAAGGGCTGGATTGCAGTTCTGACCCCATCAAACTGGGACGGTGAAGTAGGCAACCTTCAGGGTTCTAATGGTCTCGCAGACTGGGTGAAGGCCGAGTTTGCAGAAAAGCGACCATAACAAATTAATCTCTTAATTGATTGGCCGGTTATCCGGCCTTCATTTATCCTTCTTTATTTTCTCCGTGCAAGTTCACGTCTCAGACTGACTGCAGCATCGTATAGAATATCTGGAGGCACTAGAATGTATAGAAGATTTCTTGAGTATCCAGATTCAAAAACAATGCTCTGAAAGATAAGAGTCTGTAGGCTTTTATCGACATCCTGCGCTATGTATTTCACACCCAGTTCTTCACATTTTATCATTATCAGTTCATTAAGAGTCCCACGGTCAATATAGGTCTCAGTCTTGTAATGCATGAGGTGTTCACAGAATGCTTCAAGGACAAGTAATGTCATGAAATCATTCATGCTCACAGTATCAATCAAATCCATGTAGTCATTATCATGAGCAAAGGCGGTTATGCCAGCTGTTGCACTTCTTACTGTGTCAGCATCTATCTGTTCTCCTCTTGAAGCTAGAGGCCACAGAGCCTTCAATGCTTCAACTGTAGTCTTTGGTTTTGAAGCATCAAATTCTACTACAAGGTCTGTGATATATCGTATGACATCATCAGTCAATCCAAGTGGAAAGGTATCTTCAACTCGCGTTCTTACAATCTCATACAATTGAGATTGTGTATACGTGTCCAGCGGAATTTCAAAATCATAGGACATATGTGTCGCTGGTAGTTTTGTCAGCATCCTATACTCATGGCTGTTTAAGACCCCAATAGTATTTGCATTAATCTCCTTGGATAATCTTGCTAGCTTTGAATATACTTCCTCATTTGTTTCATCTATATTGTCAATGACAAAGACAGTCCTTTTATCAGTCGATGTAGCTGTTCTCTTGAATTGCATCCAGAGCACATCAAGGTCAAAAGCAACTGTTATGGGTCTCTTTGTTTCTTGATGGATCTTGTCATTTAATTCAGAGATGATCTCTAAGGTATCTTTATGCTTAGCATCCACATAGACTGTATAGGCGTTAAACTGCTTTGGAACGAGCTTTGTAAGGAAATACCTTGAGAATACAGTCATTCCCACTCCTGTGATCCCATGCACAAGGCAGTTCACACCAAAACCATCCTCAAACGAGTCGTTGTAGACACCTCTGACAGTCTCAAGTTCCCTGTCTCGATATAGGAGTTTTTCAGGGACATAGTAGGGGTCAAATAGACCCCTTGGGCTACGATGTGGGCGGACCATTCTTATCAAATACTGGTCTCGATGTGTGTATATAAACACCTCAGAGACGTCACCGAAAGTATTCTCTAGTGTTTTTGATCTGTAACAGTGTGGGAGATGAAAAGAAAATGAACAGCGGCAATCTAACGCCGCTGAAAAAATGGTACAAAATTAAGTTTGTGGAGCTTTGGGAATGAAACCCTGTTTGTAGAGCACCTCAGAAGCGCCACGAGCCACTCTGATGACCTCTTCTGCATGTTTGTAGAGTTCTTTCTCTTCCCAGTGCTTTCTAGCTACGCCTTGCTCAATGGCCTTCATTCCAACAGCTGTGGCTTCAGCAGGATATAGTTCCCACTGATCCATAGTCGGGATGACCTTTCGTTCATTGGCCTGCTTTGCACCAAGGTCAGCAAGTGCCTGAGCAGCTGCAATACACATCTCGTCTGTGATAGTGGTTGCTCTTACATCAAGCGTCCCTCGGAATATACCCGGGAATCCAAGCGAGTTGTTGATTTGGTTGTCGAAATCACTGCGACCAGTACCAACTATCCGTGCTCCTGCTTCTTTGGCATCCCAAGGCCAGATTTCAGGCAGAGGATTCGCACACGCGAAAACTATTGAGTCCTTTGCCATTTTTGAGACCCATTCCTTCTTGATAGTGCCTGGTTCAGGTCGTGATGCACTAATGAGAACATCCATTCCTTCAATCACCTCACCGAGGTCTCCCGTCATCCTATCTGGATTTGTCTTCTGAGCAAGGTCATATTTGAAGGTGTCATAATCCTTGTCTTTAACGATGTCTTCACGGTCAGCATAGATTGCTCCAGTACTGTCGACCATGATAATATTGTTGGGGTCCACTCCTGCAGCAATGAGCAGATAGGCTGTACGAGTGTTCGCTGCACCAACACCAAGTAGTGCAACCTTGATGTTCTCTATGTCCTTCTTGACAACGTTTAGACCGCCAAGTACACCTGCAAGAACTACCGTTGCAGTACCTTGAGCGTCATCATGCCAGACCGGGATTTTGACGTCTGGGTCATTCCTGAGTTC
Organism: Candidatus Thorarchaeota archaeon; assembly: GCA_004524595.1. Next base: position 18,626 of record SDOA01000045.1, on the reverse strand, counting down.
TTCAAGCACCTTGTAGCATTTTGGTTTGGAGATGTCTTCTAGATTGATACCTCCAAAGGAGGGCTGAAGTAGTTTTACGAACTCGATTATTTTGTCAGCATCTTTCGTGTCCACACACACAGGCCAAGCATCTACACCACCGAGGTATTTGAATAGGATTGCTTTTCCTTCCATCACAGGACCGGCTGCAAGTGGACCAATGTCGCCAAGACCGAGAACTCTTGTACCATCGCTGACAACTGCTACCATATTTCCCTTATTCAGGTGGTCATATGCTTTGTCAGGATTGTCTTTAATATCTAAACATGGTTTGGCAACACCAGGTGTGTACCAGATTGCGAAATCTGAGAAGTCGCGAACTGGGGCCTTTCCAATAGACTGGATCTTGCCCTTATAGAAGGGATGCATGATCATCGCATCCTTACCTGGCTTCTCAGCTTTTTTCTTCAACTCTTCGACAGAGAGCTTTTCTTCAGGCATTACATTGTGCTCCTGATATATTCATTAACTAGACTGACCGATATTGGTACTGTCTGTTTGAGTCCGGCTCTTTCGTACCTTTATTAAAGTCTATCTTCTTAGGACAAGTTTTTTTGAAATAACTAACCAATAATAATGCTAAGAATGCAAGGTTGCCTTAATTGCCCTATTAAGGCATTGTTTGCCGCGACACAGTTGGTTCAATCTCCTCCTATATGATGGATGCAATTGACAGAACAGAAGACCAAAATCCTTGTTTGCACATCATTACTCTATGAATTCTCACATCGGTGATGATTATCTTTCAAACACAAAGTATGAGCGTGGAAGATTACCAGAACACTATCTTAACTGGTCGAACATGCCCTCTCAATATAAAGAATACAAAGATGCACCGCGCATCTCTCTACCACGTCCAAATTCGGAGAATGGACCTGGTATTTGGACTATTATTGCCAAACGTAGGAGTGTAAGAGCGTACACTAATGAATTCATTTCTCTGAATGACCTCTCTCAACTTCTTTGGGCAACTCAAGGAGTTCGAGAAACAGTAAGAGGCCCGGAAATTGAGTTTAAACTTAGAACAGCACCTTCTGCAGGGGCTCTCTACCCCATAGAGACCTACCTATATGCAAATAGAGTTTTAGACTTGAAGAAGGGCATCTATCACTATGCCATTAGTGCCCACGAATTGGAGCAAATCAAAGAGGGTGACTTTTCAAAAGTTGTGCAGGCTGGCGCTCTGGATCAAAGGATTGCACGTGATGCTGCAGTCGTCTTTATCTGGAGCGCAGTCTTTGCACGTTCAAAGTGGAAATATCTTCAGAGAGCATATCGATACATCTTTCTTGATGCTGGTCATATTGCACAGAATCTAGCTCTTGCCGCTGAGGCAATCAATTGTGGTAGTTGCCAGATAGGTGCTATCTATGATGATGAGATGAACACACTCTTGAGTATCGATGGTATTCAAGAGAGTGTCATCTACCTAAGCAGTGTTGGGAAACCTCGTCGAATGCTCAAATCAGAGCTTTAGTCCCCAGAAATTCAAGATTTGGTTTGCGTGTTCTGAAGATTTTACCTTGTCTAATCCCTCATCACCGCCAAAGATACCTTCAATGTTGCCTTCCTCATCAATTAGAAAAGTCACTCTCTTAACACCTAATAGCTCTTTACCAAGTATTTTCATTGGTTTGTAAACTTCATAGAGCTTGGCTATTGAGTAGTCCTCATCCATAAGAATTGGAAAGGGAAGATTATGCTTCTCTCTGAATTTCTGGTGTGACTCTGCATCTCCTCCAGATATTCCAAAGATTGGGATTCCGGAATTCTGGAAAAGAGTGTAACTATCCCGGATTGAACAAGCCTCTGCTGTACAACCAGGAGTGAAGTCTTTCGGATAAAAATAGATTACCAGCTTGCGACCTCTAAACCCGTCTAATGAGAAGGGATTTCCTTCCTCGTCAGATGTCATGAACTTAGGGGCTTTATCGCCGACTTTCAACAAAACTGACACCTCAGACCTTTAGATTCCAGACTTTGACTATCTGATCGGCATGTGCTTTTGTGTTGACCTTTTCAATCCCTTCAGATCCTCCCAAAATTGAGGCTATCTTACCTTTCTCATCTATCAGGAATGTTGTTCTGATTATCCCTTCGTATTCTTTTCCGTACATGGACTTTTTACCCCAAACTCCATAGAGCTGTGCAATCTTATTATCTTCATCAAGAAGTAGTGGGAATGGCAGATTGTTCTTCTCTTTGAAGCTCTGATGGGACTTTGCTGTTCCTGGAGCTATACCCACAACAACAGTATCATTATCTGAAAACACTTCATAGTTATCACGCAGTGAGCAAGATTGGGCTTGACATCCTGGCGTATTGTCTTTCACATACCAATAAAGGACAATCTTCTTACCTTTATAGTCACTTAATTTGAATTTTTCACCTGATTCAGTAGTTGTGGTGAATAATGGTGCTCTGTCTCCGACTTTTACCAATATCATTCATCTCCTTGAAAAAATTAATTATTGTTAATTTAATTGTTCTTATCGTTTATAAATTTATTGTCATGGAAGTCTCCAAATAGTGACAGAGCAGCAACCCTTAAAGAGTGAATAACAAATTCTGCGGATAGCCTAGGGCGGAGTCACAGTGATAGAAGTAGTATCCTACAAATCAATGGCCATGTTCTATGCAGTTTTAATTATAGGAACTAGTCTTAGCGCACTTCTAGGGTATTTTATCATGCCTGTGTTTATGCCCTCTATAGATTGGGACTGGATATCTATTCTCACTGTATATGTTGGATTCCCTATCTTGCTGGCATCTTTGGCTTATTATTTTGGTTGGAGATATAAAAGACATGTTGTTGTTTACAATAGACCTGATTGGATCTTTAATCCTGTATCGTTGTCAATAGATGAAGCAAAGAATCTACCAAGTGAGTACAACAAGAGGAATTATCGTCTCGTAGCAGATAGTAAATTCTGGATGTTCTTTATGCCTGTTGTGCTATTGGTTTTTATTGCGGCGGTTCCTGTTTACTCCTTTCTAGAGGATTCTATAATAATCGGATATACTCAATTAATTTTTGGATTTTCTCTTTCGCTTCTATTCTCAATCACCCTCTATGGTGCATTCAAATCAACATCAAACTCAGCATCCAATGACTTTACTCTTCCATTAATCCGTGAAGCTTTGAAACTTGCTGAGATACAAGAAAAGATAGAAGGTGTATCAAAAGTCAATATTATTTTAGATAAAGCAATACACAATGACTTAACTATATATGACCAACCCCGAGTTCTACTTAGAATTAAGGGAATCGAAAAGGATAGTTATATCGAATCATGGAGTGATGATCTTGGTGCTATCACGAAAGTTCTCTGTCGACTCTACGAAATGGATGATAAACCTCAAGTAGTGTGGTGGTGGATTTCGACAGATCGCAACTTCCGAAAGTATATTCATCCAGATGAAATTGGATATTATGTTAAGAGTCCTTTTGAATCAAAAATCAAGCGTCTTGGTGTTAAGGATATCAAGTTGGTGACTGAAACAGCTGTTGCTCTGTTAATACGCGAATTTGTTAAAACACGTAAAGGCAACGACTCATTAAGGGATATTCTCACGAAAATTGATGCAGCAAATATTTCGTAAAATGAATTATTGGTATCTTAGAGATTGAATGAAAAATGTCCGAAACTTTGATTGTCAAGAGTTCCTCAATTCCATATCAAATTGCTATCTTTATTCTTTTACAAATATGGGCACTGATGTGTTATGAAATATCTCAATATCAATTGGTAGTTCTCTATGAATCTCCATTCACATGGTTTGGTTGGATTACATTTCTCTTAATTGTTCTACTTCCGATTCTCGTGCTTCTTGTATGGAAATTTAAGGACCGAATTCAGATTACTACCCCTAATTGGAAGTTTCGAATTCGCGAGATAAATGAAAATGAATATGAGGTAATGGTCAAAGAATATAATCGACAATATAGGGACATCATTTCTTCATTAGACTACCTATCTTTTCTTATAACAATCATTCTCTATTTTGGAATTCTATTCTTGCCATTTCTGTTAATGAGAACCAATAGTGTGATCATTAGTCTTACACCATTCATAGTAGCTCTTATGGTGATGCTGTTTGGATTGCTAGCTGGAATTGTTGTTTTCAAAGCAATTCCAACTTCAGTTGCTAAAGAATTTCCGGTTCAAAATCACAAGAAGCATAGAAAGATGGTGCATTATCTTATTTCTCTTCCCGGAATCTCTTGGTCCGGTATTCGTCTGATAATTGGAGAAGACAGAGGATTCTACACACTACGGAATCCAATTCCTATTGCTCGTATCGAAGGGATTGAGGGTGTGGCTTGGATAGAGTGTGTCGAGGATTCAGATGGAACTTCCTCAGTCATAAGATCTCAGATACAGAATGATGCATCCAAAGACTTTGTAATTGTTGGTGAGATTACTCTACCAACGAAGTCAACTGCAATTGTAGAATTAATAAAGAGAACAATATTATTGTATATAGATAATAATGGTGTTGATGAATTTCTCGAAGATGTTCTTGAAGATATTGACGCATTTCTACTGATGCAAAAATCCGTTTCAAATGAAAAGGTGTAAACGATGGTCTTATTTCTTAGTATGAACATCGTTAATTAAAGGAGGAAGCAGATTGGACGAAGGCAAAATCATCGATTACAGCCGACAAGGGAAAGTAAATCGAATCTATGTAATCTCCCTTCTATTGTTTATTATTATTGGTATCTTGCTACATAATTACTATGTAAATGAATTACGTTCATTTCTGGTGAACATAACATTACCAATGCTACTCTTTTTAGTATCACTAGGAATAGGTTTTGGTTCAAAGAAAGCCATCGACTATATACCTGGAGAATGGGAAAGACGGAAAGTATGGGTTAGTTTTAGTGAATACGAAGAAATGATGGAGAGTTATGAAGATGCTTATGGAGACCTCTATGCGCATCCTGGTGATTATTGTTCGTGCTTTTTCATGATGATAATTGTTGGTGCTATTGGAGCTTTCCTGATTATTTTTCAATCCTTCACAATTCTATTGATCAATCCATTCATAGATTCGATTCTAATTATCACCATCTTCTATACAATCCTTTCAGTTTCAGGATTTGTAATAGGTTTTAGAATTCCTAAAATTGATGCTGAGGAATTTTTCAAACCACCGTTAAAAGGTGATACCTACAATTTCGCTCGAGAACTGGAAGGTGTTGCTGGAATTCGGGCTGGCATGAATGTTGAGCTGGGTGTCCGCGCAGGAGCTCAGACTATTTTCGATGCTGAAGTAAAATCATACATTCAAGGACTTCCAGAATCTGTTCAGGTCAAGGTACAAGTTTCACATTCAGGTTTTGCATATCCTTACCTAGTGGGAACAATATACAAGGGCTTTCCAGTTCAAGAAACTCAGGAAATTCATAGGATTCGAACAAAATACCCTGCACTTCTGGAATACTCTATGGATGAACAGGTAACTGTGATAGTGGCAAGATTCGAGATTCCTAAGAGATCGAACACTGTACCACATGTTTCAACTAATGACTTTCGAAAACTTGCTGCTTTTCTCGCAACAAAATTAAAGGATAACTATGATGCAGCAAATACTTCGTGACATAACAGACATCTTTAATTGTAGCCTTTTTTTAATTTTAATCTAGAAACACATAGGTGCTCTTCAATGACAAATTGGACTAACAAATGGGTGTTGATGCTTTTGGTTGGGATTATTATTCAAGCCATCGCCTACCCTACTATCTGGTTATCGAGCCTGTTTTCCCATCCTTATTTCCATGAGGTCATGATTATCTGTATCCTATCTGTTGGAGTTCAAGCAATTGGATTTCTTGTCATCATGGGGAAGACCCGCGGAGAAGATCCTGCTATCTACGGACAGGGAAGACCCTTCCAACACAAGCTCCGTGAAGAAGATGATGAGGTAGCAGATCGGAAACCTACATTTGCTGAGTGATTAATTGAATAAAGATTGGAGAGGAAGTGTAAGGTACACTTCCATCCATTGCTATTTCTTGTGTGTGAGATATGCTGCAATAACAATAGCAATGATTATCGAACCACAAAGAATTCCGAATACAATTGGTTGCATGATAAATGAGCCCCAAAGAGGTTCAGGGGTATGCATCGGAATTGCATTTGGAATCCACTGATTCAATAATGGTAGCATAGGTGCCAGCAAAATCGAAGCAATTGAAAGAAGCGCAAATGACAGAGTATGAACTGCAGTCACATATGTATAATATGGTCTAATGTAACTGTAGAATGCAAAAGCAGGTATTGAAAGTGCAGCCATAGCAATTATCTCTGTGAGGTCAAAGAAGAGTGGCATTGTAATTGGCCATAGGAAATAGAAGAATGCAGTTATTTTGTCACTAGAGGTCTCATGATGTGCAATCTTATGAATTCCATCGACTCCCTGAGATAAGAAGAACACTGGAAGTAACAACCACCATTGAAGTCCGACAAAGAACATTGGCCCCGCATAAAATAGAAGGTCTCCCACACTCTCAACGCGTTCCCAAAATGGATTTCTGGAGAAGAATTCCGTTGCTTCTGTCATATAATATCCAAGCATCTGCATTGCCACTAAGACAGGCAAAAAGAAGAACGATATTATGATCATAATAGTTGCAGCTTTGGGTAGCTCAGCTATCTTCCCTTCATGATAGTTGTCTAAGGGGTAAATTCCATGTAGGGTGAATACTGCTGCAACAAGAAGAAGTCCGCTTGGTAGGAAGAATAATGGTTGGAAAAGATACATCATAATCCCAAAGGATTCATACACATTACCCTCATAGAAGGTCACTCCCAGATTTGGCAGGAAATACCATACTCCAAATACAACGAGGAGTTCCGGAATGAGCATCTTCATTCTATAATCCTGAATGAACTTCATTATTATACCGGGTTCTTTTGTTCCTTCTTCCATTATTTCACTATCCAAAGACAAGTTCTCGACCAAGATTCTCTTCTCTTAAGCATATCCCTTACATCGACAATTAGCGAAGTAATAGTTCGAACTGCTTCAGGTAAATATCTTTGAAATCCATACTTCTTTCATGTATCTCTTTAGTTAACTCAGGGCTTGCCCCTGAAAGACCGCACTGAGTCGAAATCATTGTATTATTCTCAAGTAATTCTAGGTCTACTCCACATTTGTGAAAATCAGTGAGTGTGCTGAGTAAGTTGTCTTTGAGAGTTTCGAGAACTGGTTTCTCAAATGCATCATCCGTATTCGGCAAAATCCCCAAGGCCAGCCCTCCTCCTTTTACTAAAAATTCATTTATCTTCTCTGACTGTTCTGAATCAATCTTTGCTGGATACCTGACGACATCTATGTGGACAATCTTGACTTTGCTTTCCCATAATGGATACCATCCCTCCTGTTCTAACACTCTCCAGTCATCACAATAGTGGTATGCTGGAATTACATAGTTTGGGTATATGCCATCTGTCATTTTTACAATCTGTTCAAATGACATATCTGTGATGTGTTTAGTCTCTATCATCTGCTTAACAAAGCCCAATCCTGGGTCATCTTGGCATATTATAATGGTGTCACAATGTTCCGATAGATGGTTGTATTGACCCAAAGCGATTCTTCGCATTAGACTCTCAAAGAAATGGAACATATTTCTGCTAACCAGCTGTTTTCCGTCAGTTCCTCTTATGCTAAATCCCATTGTTGCTGGCGCAGTCTGTTGTGTCTTGAAATATTGGTATCTAGTTCCATCCATCAGTGAATATAGACTGTGAAGATTCTTCTCTTTAAGAAAAAGAGGTTCATCATCACTTGTTATTTCTCTGTATGTATGGATATCCATATCTAGATTGAAATCTCCTTCTTCTTCAAATCCGTCGATAAGTACTGCAAATTGTCGTATCATATCTTCATCTCGTAGTGAGGTGATTTGAAACGAATACGGTACTTTCAAGTTCTTGATGTATTCCAGCGGAATTCTTAGATTTCTCTCTCCAACACTACCAACGCCAAAAAAGTGACCAGAAAGTTCTCTTGGAAGAACACTATTCAGTTCTTTACACCTCTTTGTTTCTTTCCCTTTCGTCTAACGATTTTATTGCATGATTGTATTGCTGGGCATCCTTCACAGTCCCAAGGCACATCCTCAACAACATGCTCGGTACCATAAAGCAAAACCTGTTCTGTTATCTCAGTTGCTGGAGTTACCTCTGGTGTTTCTTCAATTTTAGTTCTTTTTACCATGCATTTCCGTTTTCTTAGGATCTCGCTAAGTTGTTCAATATCTCCAGTTAGAATAACTGCAGTTGGACCGACTTTTCGAATCACCTGAGCTTCAAACTCTGGAATTAACATCAGCATATCCAAATCGCGCTCAGTTTCAGTTTCAAAAAGAGTGACCTCCGATATTGTTGTAAAGGTCGTCTGTGAAGTCCAATCTCTTATAGAGCGTTCAACGTTAGCAGGAATTGGTTTACTGCTTTCAGTCGAGAGAAATCCAAAGAGATCTTTCTCACGCAGTCCAATCTCAATTGCTTCAAAGATTGATCTCTCAGTAATCTTGAATGTACTGACGACATCAGTTCGAACTGGCTCAGAGATGAGCATGAGCCGATAGAGCTTCTGATATTCCATCTCTGTTGTGAAAGCAGTAATATCAAAGTTTGGTTGTACAATGAATGTTTCTCTATTCATTGGTTTTGGTATGGGCGAATGGTCTCTAAGAACCCGCTCACCAACTTCGGTCAAGCTGACAGCTAGCAGTTTCTTTCCTTTGTAGGCTGCTTCAACCAACCCTAAAAGAATCGGAGTTTCCAGGGCCATTTGAACTCTATCATCATCAACTTGAATCCACTTTAATGGTTGATTTTCTTGATAGAGTTCACTTCGAATCCAATCACGTAATTCCTCCACACTTATCCAATCTTCTTGGTTACTCTCCCTTAACCGGCAAATAGCAAGGTTCAAAGTGTATTCTGTAGGCTGGTCTGGTGTTGCCCAGATTGCACGAGTCCTGCCAAGTGCTGAAATCAGAAAGCGTTTAGCAACAACATGCTGCTCTCCCGCAAATAATGCTTCAACCTTTGAAGGGTGGACTTTGTCACCTTCAGATATTGTGTATGCTCCTGCTTTTCGTGCAAATCTTTGAACAATCTCAAAACGTTCCTCAGTCGGATTTGACATAGCCTCCATTATACGGTCAATCTCACGTTTAGGAAATTCCCATGATGAAGTCATACGTACATCGTGTTTCGCTATATATGCAATGAGGATGAGCATATCAATTAGTAATGTATCACGTTCATCTACAATGTTCCTAGCTTTCTTAGGTTTTTCAGAATCTGGCGTTGGAGTTCTCTCAAAGTATTCCCTTAAGTGAGGAATGAAGAAATCTAGAACTTTGAACTCCGCAACTTCTCTACCAAACTCTGTAAGTCGACTCATCATGCGTCGTATGATCAAACCTTTCTTTCTCAGGTCGCGTTCAGTCTGATTCAATTGCCCGTAACTATAGATCTTCCTGAATGGCTTAAGCCGATCGTAACTCATAGCACCTCCACTTAGTGTAAGAATTCCAAGAAGGTCCCTCTCTAATGGATTAAAACTCTCATAGATGCGTTCCCTCTCTTCTGGCTCTTTCATTTTTTCTGCTAACATATCTATTAGTGATGCACCTGTGTCTTTTCCTGTAACATCTATTCCCCATAGCTTGCATGCAGCAAGCAAATCTTCTCTAAACAGATGTTCCAATTCTTTTTCGAGAGGCTCTTTTGCCATTGTTATGACCTAACCATAGAAATTTCTTCTAAGAAACAAGCGCCGAGCTTTTTCATTGTTTAAGATGCTTTTGGTTGTGTCACATTTGCGCATTCGTCTATTCATATTCCTCCCATGAAAGCTCGCTTTCGAGAAGAAACAAGCTTATTTTGAGAACTAGAATCTATCAGATGGGTGTAATCTTGGAATCATTGTTATGGTGTTTGAAATATAAACCAAAAAAATGGGATGAATTCATTGGTCAAGAGCCTGTAATTAACCAACTCAAGGCTTTGGCTGAGTCAAACACCCTTACCAACATGATTTTCTATGGTCCCCCAGGAACAGGAAAGACTACAGCCGCGGAATTATTTTCACGTGATATACTTGGTAGTAGTTTCATTGCAAACTATAAATCTCTAAACATCCGTGATATTTGGGACATGTCTTTAACTGATGCAAAAAGAAGTGTTCAAGATCTAGCAAAACTGGACCGTGATAAACGAACTGAACTTGATGAATATATGTCAGTGATATATAGAGAAGCTCAAACCAACATGAAGATTAAAGGACAGACTAGCCCACCAAATAGAAGTCAACTTCTTCAAGAAGCCATTCGCTTTTTTGCATCTACTGTCACAGTGGCAGATGAAAAAGTAAAGATACTAGTCCTTGACGAAGCTGATGCTCTAAGCTATAATATGCAACAAGCACTTCGTAGAACAATGGAATTGTATAGTCACGCATGCCGATTCATTCTACTGACTCCTTCATTATCTGGTTGGAGTCCTGCAGTAATATCTCGTTGTCAAGTCTTGAAATTTCCATCAATTTCAGTAGATAACATTGTGAAACATATTCAAGCTATAGCTGATAAAGAAGGAGTAAAGATAGACAGTATTGCTGCTGAATCAATTGCACGACAAGCGTCTGGAGATATGCGACATGCAATTAATCTACTTCAAATATCCTCTACTGCCAATAAGATAGTGACTGAGGATATTGTCTATGAACATTCAGACACGATTCTTACGAGAAGTGCAAGAGAAATCGTCACTGCAGCTCTCAAAGGATCATTTCAAGATGGAAGGAAACTCATACGAAGCTTGATTGCCATTGATGGTTATGAACCTCAAGAAATTTTACTCGAAATTGAAAGGGATCTTGTAAAGAGGCCGTTTGAGCCTCTCCTTCTAAGTAAAATTTTGAGTCGTGTAGCTGAGATTGACTACAGAATGCTGCATGGAAAAAACCCCTTCATCCATCTCACTGCTCTCCTCGCATCAATTGCAAGTTATACCTCAGAACAGACTTAGAATAGTGGCTGAATCTCTTCTTGAAATCGAACTCTATCTTGAAGAGCTGTTGATAGGTTCCATGGAAGACTCTGCTTATCGAAGATAAATTCCGCAATTATCATATTTTCTTTTCTTGAGATCATCTCGTTCTTTAAGGCTATAGAGAGTAATTTGCGTATATCTGATGGTGCTCCATACCTGCACCTGAATGAAAGGAAATCTACTGCACTTTCAATGGAGACCTCACTTCCTTTTTTCCTAAATAGATGTGCTAAGACGAGAAGCATGTCCCTTCCATTCATATTTTGTACCCATCCCAACATCCTTTTAGAAGTTGTCATTTTTATTCTCTTAGCGATGATGAAACAGAACATCAAGAGAATTCATGGACATGGTCTTGACGAATTATCTGCATTGCTATTACAATCCAGTGATATTCTTAATGATGTTGTTCATCTAAATCCTTACTCTCTGGGAGGTTGGTCAAACCTCAATATACGAGGTCATGATTCACATCTTGATTTTGTTCTTAAACTTCCATGGTCAACTGAGAAGAGAGAAATTAATCCTTATGACCATCTGTATAAGATTTGTCTTAACATTTCTAAATCCGGCATTGCTCCAGTACCATTGGAGGTTGGTCACCTCAATGACTCTGCTGAAACTCCATTTATCCTTCTTGAATTTGTTAATGGAGATGTGTATGATTCTTTAACAGATATATCATTAAAACAGATGAATTCACTCAAACAATCTCTTGGAATTCTCTCTAAACTAAATCCCTCTGATTTACCATCATACAATACACCCTCTGAATATCTTGACAAAATCCTACAATCTATTGAAGGTCATGAATGGCTACCTAGAAGTTCTGACGAACTTGCTCGAATGAAAGAATCATTTAGTGAACTCTATCCTGAATTATATTCAATAACTGATGCCTTTGGTGAATGGTCTAAACGAACAATGCATGGTGATTTATGGGTTCCAAATATTGTATTTAGGGAACAAAAATCTGTTTTTCTCGACCTTGAAAACTGTGCTATTGGCGACTCTCGATATGATATTGCATACCTTCTCGAAGCATCGTATTCTCAAGAAACAGACTATCATCAAAACATAGTTACTCCACAAATTCGAGATACTGTGAATATCCTGCGTCCTTTGGCACTATCCTCAGTAATAGCTTGGAGTATTGAAAGATTACTCTCCATGGAGTTTGGTATTGTAGAACAGAGTATTGCCACTCCATCTATACGGAATGAAATACTTGAATATGTGAGGATGAAACTAACTCGGCTGCGTTCTCTTATTATCAGCTGAAGAAACTCTCAGGAGCTCGCTCCCATATTTTTTCCTCTGCTGATGCAATAACATATTGATAACCCTGTTCAGTTAAGAATAACTGACGTTTTGCCCCAAAATCCATATCTCTCGTATCTCTTGTCACAAGTGAATAGAATCTAGCAAAACTCCCATCACTTTTCGGTCTAAGAATTCTACCTAATCTTTGAGCCTCTTCTTGACGAGATCCAAATGTACCTGAGACCTGTATTGCCACATTCGCATCAGGAAGGTCTAAAGCAAAATTCGCAACTTTCGACACGATGAGAATTTTTTGTTTCCCCTCGCGAAATGCTGCATAGAGTTCTGCTCGTTCATCATTGGGTGTTTTTCCTGTGATTAAAGGAGCATCAACTTCCTCAGCAATGAGTTCCAATTGATCTAAATACATGCCTATGACAAGAATATTGTCCTTTTCGTGATGTTTTATGATCTCTTTAATTATCTCCATTTTGTCAGGGTTCTCAGCGGCAATTCGATATTTCTTTCTGTCCTCTGCTACTGCATATGCTCTTCGCAAGCTATCCGGAAGCTCAAGACGAATCTCATAACAAATAGCAGTAGCAATCCAGCCTTGGTCCTCTAACATCTTCCAAGGCATGTCGAATCTTTTTGGGCCAATTAAGCTAAAGACATCTTCTTCCTTATCATCCTCTCGAACTAATGTTGCAGTAAGACCTAAACGTCTGGTTGCCTGAATTGCTGCTGTCACTCTAAAGACAGGCGCGGGTAGGAGATGAACCTCATCATAGATGATGAGTCCCCAGTTTCTAGCCTCGAATATTTTAAAGTGCTCAAATTCAGACGATTTTGTTCTACGCCAAGTCAGTATTTGGTAAGTCGCAACAGTTACCGGGCGAATATCTTTCGAGTCTCCAGTGTATTCCGCAATATCTTCAGGTTGTAATGTTGTCTTATCGAGTAGTTCAGCAATCCATTGCCTTACTGCAATCACATTCGGTGCTAGAATTAATGTAGATGTCTGAAGCTTGTACATAGCTCCAATCCCTACCATTGTTTTACCAGCTCCACAAGGTAGCACAACTACACCTGAACCTCCTTTCTCTCCTCCGCCATGATGGAAGATGGCAACGGCATCATCCTGGTATTTTCTTAATCCCCAAGGTTTACTTTCAAGAGTTGTCTCTCGTATTTCAAAGGGAAGATGTTCTCCCTCAACATAACCAGCCAGATCCTCGACAGGATGTCCAACCTCAATCAAAGCCTGTTTGATGAATCCTCTTCTCGATGGGTCTACTCTAAACGTGACCTCATCTACACGATCAATGATGAATTCAGTAATTTTACTGTTCGCCCAAATCTCTTCAGCTAAGTCCTCATTTTCACATATGAGTAGGAGGTCCATATCATCTTTGTAGAGCGAGAGCTGTCCATATCTAGACATGTAGTCTACAATCTCTCTTGAAATATTTCCAGGAATAGGATATTTGGCAAATTCTTCGAGTGCCGCAACAACCTCATTTGGTGTCATTCCCATTGCAGCTGCATTCCAGAGAGTAAGTGGTGTGATTCTATATGTGTGTACATATTCAGGTGATTTGACAAGTTCTGCAAATCGTGCTAACGAGTCCCTCGCATCTTCATAGAGGGGATTATCTACTTCAAGGAGTACTGATTTGTCTGATTGAACGATTAATGGATTACTTGGATTGGGCATGTATATTCAACATCCAATTTTTCATTCTTTAGCGTGATTGTTGCTTCCCTTAAACGGAAATCGTAGGACGGCGTAATGAAACAGAGATAAATCCTTCCTTAACGGCCTAGAAATGTGTCATGACCTGTACTTATATTAACATCCTTAATTTGACCTATTTTCTTGCGAGGCTCCTCCATGTCACGTTATGATGACTCAATCAAGAAAGACAGTCTGTATAGGAATCCTAGAGTCATTGTACTGGCTATTGATGCAATGTTGATTATGCTCGGTTTTGGTATTGTTGCACCTTCAATGTCATATTATCTAATTGCTCTTGAAGGAGGACTTACTCAACCTCCAGGTCCTGGGTACATTGTTCCAGCAGATGTTGTTGCAAGTTTCTCCTTGATCTTTGGAGTATTGATGGCCACATTCATGGGAACAAGAACTCTCTTGGCTCGCTACTGGGGGGGCTTCTCTGACACTCATGGAAGACGACCAGTTATTATTGTTGGTCTCTTCGGGTATGTTCTTCTTTTGGTCTTTTTCGGTTTAGCACAAAACTGGTTTCATCTTCTACTAGTCAGGGCTTTCCAAGGTGTTGTGTCTGCAATGGTCTGGCCTACAGCAGAAGCTGCGTTAATGGATATTGTTGGCTCAGAACGTAGGGGTGAAGGTCTAGGTGTCTATATGATGGTATCAACTCTAGGGTTCATACTTGGTCCTGGTGTTGGAGGTCTTCTCTATAATTTCTGTCGAGATTTTCTTTTATTGCCTGTTCCTGATGTCTTTAGAGTTCCCTACTTCATTGGTGCACTCATTGTTCTCCCTGCTACAATCATCACAGCTATTATTTTGAAAGAAACTGCACCAGGAAAACTCGACTTACCCTCAAATCAAGAAATCCCTCCGTTAGCTTGTGAACTTTCTAATCCCATAGAACCTCCACCTGTTGAGAACCTATTAGAGGATATGAATCAGAAGACACGTCGGATGATCAATGCATTATATCTCATGTCGATGTTTAATGGAATTGCAATGGGTCTTGGTCAACCAATCTTCCAATTATTCTTGATGAGTCGAATCACGACAGATATTGGTCTTATTGGACTTATCATATCAGGAGCTGGAGCTGTAGGATTATTCTTCTCAATACCTTCAGGGAGATACTCCGATCGTCGAGGGCGAAAAGGGTTAGCTGTTTGGGGTGCAGTGGGTTCGCGAATAAGTTTAGGAGTCTTACCGTTAACAACCAATCTTGTGCAAACAAGTGCAGTGTGGATTGGCCAGAGTGCGACAATGTCGATATCTGAACCTGCAATGCGAGCAATTCAAGCTGATATTATTCCTTGGAGCTTGCGAGGTAAGTTATTTGGAACACTTCAAGCCTTCTTCAATGCAGGAGCCACAATTGGACCAATTGCTGGTGGTGCTTTGTTCGCATATTTTTCATTAATTCAAATCCCTATAGGTCCACTTCTGATTGATGGTATGGGCGTTCCATTTTGGATTGCCTCTGTTCTTGGACTCATCGGAGCCTACCTACTGTGGAAATATGTTGAAGAAACAAATCCTGTAAAAATAATTGAGACTAAAAGAGAGAATCCTGTTAAAGATGCCACATGATACATATTAATTCTAACGTACATCGTAAAGTCTATATACTAACCATGAAACCGAGAATCTGATTTAATGAATACGGAGGTGTTTGTGTATCAATGATTGTCGTACGAGTTAGTCCAAAGGATACCTACACCTACGTCGAGGAAGTCTAAACGACTTCTATTCCTTTTTGGTGTTCTCCATTCATTTCACGCACGTGTCTGAAGGCATCTCTAGGCGCTTCGTGGGTAGTGGGTTTCTCATTTTCGATAATTCCTGTGCTTTGAATGTAAGATGCGTGTCAATTCATCAACGAGAGTGAAAATCAAAGTTGTATAAACAAACACATGGTGCCTCTTCTGGACGAAGTAAAATCACGAAGAAGAACCCCAGAACAATGGAAGTTATTGGTACTAAGGACGACCAATCAGGTGCCCTGCGACCTAAGGAACTCACAGAGGAATATTTACTGAAAAAGTTCTCTCCAAGTCCCTCAGGAGGTCTGCATTTCTCTAGAATAGTGGTGGTCTAAGATGGCTGGCGTAGTGGAGAAACTAAATCCCAAGAAACCTAGTGCACTCTCCATTAAGAGAGATGCTCAGCGAGGGAACCGAAGAAGTTGGACTGTCGAGATCTGCGAACTTACGCTTAGAGAGGTCAAAGAAGATGCAATCAAATTTGGACTTGCAACAGATGTTGCCTATCAAATGAATGCAGGAAAGGAGGCTTCCATCTTTCTTGCCCTATACAAGGAGCATCCTATTATTCTCAAAGCTTATAGATTCTGGAATACATCTCAGGCAAGCAAGAAGAAAGGTTTCTTTGCTCCAGGAAAGATGCAGATGCTCGCAGCAAAGGAATTCGATCTACTTCTCTCATGTTTTAAAGCAGGAATGAATGTACCAACACCCATTGGACGAGTTGGTAACTACCTCACTCAACGTTTTATCGGTGATGGGATTGAGCCTGCTCCTCAACTTCGAACTATAGATCTTGATGAGCCAGAGGTGGTCCTAGATCGGATTCTGGATGACTATCTAACTATGTATCGAGATGTGAATTACATCCACGGGGACCTTAGTGCCTATAATATCCTCTGGTGGAACGAGAAACCGTGGATCATTGATATGCCTCAAGCATATCGGGTCGGTCCTTGGGCAGATATGAAGACCACGACATTTCTTCTCCGAAGAGATATAATGAATATATTGACATACTTCAAAAAATATGGTATCTCAAGAGACCTTGATCATATTGTGGATGTCTTTCTCTCTGAATACATTCCTGAAAATTTGAAGAACTATGATGAGGAAATTGTTTCATATATTGCGGAGGATGAGCTCTATGAGTAGAGTCGATAAATTCAACCCTCTCTCTAAAGGAGCTACAATCGATCAGAAGCGAGACGCAATCCGCGGTGGCACTAGTGGGAAAGCGGTTATTGAGGAACCACAGTTTAAAGCAATTAAAAAAGAGGCGGTCTCTTTTGGACTTGCTACTGATGTTCTTTACCCTATGAGTGCAGGAAAAGAAGCAACAATCTTCTTAGCAAAATGGAATGAGCATTCAATTATCCTGAAGGCATATCGGCTCTGGGCTACACCACATAAGCTATCCATGACTAAAGGGCACATCCGTGAATCAAGCGGAAAGAAGACACGTTGGATTCTAGGATTATTGGAAGACATTGCAGTGAAGGAATATGACATTCTTCAGACTTGCTTCAAAGCCGGGGTCAGGGTTCCAACACCAATCTCTCGTGTTGCCAATTATCTCACTATGAGATTCATTGGTGATGCGGATACTCCTGCTCCTCAACTCAGAGAGGTAGAATTAGAGAATCCTGAAGCAGTATTAAATGAGATTCTAGATCAATACTTAATCATGTATAGTACTGCCCATTATGCTCATGGGGACTTGAGTGCATATAATATCCTCTGGTGGAATGATTATCCCTGGATCATTGATGTTCCCCAGACCGAGTCTGTGAACAAATGGAGTGATATGAATAAGATTGAATTGATTCTTCGTCGTGATATTTACAATGTACTTAGTTACTTTGAAGAATATGGGATTGAGAGGGATCCTGAGCATATATTGAATATATTCTTAGACGCATATATTCCAGCGAATCTAAGGAATTACAGAGAATTGCGAAATGAAGGCATGGAGCTCCTCTGACTTGCATCAAAATGCTTCTGAGGTCTTTTTGGAGGGATATATTGCACTCTTTGAAACATTCTTGGATTTTTAATCGGGAATCGTGAACTGTTTGGTAATGAATTTAGTTAATTAGCGAGGGATAGATTGAGATTCTATTTCGTTCTTCTATTAATAATTAGGTAAGAAAAAGACAAAGTGAGCCTCAGATTGCTGAGGCTCTCAATTACTAGTTTATTGCGGACGGTTGCTTGTGTTCGACCAATGGTCCAAGGCGCCTAATCATATTAGGAGGCCTGTGCTCAAGCTACCTTTCGCAGGACTACTCTGGATACTCCGGGTATCTTCTTCAAGCTCTCTTCGAGTTCAGGAAGTGTGACAACTAATTGATCTGGGATAAAGTAGCATTCGTAATAGCAGCGTTCGCCTCGAAGACATACACCAGTTGTAAAGATAATGTCGCTGAGCTTGGCATCATTAAATGCGAAGTTCAGTTGCTTCAGGAAATTGCGAGATAAATCACTAATCTCAATCCTGAGCAGGTAGATGTCCTCACTTGCTACAGGGAAAAGTTTGACAACTTTATCCTTATGATGCAACACAGTGAGTGCTGCTTTCTCCCCAATATCACTTACAAATTCAGCCGGAAATTCCACAGGCTTCCCCGCGGTTAACCGCAAGATGATGGCACTTGTCGCTCCTTCTTTGTCGATCACCAAATGACATACACGTCCTTCAGGGTCAGTACTTCGATTTGTGTAATTCTGTCTATA